>DASUKC010000001.1:0-9621 GCA_036278975.1 Gaiellaceae bacterium
GACGCCTCGAGCGCTGCGAGCATCGCGTTGAAGCGCGCGGCGAGGCGGCCGAGCTCGTCGCCTCCTTCGCCCTCGACGCGCTCGCCGAGGTTCCCGGTCGCGGCGACACGCTCCGCCGCAGCCGTGAGGCGCCGCACCGGGCGCAGTGCCGCGGTGCCGACGAGCGCCGCGAGCGCGGCCGCCGCAGCGATGCCGATGCCGCCGACGAGCAGGATCCAGAAGCGGATCCGCGACAGAGCGTGCCTCGTCGGCCGCAGCGGGGCGACCGTCAGCACTGCGCCGGCCGGCGGAATCGGCTCCACGTATTCGCGCACCGGGATCCCTCTGAGCCGGGTGTTGGTGTAGTACGCGACCGCGTGGCCGTTCGCGACGTCGAGCGCTCGTTGCGTCACGGGGAGCGGCAGACCGGTCGTGCCGCCGTCCGGATGGAGCACCTCGGTCACCTGGCCGCCGTAGAAGCCCGTCGAGCTGGCCTGGAAGTTGAGCGTCTGGTCGAGCTGCGAATAGAGCTCGTGCTTCGCCACGAGCCACACCGCGACCGACGCGCCCGAGACCGTGACGGCGATGGCGAGCGCCGTCAACAGCGTGATCCGCTGGCGAAAGCTCAAAGCTCCTCGCGCAGCGCGTACCCGACACCGCGGACCGTGTGCAGCAACCGCGGCTCGCCGCCTTCCTCGAGCTTGCGGCGCAGGTAGCCGACGTACACCCACAGCGCGTTCGACGTCGCGCCGAAGTCGTAGCCCCACACGCGCTCGTAGATCTGCGACCGCGTGAGCACCTGCCGTGGGTTGCGCAGGAAGAGCTCGAGCAGGTTGAACTCCGTGCGTGTCAGCTGCAGCCGTCGTTCGCCGCGATAGGCCTCGCGCGTCGCCGGGTCGAGCGTGACGTCTGCGAAGTGCAGCGCGCCGTCGCCCGCGCCGGAGCGGCGAAGCAGTGCGCGCACGCGTGCGCGCAACTCGTCGATCGCAAACGGCTTGACGAGATAGTCGTCGGCGCCGGCGTCGAGGCCTTCGACGCGATCCTCGACGGCGTCGCGCGCTGTGACGACGAGAATCGGAACGTGATCCTCGCGGCGGCGCAATGTGCGGCACACCTCGAGCCCGTCGATACCCGGCATCAGCAGGTCGAGGACGATCGCGTCGGCGGTCGACGCCGAGTGATGCGCGAGCGCCTCTGAGCCGTCTGCCGCCTCTTCGACGTCGTAATCGACTCGCAGGGCACGCGAGATCGCCGACCGGACGGCCGGGTCGTCATCAACCACGAGAACGCGCGGGTTCACGCGTGAATTGAACCCCTTGCGACTAAGAGCGGCCTATGCTCCTCGGCGTGCACGCCGCCATTGTCGCCCTAGGCGCGCTTAACTCGGTCATCTTCGCTGCGCTCGCCTTGGTTGCGGCAGGCCAGTGGGCGCGGCGTCGCGACCCGGCGGCCGGCCGCCTCATGCTCTCGTTCATCACGCTGGCGATCATCGTCACCGTGGGCCGGCTCGTGCCCGCACATCACCACGGCTTCTGGGAAGCGCTCGCGGCTCGCATCGAGATCGAGCTGCTCGTGCTCTTCCCGTTCCTGCTCTACCGCTTCGCGGTCGCTTTTGCCCCGCCGTCACGGCGATTGCAGGCCACCGTCACCGGCCTGACCGCTGCGCTCAGCGTGTGGACGTTCGCGCTGCCGAGCGTTCCGGAGTCGGGCGACAAGTGGCCATGGTGGTTCGCGGCGTACGTCGTCGCGTTCCTGATCCACTGGACCGTGTTGTCCACCGTCGTTGCGCTTCGGCTGTGGCGCGCGGGCGGCGGCCAGGCGGGCGTTGCGTCGGGGCGCATGCGAATGCTCGGCTTCGCGGCCGTAGGTCTTGTCATCGCGATCATCGGCACGGCCAGCATCTCCAACACCCGGTCGAGCGGCGAGGTGATCGTTCAGCTCATCGCCGTGCTCAGCGGCGTGTCGTTCCTGCTCGGCCTCTCGCCGCCGTCGGCGATGCGCCACTTCTGGCGCTCGTCCGCGCAGCGCGAGCTCGAGCAGGCGATTCGGCAGCTGATGACGCTCGCGACGACGCGCGAAGAGGCGGCGAGCCGGGTGCTCCCGTCGACCGTCGCGATCGTCGGCGCACATGCCGCACAGGTGCTCGACGCCGACGGCAGAGTCGTTGCATCCGAAGGCGAGCCGCCGCCGGGGCAGAGCCCGCTGCGAATCGACGCGTCGGGCGCGTCGCTCGTCGTCTGGACGTCGCCGTACGCGCCCTTCTTCGGCGAGGACGAGCTGCGCCTACTCAACACGCTCGCGGCGCTGATCGGCATCACGCTCGACCGCGTGCGGCTGTTCGAGCAGGAGCGCGAGGCGCGTGTGGCACTCGAACGCGCCAACGAGGTGATGGCGGACTTCGTCACGCTCGCTGCGCACGAGCTGCGCACACCGGTCACCGCGATTCACGGGTTCGTGCAGACGCTCAACCACCTCGGCCATCGGCTGTCGGGCGACCAGCAGGACGAAGTGCGCCTCGCGCTCGAACAGCAGACGACCCGACTCGCGATGCTCGTCGAGCAGCTGCTCGACCTGTCGCGACTCGACGCGGAAGTCGTCGAAGTGAAGCCGCGCTCGATCGACCTAGGCAGCCAGCTGCAAGAGACGATCGCGGCGGCTGCGGGCAACTGGGAGGACGGCGTCGAGCTCAGCCTCGACGGAGTCGGCGAGGTGGAAGTCGACCCGGCCGTGCTCGACCGGGTCGTGACGAACCTCGTGACCAACGCGTTCCGTTACGGACGGCCGCCGGTGCGTGTCGTCGCCGAGCGGCGCGGCGGCCGGCTGCTGGTGGCGGTCGAGGACGGCGGTCCCGGCGTTGCGCCGGAGCTCGAGGCAACGCTCTTCGAACGCTTCACGCGGGCGGGCGTCGCGAAGGATCGCGTGAGCGGTACCGGGCTCGGGCTCGCGATCGCGCGCGCCTACGCGCGGGCGCATGACGGTGACCTTCGCTACGAGCGCCGGGCGAACGGTTCGCGGTTCGTGATCGAGCTGCCCGCTGGCACCAGTAATCTGGCGCCATGATCTCGCTTGCGCGCGGCTGGCCGACACCGGAGTGCCTCCCGGTCGACGAGCTTGCCGACTGCGCGCGCGCAGTGCTGGAGCGCGACGGCAAGACGATCCTGTCGTACGGGTCGTCGCTCGGCTATGGGCCGCTGCGCGAGTGGATCGCGGCCCGTCACGGCGTGGAGCCCGGCCGCATCATGCTCACCAACGGCTCATTGCAGGGGCTCGTGCTGCTCAGTCAGCACCTCGCGCCCGACAAGCGCGTGCTGGTCGAGCGGCCGACGTACGACCGGCCGCTGAAGATCCTGCGCGCGCTCGGCGCCGAGATCGTCGCGCTCGACACCGACGACGACGGGCTCGACCCCGATGCGCTCGAGCGCGAGCTCGCAAACGGGCCGGCGCCGGCGTTCATGTATCTGCTGCCGACCTTCCAGAACCCGAGCGGGCGCACACTGCCGCTCGAGCGGCGGCAGCGTGTCGCAGAGCTTGCGCGCGAGCACGACCTACTCGTGCTCGAGGACGACCCGTACGGGCTGATCCGCTTCGAGGGCGAGCAGCTGCCGTTGCTGCTCGACATCTCCGAGGGATTTACCGCTTATAGCTCCTCCTTTTCAAAAACGATTTCGCCCGGGCTCCGAGTTGGCTGGTTCGTGCTGCCGGAGCGTCTGGCGCGCGAGCTCGAGACGATCGCAACCGGGACGTACATCACACCGGTGCAGCTCGGCGAGGCGACGATTCACGAGTTCATCAGCCGCGGC
This sequence comes from Gaiellaceae bacterium, assembly GCA_036278975.1. Taxonomy (GTDB): domain Bacteria; phylum Actinomycetota; class Thermoleophilia; order Gaiellales; family Gaiellaceae; genus PALSA-600. The sequence continues at coordinate 3,780 of DASUKC010000001.1, forward strand.
AACTTCGAGCCGAACGTCGCGCGCGTCTCGGAGCTGTTGCGCGTCCGCCGTGACGCCATGCTGGCTGCGTTGGAGCGCGAGCTACCCGGCCTTCGCTGGACGCATCCCGACGGCGGCTACTTCCTCTGGCTCGAGCTGGACGGTGTCGACGCGACGGCGCTGCTCGAGCGCGCCGAGCAGGCGGGCGTCACGTATGTGAAGGGCGCCGACTTCGGCGGCGAGCCGGACACGATTCGCCTCGCCTATAGCTTCGTGTCGCCCGAAGAGATCGGCGACGGCATCGCGAGGCTCGCTTCCGCGATTCCGGTTGCCGCTTAAGCTGCGGATGCGGCCAAGGCGAGAGGAACGAGCCGCGGCTGGTGTCCCGGCTGCAGTGTCTTCGCAGCCGCGCGGAAGGTAGGACAGGTGCGCTCCGGAGTCATGGCGCAAAGGCCGTGTCGACGGAAGTAACAGTCGTCGCAGGTCGGAGCACTCTGTCGAGTCATTAAGGGTCCTCTTTCGGGCTTTCACTCGGGGGGTGGTGCGGGGGGCATGCTACGACGCCTCGCACCGGCGAAAAAGGGCTTGCCTAAATGGAAAACGTGCAGTTTCCGGCAACTTCAAATCGACCGAAAACGGCCGATTTCTACCGCACCGGCGGCAGTGTTTTCAGCGCCTGCAACGCCTGTTGAAAACTTTTCACAGGGATGATCTTGAGGTTGCCCGCATAGCGCTTCGCGTCGCGTGCGTTGTCCCCAGCGACCGGGACCAGAAATGCGTTTACATGCGCATCGCGGGCGCCGTACGTCTTCTGCTTGATGCCGCCGATCGCGCCGACGCTTCCGTCCGCGAACATCTGCCCGGTCGCGGCGACCTTGTTGCCGTGGAGGATGTCCGGCCCGAGCTCCTCCATGATCTCCAGGGCGAACGCGAGCCCCGCGGACGGGCCACCGACGTTGCCGGTGTCTATACGCACCGGGATCGGCAAGTGGATGTCGATCGCCGGCTGTGAATCGACCTCGATCCCGACGACGGCGTGCTTCGTGTCACCGGGGCGCGGCACGGTGCGAATCGACGCGACGCGCGTCGCGCCGAGGCGCTTGAACGTGAACCGCACGACCTGCCCCGGATGCACTGTCGACATTGCCTTGAACACGCCGGCAGGACCGGTGATTCGCGTCTTGCCGACCTCGGTGATCACGTCGTCGGGCGCGAGCTTTCCGACCGCCGGCTCACCCGGGATCACGTTGGCGACGAGCGCGCCGATCGGCGTGAACGTCACCTTGCGGCCGAGCTTGCGCAGCGCAACAGCGGCCGCGGTCTGCTTGGACAGCGACATGTCCTCGAGATCGATCTTGGCGCGCAACGAGCTGTTCACGCCGGGCGGGTTCACCTGGCTCGCGGGGTAAAGGTCGGCGCCTTTGTGCAGTCCACCGAAGAGCCGCTCGAGAACGGTCGCTTTGCGGACGACGACGTCGACGTAGTAGACGCCGCCCGTCGCCGGCACATGTCCACCCTGCACGGTGATCAGCGGCGCTACGGCGTGTGCCTTGTCCGGCAGGAAGATGTACTGGCTGGTGGGATAGAAGGTGATCCCGAGCGCGATCGCGACGAGCACCAGCCCGAGCACGAGCAGCCGGCGCGGCCACGCAAGCACGAACGTGCGGAGCAGCCTCACAGCAGCCCGCGCGACTGCGCGCCGTCGACCGGGATCGTCGTGCCCGACACGTACGACGCGCGCGCCGATGCAAGGAAGCAGACGACGTCGCCGAACTCGCGCGGCGTTCCCAGACGGCCGGCGGGGATCTGCGCGAGCTCGTTCGCCGGCGGGCCTCCGGCGCCATACACCTCCGCCATGCGCGGCGTGTCGATGCGGCCGGGCGCGACGCAGTTCACGGTGATTCCCTTCGGGCCCAGCTCGCGGGCGAGCGACTTCGCATAGCCGGTCACACCCGGGCGTACGGTGTTCGAGAGCGCGAGGTTTGCCGTCGGCTCCTTCACCGCCATCGACGTGATGAAGACGATGCGGCCCGCGTCGCTTCTCTCGAGGTGCGGCAGGCACAGCCCGACGAGGCGCACAGGCGGAACGAGCAGCAATTCGAACGCGCGCTCGAGCGCGTCGTCGTTGATCGACGTCGCGCTACCTGCGGGCGGCCCGCCGCCGTTCCAGACGAGGATGTCGATGCCGCCGAACGCCTCGACGGTCTTGTCGACGAGGCGGACGAGGTCCGTCGCGTTGGTCACGTCACCGCGTACCGCGAGCGCGCCGATCCGGTTTGCCTCCAGCTCGAGCTCTTCACGGCGACGCGCGAACATCGCGACGTTTGCGCCTTCCTCGGCCAGCGCTTCGGCGGAGGCGAGGCCGAGCCCGGACGACGCTCCGCAAACGATCGCCGTCCTGCCGCTCAGGCCCAGCTCCATTGCGCGTTACGGCGAGAGGACGGCGACGACGTCGCGCACGGCAGCTGCCGACTTCGCGAGCATCGCCTGCTCGTTCTCGTCGAGATCGACTTGGAGGATTTCCTCGATCCCCTGGCGGCCGAGCTTGACGGGAACGCCCATGTAGAGGCCGTCGATGCCGTACTCGCCCTCGAGATAGGCCGTGCACGGAAGCACACGCTTCTCGTCGAGCAGGATCGAGTCGACCATCTGTGCACATGCGGCGCCCGGTGCGTACCAGGCCGACGTTCCGAGCAGCTTGACGAGCTCGCCGCCGCCGACGGCGGTGCGCTCGACCATCGCCTGGATGCGCTCCTCCGACACGAGCTTGCGCAGCGGCACGCCGCCGACGGTCGTCGCCGAGATGAGCGGCACCATCTGGTCGCCGTGCCCGCCGAGCACGAGTGCCTGCACGTCCTTCACCGACGCACCGGTCTCCATCGAGATGAACGTGCGATAGCGCGCAGTGTCGAGGATGCCTGCCTGGCCGAACACGCGCTGCTTCGGGAAGTTCGACGCGCTCTTCGCGACGTGGCACATCGCGTCGAGCGGGTTGGAGAGGATGATGATGATCGCGTCAGGCGACTGAGCCACGATCTGCTCGGTCACCGACTTCACGATCTTCTCGTTCGTCTGCACGAGGTCGTCGCGGCTCATGCCCGGCTGGCGCGGCAGGCCGGCGGTAATGACGACGACGTCGGAGCCCTTCGTGTCCGCGTAGTCGTTCGTGCCTGACACGGTCGCCTCGAAGCCGAGGACCGGCCCCATTTGATTGATGTCGAGCGCTTTGCCCTGCGGCAGGCCCTCCTTGATGTCCGTGAGGACGATCTCTGCGTAGTCGCGCTGCGCCAGGACTTCGGCGCATGTCGCGCCCGTTGCGCCAGCGCCGACGATGGTGACCCTCGGCCTTGAAGCCATAAGAAGTTACGCCTCCAGTCTTTGAATGATCGCGTCAGCCACTTCGCTCGTCCCGACGGCTGTCGGATCGTCGCGTGTGGGCTTCATGTCGTACGTCACGCTCTCGCCGTCGCGGATGACGTCGGCGATCGCGCGCTCCAACCGCCGCGCGGCGTCCGGCTCGTCGAGGTGACGCAGCATGAGCATCCCCGAGAGCAACTCCGCCATCGGGTTGACCTTGTTCTGGCCCGCGTACTTCGGCGCCGAGCCGTGCGTTGGCTCGAAGACGGCGACATCGTCGCCGTGGTTGGCACCCGGCGCCATGCCGAGCCCGCCGATCATCCCGGCGCACAGATCCGAGAGGACGTCGCCGTAGAGGTTCGGAAGCACGAGGACGTCGTACTCCTCGGGGCGTTGCACGAGCTGCATGCACATGTTGTCGACGATGCGGTCGTTGAAGAGGATGTCGTCGTTCTCTGCGGCGACCTCGCGCGCGACGCGCAGCCAGAGGCCGTCGGAGAACTTCATGATGTTCGCCTTGTGCACGGCAGTGATCTGCTTGCGGCCGTTCTTGCGCGCCCAGTCGAACGCGAACTCGAAGATGCGGCGTGTGCCGCTGACGGAGATTGGCTTGATCGAAATGCCGGCGTCGTTCCAGCGCAACTTGCCGCCTTTCGACTCGATCCACGCAATCAGTTCCTGCGCGTCGTCGGTGCCTTCCTCGTACTCGATGCCGGCGTAAAGATCCTCGGTGTTCTCGCGGATGATCACGAGATCGACGTCGGCGAAGCGCGAGCGGACGCCCGGATAGCTCTTGCACGGGCGCACCTGCGCGTACATGTCGAGCTCCTTGCGCATGGCGACGTTCACGGAGCGGAAGCCGCCGCCGACGGGCGTTGTGATCGGCCCTTTCAGCGCAACCTTGTTTTCGCGGATCGAGGTGAGCGTCGTCGGCGGCAGCGGGTTGCCGTCGTGCTCGTGCATCACTTCTTCGCCCGCGGGCTGTACGTCCCACTCGAAGTCGACACCCGTAGCCTCGAGAACGCGGCGCGTCGCTTCGGTGAGCTCAGGGCCCGTCCCGTCGCCGGGGATGAGTGTCACGCGATGTGCCATCCGGCGTCGGAGGGTACACGCCGTGTAGCGTGTTGGACGTGACCTCGGTTGCGGCCGATTTCAAGCCCGGACTCGAAGGCGTCGTCGCCGTCGAGACCGAGATCATGGAGCCCGATCGCGAAGGCGGCACGCTCCGCTATCGCGGTATCGACGTCGAGCCCCTGATCGCCAAGTACCCCTACGAGAACATCTGGGGCCTGCTTGTCGACGACGACCTCGACTCGGTGATGCCGTCGCCTGAGCCGTACGAGCCGGTCGGACTGACCGGTAGGGCGCCGGCCGATCTACAAGCGCAGACGGCGCGACTGTCAGGCCTCTGGAAGCTCGGCAAGCTCAACGAGATCTCCGACGAACAGGCACGCGAGGATCTCGGCCGTCTTTCGGCGCAGATGATGGCGATCGTCGCACGCTCCGCGCGTCTCGACGACGGTCACACCGACCAGGTCCCCGACGAGGTCGTGGCGCGGGGCAAGACCGCCGCCGAGAAGTTCCTGCTGCGCTGGAAGGGCGAGGCCGACCCGAAGGCAGTCACGGCGATCAACACGTACTGGGTGTGCACCGCCGAGCACGGCGTGAACGGCTCGACGTTCACGGCGCGCGTCGTCGCGTCGACGGGTGCGGACTGCGGCGCCGCGTTGTCGGCCGCGGTCGGCGCTCTCTCAGGTCCGCTGCACGGCGGCGCGCCGGCGTACGTGAAGCCGATGCTCGAGGAGGTCGAGGCGATGGGCGATCCCGAGAAGTGGGTGTACGACACGCTCGAATCCGGCAAGCGCATCATGGGCTTCGGTCACCGCGTGTATCGCGCGGAAGATCCTCGCTCGCGCATCCTCAAGCAGACGGCGCGTGAGCTCGGCTCGCCGCAGATCGAGATCGCAGAGCGCCTCGAAGCGGCAGCGCTCGCGGAGCTCGAGCGGCGCAAGCCCGATCGCCCGTTGAAGACGAACGTCGAGTACTACTCCGCGCTCGTGCTCGACGTCGCAGAAATCCCGCCTCCGCTCGCGCCGGCGATGTTCGCGTGCTCGCGCGTGGCCGGCTGGTCGGCGCACATCCTCGAGCAGAAGCGCACGGGCCGGCTCTTCCGCCCGTCGGCCCGCTACATCGGTCCCACCAACCGTTGACGCTCGCTGAAGCCGCAGCGCAGGCTGACGCGCTCGCGACGGACGGTGACGAGCGTGCGCTGTCGCAGCTACGCGCACAGTGGGACGAGGAGCTCGAAGCCGCGGCCCGTGCGAGCGACTTCAGGGAAAGGACGGTCGCGTTCCGCGCGATCGGACAGTTCCGGTTCCGCGCGAAGACCGAGCTCCTGCGCCGCGGTCTTGACGACGACAGCCCTGCGGTACGCGGCTCGTCGATCCTCTCCCTCGAGGTGCTGTCGCGCGATCACCCAGGCGTCGTCAACGACGTGCGGCCGCTG
>DASUKC010000002.1:0-9152 GCA_036278975.1 Gaiellaceae bacterium
TGCGCACGCAGGCACATGTCGAGATGCCCGGCGAGGTCAGCGGAACCGATTAGAAGTGCGAGGTGACGCCGGCGGGATCTTCGTCGGACGTCGCTGCGCCTTCGGTCGCCGAGTCGTCGGCCCACGAGTACGCGTACTTGCCGTCGTCCAAGCCGGCGGCAAAGCGCGTCAGCTTCAGCGGATGGAACGTGTCGCACATCACGGCGAGCTCGTGCGTCTCGGTCAGGCCGAGCGATTTCTCCGCGAGTCCCGGCTGTGGCCCGTGCGGCAAACCCGACGGATGCAGCGTCACCGAACCGACCTCGATCCCGCGTCGCGACGAGAAGTTGCCGTCGACGTAATAGATCATCTCCTCGCTCTGCAGGTTCGAGTGGTGGTACGGGATCGGCACCGCCTCAGGATCGAAGTCGAGCTTGCGCGGGCAGAACGAGCAGATGACGAAGTTCGGGCCGGCGAACGTCTGGTGCGACGGCGGCGGCATGTGGATGCGGCCGGTGATCGGTTCGAAGTCGTGGATCGAGAACGTCCACGGGTACACGTAGCCGTCCCAGCCGACCACGTCGAACGGGTGGTAGTCGATGACGTATGTCTGATACCCGTCGCGCACGCGCACCTTCACGACGTGCTCGCCCTTGTCGCGATGCGTGTGCAACTCGGTGGGCGCGTGGATGTCGCGGTGGTAGTACGGCGCGTGCTCCATCAGCTGCCCGTGCTCGTTGCGGTAGCGCTTCGGGATCGTGATCAGCCCCGGCGTCTCGAACACGAGATAGCGCTGGTCGCCCTCCGGGCGGAAGCGATACGTCGTGCCGCGCGGGACGACGATGTAGTCGCCGCTTGAGTACGGCAGGTCGCCGAAGGTCGTCTCGAGCGTGCCGGAACCTTCGTGCACGAAGATCACCTCGTCGCCCTCGCCGTTGCGGAAGAAGTAGTCCATCTGTTCCGTCGGGCGGCAGAGTGAGATCTCGACGTCGTTGTTCCACATCAGCAGCTTGCGGCCGGCGATCGGATCGCCACCGGCCGGCACGTCCCACGTGCGGAAGTGGCGATGCGCGTGCGCATCCGGCACCCACTCTTCGCGCACGATCGGGTTGAACGCGCCGAGCTCGATCACGCGGCACGGCGACTGCAGGTGGTACAGGATCGACTCGAGCCCCGAGAAGCCCTCGAAGCCCATCACCTCTTCCGTCAGAAGAGACCCGCTGCCGTTCGAAGCACTGTCGCGGAAGACGATGTGGCGCTTTCTGGGCAGGTCTCCGAGTCGCTGATAGAACGGCATGCGTGGAGAATATCGCCGCCCACATCGAGCGCGAGGTTTCGTCGTGGCCGGGCGTCACGGTGCACGAGCATCGCTTCGGCGGCACCGAGTTCCGGCTCGACCGCCGTGAGCTCGGTCATCTGCACGGCCCGCGCTGGGCCGACCTGCCGTTCCAGCGCGGCATTCGCGACATGCTCGTCGACACCGGCCGCGCGCAACCCCATCACGTGCTGCCGGAGAGCGGCTGGGTGTCGAAGCAGATCCGCTCGGACGAAGACGTCGCCGAGGTGATCGAGCTGTTCCGCCTGTCCTACGAGCGCGCGCGCATCACGCAAAACGTCCGCGCTACGCGGGGCGGCGGGGTCTGACCCGGGCCTGACCCCCGCGTCACATTCCCAAGGGTTTTTGTCTGTGGAGCGCGCGTCGCAGTTTTGAGTGGGGTCTGGCCCGGGTCTGACCCCGAGTCACGCTCGGTGACGAGGCGCGGGGCCTTACGACAGAAGTTCTGCGAAGCGCGCTGACGACACGTTCCCACCCGAAATCACGATGCCGATCCGCTCACCGGAGACAAGCCTCTCCTTCACCGCGGCGAGACCGACTGCGCCGCTCGGCTCGACGACGAGCTTCAGCCGCTCGAACGCGAAGCGCATCGCATCGACGATCTGCTCGTCGGTGACGGTGACGATCTCGTCGACGAGCCGACTCGCGACCTCCCACGTGAGAGCACCGGGTGCGTGCGTCTGCAACCCGTCGGCGATCGTGCGCGGCACCGGAATCTCGACAATCTCTCCGCGCGCAAACGACTGCGCCCAATCGTCGCCCGCAGCCGGCTCGACGCCGACGACGCGTGCGACACCCAGCTCCTTCGCGATCGTCGCGCAGCCGGAGATCAGCCCGCCGCCACCGACCGGAACGACAAGCGTGTCGACAAGGCCGGCGTCCTCGAGCAGCTCGAGCGCAGTCGTTCCGGCGCCGGCCATGATCAGCTCGTCCTCGTACGGCGGAACGATGTGCGCGTCGCCGCCCGCGAGCTCCGCGGCGATCTCCTCGCGGTTGCCCGTGTAACGGTCGTAGGTCACGACGTGCGCGCCGTACCCGCGCGTCGCGTCGAGCTTCGACTGCGGCGCATCCTCGGGCATGAGGATCGTCGCGTGCGCACCCAGCAGCTGCGACGCGAGCGCCACCGCCTGCGCGTGGTTGCCGGACGAGTACGCGACGACCTTCGCACCCTTCGGCAACGACGCGATCTTGTTGTACGCGCCGCGAAACTTGAACGCGCCGACGCGCTGCAGGTTCTCGGGCTTGATCACAACGCCGTCACCGAGCGTGCGCGATCGCACGACCGGCGTGCGATGCGCAACACCCTCGATCGTCTTCGCCGCTTTGCGGATGTCGTCGGCAGTGATCAAACGATTCGGCTCCTCAGCACGCCGATGCCTTCCGCTTCGAGCTCCACGACGTCGCCGCGTTGCAACCAGCGCCCGTCGCCGTGCTCGAGGATGCAGCCCGTGCCGACGGTGCCGGAGCCGATCAGGTCACCGGGACGCAGAACAGTGTTGCGCGCCGCCTGTGCGAGCAGCTGATCCCACTTCCAGTGCAGATCGCGCAGGTTGCCGCGCGAGCGCTCCTCGCCGTTCACGCGCGCGACCAGCTCGCCGGCGCTCCCGTCGAATTCGTCGACGGTGACGACGTAAGGCCCGAACGACGTCGCGAAGTCCTTGCCCTTGGCCGGCCCCAGGCCGACACGCATCTCCTTGCGCTGCACGTCGCGCGCCGACCAGTCGTTCATCACCGTGAAGCCGCCGATCTGGCCGTCGGCGCCGATCACCGCCGCGACTTCCAACTCGTAGTCCAGCTCTTCGGTGCCTTCGGGATACGGCACGTCCTGGTCGGGGCCGTAGATCGCGGACGGGTTGGAGAAGTAGAAGACCGGAAGCTCATACCACTCGGCCGGCACCTCGGCGCCGCGCAGCTTGCGCGCGTTTGCGACGTGCTGCTCGAACGCCATGAAATCGCGCACGCTCGGTGGCTGCAGTACCGGCGGGCGCAACTCGACGTCGGCAAGGGCGTATTCGGCGTGCTCCCGCGCGTTGCCGCCGCCGGTGAAGAACGACTGCAGCGTCTGCGCCGCGAGCTGGATGACGCGATCGCCGTCGACGCGCCCGGGCCAGCCGCGCCACAGATCCGCGCCTCTAGGACTGAACATGCAGAGCTTCAAGACTGTGTTCTTATCAAGGCTCGGTGTGAACTATTACGTCGGCGATGTCCGGGCGCGCACGACGGATGCGCTCCTCGATCTCACTCGCCTGCGCATGCGCATCGTCGAGACGGCTCGTGCCGCTCATGCCGAGCGTGAGATATGCAACAAGCCCCGCGTCGGTGTGCAGGAAACGAAGGCTGCGCGGCTCCGAGCCGGTCACCTCGCGCACCACGCGTGCGAACACTTCTTCGTCGGCGGGAACCTCTCGGGCTGCGGTCTCTTCTTCCAGCGGCTCGATGTGCGTCTGCACGCCGCTGATCTCGGGCGCCGCCGCGTGCACCGCCTGCTCGAGCTCCTCGGCAATCGCATGAGCGAATTCCAAGGGAAGGTCGCCGGGCAGCTTCACGTGCAGGGACACTTCGGTGCGGCCGTCGATCTGCACCAGCGAGATGTTGTGCACCTCGCGCACGCGTGGCACCGCGATCGCAGCGGTGTGCACGCGCTCGCGAAGGCTGCTGTCGGTGATCGGCTCGACGTGCACGACGACGTCGGCATTCGGCAGCGCTTCGGCAACCGCTTCTTCGACGCGGTCGGCGGCTGTGTGACCCTGCGCGACGCCGGCACCACCCGGCACGCCGATGACGACGTCCGCGAACTGCTTCCCGCCGGCCTGCCGCATGCGCAACCGCCGCAGCTCGACGGGCGGCGTCAGACCCTCGATCGCAACACGCGCGGCATCCTCGGCCTCGGTCGGCGCGCGGTCCATCAGCACATCCGCGTTCACCTTGATCAGGCGTGCAGCGCCGAGCAGAACGAGCAGGCCGACGAAGAGAGCCGCGATCGGGTCGCCGTTCGGGTGGCCCGCGTGCGCAAAGAGCAGTCCGACGAGCACGGCGAGCGAGCCGGCGAAGTCGCTGCCGAAGTGCAATGCGTTCGACGCAAGCGCTGCGCTGCCGTACGTCCGGGCTGTTCGCCACGAAACGACGGTGCGCGAGACGTCGATTGCGAGCACGACGACGATGACCACGAACGCGTACCAGGTCGCGTGCACCTCGCTATGTGTGGTGCCCACAAGGCGCTCGATCGCGCGCACCGAGATGAAGACGCTCGCCGCCGAGAGAAAGCCTGCTTCGGCGAGCGCCGACAGGTGCTCGGCCTTGCCGTGCCCGAACTGGTGCGAGACGTCGGCCGGGCGCGCGGCGACGCGCACCGCGAAGAACGTGAGCAGTGCTGCGACGAGATCCGTTCCGGAGTGCATCGCCTCCGACACGAAGCCGAGGCTGTGGGTCGCAAGGCCGACCGAGAGCTTGAGGACGACGAGGGCCGCCGCTGCCGCGACGGACATCAGCGCCGCGCGGCGCTGCGGTGTCATGCGGCCGACTTTAGAGGTTGCCGCGGAGGGCTTGCTCGCGCTCGATCGCCTCGAACAGCGCCTTGAAGTTGCCTTCGCCGAAGGTGGTCGCGCCGTGACGCTCGATCACCTCGAAGAACATGGTCGGCCGGTCCTGCGCCGTCTTCGTGAAGATCTGCAGCAGGTAGCCGTCGTCGTCGCGGTCGACGAGGATCTTGTGCTGCTGCAGCACCTCGTAGTCCTCGGCGATCTCGCCGACGCGAATCGGCGCCTCCTCGTAGTACGAGTCGGGCGTATCGAGGAACGGGAAGCCGCGCTCCTTCATCGCCTCGACGGTGGCGACGATGTCGTTGCTCGCGAGCGCAATGTGCTGCGCGCCGGCGCCGCCGTAGAACTCGACGTACTCCTCGATCTGGCTCTTGCGCTTACCCTCGGCAGGCTCGTTGATCGGGAACTTGATCTTCCCCGAGCCGTCCGCCATCACCTTCGACATCAGCGCCGAGTACTCCGTGAGGATCTGGTCGTCGCCGAAGTGGATGATGTTCGTCATCCCGAAGACGCGCTCGTAGAACTCGACCCAGTAGTTCATCTTCCCGAGCTCGACGTTGCCGACGACGTGGTCGATGTTCGTGAGACCGACACCACCCGTCTGCCCGTTCGCCGAAACCGAGACGTAGCCCGGCAGGAACGGCCCGGCGTAGTCGGCGCGTGACACGAACGTGTGGATCGTGTCGCCGTACGTTGCGATCGCCGCGCGCTCGACGGTGCCGAAGTCGTCGGAGTCGCGATGCGGCTCGGCGACTGATTTCGCTCCGCGCGCGACCGCTTGGCGATACGCCTCGGTCGCGTCGGGGACGGTGAGCGCGATGTCGCGTACGCCGTCGCCGTGCTTCGCGTGATGGCGCGTGATCTCGTGCTCTTCGCGCAGCGCGGACGTGACGAGAAGCCGAATGTCGCCCTGCTCGAGCACGTACGACGCGCGGTCGCGGACACCGGTCTCGGGCCCCGCATACGCGGTGCGCGTGAAGCCCATCGCGTGCTCGTAGAAGAACGCGGCCTGCTTGGCGTTACCGACCCAAAGCTCGACGTAATCCCAGCCGTCGAGGGGCATGAAGTCGTCGCTCACAGCGCCCACTTTACTCCGGAACGGGCTCGGGCACGCTCAGTGGACGGCGGCGGATCCGCTCGAACGCGATCCCGGCAAAGATCGCGATGCCGCCGACCAGCTCCCACTTGTCCAGGTGCTCGCCGAGCAGCACGAGCGCGAAGATGACGGCGAAGAACGGCTGCAGGTTCGCGAACAGCGACGCGCGCGACGGCCCGACGCGGTCGATCGCCGTGAACCACAGCAGGTTCGTCAGGAACAGCGGGCCGATCACGGCGTACCCGAAGCCGATCCACGACAGCGTGCTGAAGTGGAACCCCTGGTTCAGCGTTTGCTGCGCGCTGATCGCGGCGAGCGGAATCCAGCCCAGGCCGAGCACGAGGGCCGAGATGCGAAACGGCGAGTAGCGGCGCATCAGCGGCGCGATCGCCATCGAGTAGGCGGCCCACGTGACCGCAGTGAGCACATCCAGGGCGTCGCCGCCGAACTTCGCCGAGAAGCCACCGGTTCCACCGGCCACGAAGCCGACACCGACGAGCGACAGCGCAGCTGCGACCCAGAAGCTGCGCTGCAGCTTCTCGAACCCGATCGCGGTGGAAATGAGCCCGATCCAGACGGGGCTCGTGCCGAGAATCAGCGCGGCGGTCGCGGCAGTCGAGTTCTTGATGCCGTAGACGAAGCCGAACTGGTTGATGCAGATCAGGCCGCCGGCCAGCGCGACGAGCTTCCAGTCGGCTGTCCGGATCTTGAAGTTCCGCTCGCGCACGTACGTGAAGCCCCAGAACAGGCTGGCGGCGGCGAAATAGCGGATCGTCGCGTAGGCGAGCGGCTGGAATGCGTGGTCGAGGAGGTACTTGGTCACCGTCACGTTCAGCGACCAGAGGATCACCGTCCCCAGGAGCATCAGATCGACCTTCGAGGGGCGGCGCACGATTCGACGATATCTTTGTGGTGATGACAGAACCGACTCGCGAAGAGATCGACGCCCTCGTCGGGCCGGCGACGCCGCACTTTGCGTACCAGCTGCGCGCCCGCGTGCGCGAGCTGGTCGCGGGTCTGCCCGAGGGGAACGAGGTGCGCCGGTACGCGGAAGAGCGGATGGAGCTGCTCGACCGCCTGGGCTACGCGTCGTCGAAGGCTGACGAGGGCCCGCGCGAGTCCGCGTCGCGTCCGGGCTGGGGACAGATTCCGTCGTCGGCACCGGCCGACAAGCCGCTGCCGCGGCGCGCGTGAACGTCTTCATCTCTGGAGGCACTCGCGGGATCGGCAAGGCGATTGCCTTGCGTTTCGCGCAGGACGGCGCGAAACGCATTGCGCTTGGCTACATGCGCAACGACTCGGCGGCCGAGGAGACTGCCGACGAGCTGCGCGCGATGAACGTCGAGGTGACGCTCGTGCGCGGCAACATCACCTCGAAGCGTGTGCTCGAGGAAGTGACCGCGCTCGGCCCGCTCGACGTGCTGGTGCACAACGCGGCGACCGGCGTCATCCGCCCCGCTCTCGAGACGGAAGAGAAGCATTGGGACTGGACGATCGACGCGAACGCGCGGGCACTGCTCGATCTCGCAAAGGCCGCCGCGCCGCAGATGCCCAACGGCTCGTCGATCATCGCGATCTCGTCACTCGGCTCGCAGCGCGTGCTCGAGAACTACGTCCTCGTCGGCACGTCGAAGGCTGCGCTCGAATCGCTGGTGCGCTACCTCGCCGTCGAGCTCGCACCGAAGATCCGCGTGAACTGCGTGTCGGGCGGCGTCGTCGAGACCGGCGCGCTCGAGCACTTCCCGAACCGCGAGGACATGCTGCGCGCCGGCCGCGCGAATCCGGTCGGCCGTCTCGTCGAGCCGGACGACATCGCCGGCGCAGTTGCGTTCCTCTGCTCCGCCGACGCAGACATGATCCGCGGCCAGACGATCATCGTCGACGGCGGCTTTTCGCTGCTGGCTTAGAGGTGCAGCACGCGGCCGACAGTGTCGGCTGCGATGTAACCGGCGATCTTCGGGTTCTCCTGCAACCGGCGTAGCGAGTACTCGTACCAGTGCGAGCCGTACGGGACGTAGACGCGCAGGCGGTGACCATCGGCGATGAGCTGATCACCGCGTTCCGGCCGCACGCCGAGCAGCATCTGGAACTCGTACTTGTCCGGTGACACTCCTTGCACGATGCGCTGCGCTTCGTCGATCAGGTACTCGTCGTGCGTCGCGATGCCGACGTACGTCCCCTGCTCGACCAGCCGTTCGAGGCAGCGCACGTAGTTCGCGCGCACCTCGTGGAAATCGCGGAACGCAATCGAGGCCGGCTCGACGTAGATGCCTTTGCACAGGCGCACGTTGTCGAGCCCTTCGAGGTCGTCGTACGTGCGCCGCAGATACGCCTGCAGCACGACGCCCACGTTCGCATGACCGTCCGCGCGCAGGGTGCGATACAGCTGGAGCGTGCGTTCGGTCGTCGACGAGTCCTCCATGTCGATGCGCACGAAGTTGCCACGCGCCGCGGCGTCGCTGACGACGTTCTCGAGATTCTCGGCGCACAACGCATGGTCGAGCTCGAGCCCTAGCGCCGTGAGCTTCACCGACACATTCGCGTCGAGCCCTTCGTCGTCGATGCGCGCGAGCACGTCGTGGTACTGCCCTGCGATCGTGCGCGCCTCGTCGGCGTTGGAAATCTCTTCGCCGAGCACGTCGACGGTCGCCAGCTTCCCCGCCGCGTTCAGATCGCCGAGCACGCGCAGCGCATCGTCGATCGACGGCCCCGCGATGTAGCGCGACGAGAGACGCTGGACGACCGGGCGCGGAACGGCCGGCAGGAGCTTGACGATCGTGCGGTCGAGGAGGGCCAACGCGGCCCCGATCCTAGTCGGCTACTGCTCCCGCATGAACCCCTGGCGGGCCGCGCTCACCAGCGCAACCGCCTCGGGGAAGAGCACGCGCATCGCGTCGCGCAGCGCAATCGACTGCTCGTCGGCACCGCCTGCGACCTGCACCTGCGACAACGCGGCCGACGTCAGCTCGACGGCGGTGTTCAGCGTCAGCGTCGCAAACTGCTCGCGCTGCGCCTCCTGCACCGACTCGGCCTGCTGCTCGGCAAACTCGCGCAGCCCGCGGAGCAAGTCCTCCGGGTCGCCACCGAACGGGAATCCCATTCCTTCGCTCATGAGGCCAAGTTACCGAAGGGGCAGTAGGTAGCCGCGCTCGACGTCGGCGACGAACTCGTCGACCGCTGCCGTTGCGGCGCGGATCCCCTC
>DASUKC010000003.1:0-61870 GCA_036278975.1 Gaiellaceae bacterium
CGCAGGCGATCAGTGCGCACGCGGTCGAGGATTCGACGGCCGCGCGGTTGATCGGCCAGCTCACCGCGGTCGAGGTGTCGGCACTCGCGTTCTGCCGGCTGCTCGAGCGGTGGGCGCGCGGTGAGCCGGATCCAAGCACTCCGGGACGGCGGCAGGCGGCGCTGCGGCGTGCAGCTGACCGTGTCGAAACGGCGGTTGCGGGGTTGGAGAAACCACTCGGGCGTTACCTGCTCGAGTTGGAAGCCGACCAGGCCGAAGGTCGCTCGTGGTTCGGGGAGCCCGGTCCGGCGGAGCTCGTTGACTGGCAGCCGGTGCTCGAGCGCGCCGGCGTGCAGGTCGCCGCGCATCGCGTCGCCGCGGTGTACCTCGAGCTTGCGGTGTTCGTGCGCGCGCTCGAAGGGTTGTCGTCGACGGTGCGCTGGCATTCGACGCCCGACGCCGGTTCGCTGTGGGCCGGGTTGTTCGATCTGCGCGAGAACTTGCTCGGCCGCGCGCTGGACGACCTGCGCGCGATCGCAGCCTAGAGAGTGCCAGGCACCACTGGTGCCTGGCACCGATCTTCTCGGGCCGCGTAGATTTCTCTGCATGGCCGCCGCACCGGTAATCCTCGACTGTGATCCGGGCCATGACGATGCGCTTGCGATCATGCTCGCGCTCGCGTCGCCGGAGCTCGAAGTGCTCGGCATCACGACCGTGTCCGGCAACCAGACGCTGCCGAAGACGACGGTCAACGCGTTGCGCATCCTCGAGCTCTGCGGCCGCAACGAGATCCCGGTGCACGCCGGTGCCGACAAGCCGCTCGTGCGCGAACAGCACGTCGCGGCCGATGTCCACGGCGAGTCGGGTCTCGACGGGCCGAGCCTGCCGCAGCCGACGATCTCTGCGCGCGAGGGGCACGCCGTCGACTTCCTCGCCGAGCAGATCCGGGCGCGCAACGGGAAGCTGACGCTGATTCCAACCGGGCCGCTGACGAACGTGGCACTGCTGCTCGCACAACATCCGGACGCGCGCCCAGAACGCGTCGTGCTGATGGGCGGCTCGATCGGCGAGGGCAACACGACGCCCGCCGCCGAGTTCAACATCTGGGCCGACCCGGAAGCCGCGCGCCGCGTCCTCGACAGCGGCCTCGACGTAACCATGATCGGGCTCGACGTCACGCACCGCGCGCTGATCACCGACGCGCACCGCGACAGGCTGCGCGCCGGCGGGAAGGTCGGAAAGGTCGCAGCCGAGTTGCTCGACTTCTACGGCGCGTTCCACAAGCACCGCTACCCGGATCTCGACGGCTCGCCGCTCCACGACCCGGTATGCGTGGCGCACGTGTTTCGCCCCGGCCTCGTCGAGACGAAACCGGCGCGCATCGACGTCGACTGCGGTTGGGAGCAGGGTCGCGGACGCACCAACGTCGACTGGCGCGGACGTAAGACGAGCGGCCCGCAGAACGCAACCGTCGGTGTCGACATCGACGGCAATGCGTTCGCAGAGCTCGTGATCGAGCGCGTGACTTCGCTCGGATGACGCTCGTCTGGGCGTGCATCGCGCCGCACGGTGGCCTCGTCTTCGAGCAGCTCGAAGCGCCGACGCGCAAGGGCATGGAAGAGCTCGGTCACCGCTTCGAAGAAGCGCAACCGGAAGCAGTGATCGTGCTGACGCCGCACGGCACGCACGTCGACGGTCACTTCGTCGTGGTCCGCTCGGCAATGCTCGACGGCGACGCCGCGCAGTGGACCGACGAGGACTCGAACTACGAAGGGCCGGGCGATCCCGAGCTCGCCGGCGCATGCATCCGCGCGCTGCAAGCAGAGGGTCTGCCCGCGCTCGGCATCACCTTCGGCTCGACGGCGGCGGGCGCCTCGACGATGCCGCTCGACTGGGGCGCCGCGATCCCGCTGTATTTCATGAGCGCGCCGGCAGTCGTCGTCAGCCCGAACCGCTCGCTGACGAACGAGCAGCACGTGCGCGCGGGCGCAGCGCTCGCGAGAGCGACGGGCGAAAGAAGAGTCGCCTTCATCGCGAGCGCCGACCACGGTCACGGCCACAGCGAAGACGGGCCGTACGGCTTCGCGGCCGAGTCGGCGCCGTACGACGAGCGCATTCAGGAGCTCGTGCGCGAGAACCGCCTCGGCGAACTGGTCGACGTCGATCCGCAGTGGGCGGTCGACGCAAAGGCGGACAGCTTCTGGCAGCTGCTGATGCTCCACGGCGCCGTCGGAACCGATTTCGAGCCGGAACTCCTGAGCTACGAAGCGCCCACGTACTTCGGGATGCTCACCGCCGCCTACAAACCGCGGTAGGAAAAGGCTTCCGGGGCGCGAAGTGCCCCTGCAGATGGCGCGGAAGCGGCGGGTCCATAAGGCGTCCCCAAAAACGCCTGCACGCATCAAGAAGCGTCGCGCCCGCAAAGCGCGCGCCGCTCACCTGCGTCCTGAGCTGATCGGCCTGGCCCTCGGCGGGCTCGGCGTGTTCCTCGCCGCCGTCCTCTGGTTCGGCCTCTCCGGCGGACCGGTTGCCCACGGCGTGCACTGGCTCGTCGGCGCAGCCGCATATCTCACACCGCTCGTGCTCGTGCCGCTCGGCGTGTTGATGGTCGCGCGCAGCGAGCTGATCGACGTCGGCCCATTCCGCCTCGGACTGCCCGTCACGGTGATCGGCCTTTTGATGGCGCTCGGCCACGGGCACGGCGGGCAAACCGGCCGCGGACTCGAAGCACTCGTCTCCATGGGTCTCGGATCGACGGGGAGCGGCGTGCTCGGTGTCGTCTTGACGATCGCCGGCGTGCTGTTGCTGACCGGCGCAAGTCTCGGCGCGTGGATGCGTCGCGGTGGCCAGGCCGTGCGCGTCGTGCACGACCGCGTGCGCGAGATCGAGTTGCCGCAGCGCGCGCCGCGTGTCGAACAGCAACCTGTGCACGAAGCGCCGATCGACGTCGCCGTCGACTACCCCGACGTCGTCAGCGAGACCGTCTCCGGCCCGGCGCCGGTGCTCTACGACGCGAGTGTCGAAAACCCGTACGAGCCGCGCGACGAGTTGCCGACGCAAGAGTCCCTCTTCGACGCAACGCCTCCGCCAAGCCAGTACAGCCTCCCTGACCCGACCGCGCTGCACACGTCGAAGCCCGGCGCCGGTCCGAACGGCGAAGCAACAAACCGCGTCGCCGAGGCGCTCGTCACGTGTCTCGCGCACTTCGGCGTCGAGGCAACCGTCATCGGCCAGATCGCCGGCCCGCGCGTGACCCGCTACGAGCTGCAGCTCGCGCCCGGCACGAAGGTCGGCAAGGTCGCGCAACTGAAGGACGACCTGAGCTACGCGCTCGCGACAACCGAGATCCGCATCCTCGCGCCGATCCCCGGCAAGCAGGCGGTCGGTGTCGAAGTACCGAACCTCAGTCCGAACCTCGTCACGCTCGGTGACATCTACGGCGAGCTGCCGCAGAGCGCGAGCCCCGTTGCCGTGTGGCTCGGCAAAGACATCTCGGGCGCCGCAGTGTGGGCCGACCTTTCGCGCATGCCGCACCTGCTGATCGCGGGCACTACGGGCTCGGGTAAGTCAGGCTGCATCAACACGATCCTGACGTCGATCCTGCTGCGCTCGACGCCCGACGAAGTGCGCCTGATCCTCGTCGACCCGAAGCGCATCGAGCTCAACCACTACGAGTCGATCCCGCATCTGCTCACGCCGGTCGTATCGAGCCCGAAGGAAGCGGCCGCGGTGCTGCTCAACGTCGTGACGGAGATGGAGCGCCGCTACGAGCGCTTGAGTCAGGTGCGCGCGCGCAACCTGCCGGAAGCGAACCGTGCGTTCCGCAAGCGTGGGGAAGATGAGCTGCCGTATCTGCTCGTCGTGATCGACGAGCTCGCCGACTTGATGATGGTGAGCCCGCAGGAAGTCGAGGACTGTGTCATCCGCCTTGCGCAGAAGTCGCGCGCCGTCGGCATCCATCTCGTGCTCGCCACGCAGCGTCCGTCCGTCGACGTGATCACCGGCATGATCAAGGCGAACGTCCCGTCGCGCATCGCATTCGCAGTCTCATCGCAAACCGATTCACGCGTGATCCTCGACCAGAACGGCGCGGAGAGCCTGCTCGGCCAGGGCGACATGCTCTTCAAGCCGCTCGGCACGTCGAAGATGCAGCGCGTCCAGGGCGCGTTCGTCACCGAGGAAGAGATCGCGATCATCTGCGAGCAGACGCGCATCCAGCGCGAGCAGTCACTCGACGAGAGTTATCTCGAGACGCCGCAGACCTACAGCGAGGAGCTGGAGGAGTCGGGCGAGTTCGATCCCGACGAGGATCCGTTGCTCGACAGAGCTATTGAGGTGGTAGTCACCGCTCAAACAGCCAGCGTTTCCCTGCTGCAGCGCCGTTTGCGGGTCGGGTACACGAGGGCCGGCAGGCTGATCGACATGCTCGAGCGGCGGGCCATCATCTCGCCGTATGAAGGGTCGAAACCGCGCCGCGTGCTGATCTCGGAGCGAGATCTCGCGCAAGTTGGCGACTAGTTCGCGTGGTGTAAATCCCCTTCCAACCTGGTGAGAGCCGGGATACGATGCCGCCCGAACCGGTTCGTTTTCCCCAACCTGGGAGGGTAAGTGAAGGTTTCACGCTGGATGGTGCTGCCGATCCTGGCTGCACTCGTTGCGATTGTGGCCTCGGCCGCGTTCGCGGGTGCCAAGGCTCCGGCGAAGCATACGAGCGGCTTTACTGCGGCGCTCGTGAGCGACATCGGCAAGTTCACCGACAAGGGCTTCAACGAGAACCAGCTCAAGGGTCTCAATACAGCCAAGTCGAAGCTGGGTGTCAGCACGCTGGCGCTCCAGTCGAACTCGACGAGCGACTACGCACCGAACTTCAACACCGCGGTCCGCAAGGGCGCGAAGCTGGTCATCGCGGCTGGCTTCCTGCTCGCTCCGACCGAAGCGACGTACGCGAAGAAGTTCCCGAACGTCGACTTCGCCATCACGGACTACACCGTGCACACGTCGCCGTTCGCCGACAAGAAGGGCAAAGTGCTGCCGGCGTACGCGAAGAACGTCGAGGGTCTGACCTACAACGCGAACGAGTCCGGCTGTCTGGTCGGAATCCTCGCGGCGAAGGAAGCCAAGAAGATGGGCGGCAACACGGTCGGTGCGGTCGGCGGCATCAAGATCCCGCCGGTCGACATCTGGATCGCAGGCTACAAGTACTGCATCCACAAGATCGCGCCGTCGATGAAGGTCCTGGTGCAGTACTCGAACGACTTCGTGGCGACTGACAAGTGCCAGACCGTCGCGCAGAACGAGATCTCGGAGGGCGCGAAGGTGCTCTTCCAGGTCGCAGGCGGTTGCGGTCTCGGCACCCTGCAGGCAGCCGCTGACGCGGGTATGTGGGGCATCGGCGTCGACGTCGACCAGTACAACGACGCGAAGCGCGTGCTCACCTCCGGCGTCAAGCGTGTCGACAACGGTGTGTACGACGCGATTCAGCAGGCGAAGGCAGGCAAGTTCCAGGGTGGTTCCGACCTGGTCTTCAACCTGAAGAACCATGGCGTCGGCGTCGGGAAAATCAACCCGTCCGTGCCGCAGTCGTGGATTCACCTGATGAACTCCTATCGGGCGAAGATCGTCTCCGGGAAGCTCAAGGTCCCGACCGCTCTGTAGGGAAACACGTCTGATTGTTTGTGGAGGGCGGGCAGTTTTTGCCCGCCCTCCGTCTTTTCTCGAATAGGATCGGCCCCTGTGAGCGAAGAGATCGTCCTCGAGATGCGCGGCATCCGTAAGGAGTTCCCGGGGATCGTCGCCAACGACGACGTCAACCTCGACATCCGTCGCGGCGAAGTGCACGCCCTGCTGGGTGAGAACGGCGCCGGCAAGTCGACGCTGATGAACATCCTCTACGGGCTCTACCGGCATGACGCCGGCGACATCCTGATGGACGGCAAGCCGGTGAGTTTTGGTTCTGCGCGCGACGCGATTCAGGCGGGCATCGGCATGGTGCATCAGCACTTCATGTTGATCCCGGTGATGACGGTCGCCGAGAACATCGTGCTCGGCGCTGAGCCGCGCGACGGCATCTTCCTGGACGAGCGTGGGGCGGAGTCGCGCGTGCGCGAGCTCTCGGAGCGGTTCGGCCTGCTGGTCGAGCCTGCCGCGCTCGTGGAGGAGATCACCGTTGGCCAAGAGCAGCGCGTCGAGATCTTGAAGGCGCTGTACCGCGGCGCCGAGATCCTGATTCTCGACGAGCCGACCGCGGTGCTGACGCCGCAGGAAGCCAAGGAGCTGTTCGAGATCATCCGCAGCTTGCAGGCGGACGGGAAGTCGATCATCTTCATCAGCCACAAGCTGAACGAGGTCCTCGAGATCGCCGATCGCATCACCGTGCTGCGGCGCGGGCGTGTGATCGAGACCGTTCCCGCCGAGGGCGCGACAGAAGCGTCGCTCGCCCGCGCGATGGTCGGACGGGAGGTGTTGCTGCGCGTCGACAAGAAGCCGGCCGAGCCCGGCGAGGCGCTGCTCAAAGTCGAGGATCTGCATGTATTCGACGAGCGCGGCATCGAGAAGGTGCGCGGCGTGTCGTTCGAGGTGCGCGCCGGCGAGATCGTCGGCATCGCGGGCGTCGACGGCAACGGTCAGACCGAGCTGATCGAGGCGATGACGGGCCTGATGAAGGCCGCGAGCGGCACGATCACGGTCGGCGGCAAGAGCTTCCACGACGCAACCGCGCGGCAAATGCTCGACGCCGGGCTCGGCCATATCCCCGAGGACCGGCAGCGCCGCGGCCTCGTGCTCGAGTTCTCGATCGCCGAGAACATCGCGCTGCACGACTACGACAAGGCGCCCGATGCGAAGTGGGGTTGGCTCTTTCCTGCGCGTTTGATCGAGCGCGCAGCACGGCTCATCAAGGAGTTCGACGTGCGCGGCGGCGGGCCGATGACGCGAGCAGGTGGGCTTTCGGGCGGGAATCAGCAGAAGGTCGTCGCGGCGCGCGAGATCGCCCGCGACCCGAGCGTGTTGATCGCGGCGCAGCCAACACGCGGTCTCGACGTCGGCGCGATCGAGTATCTGCACCGGCGGATCGTCGAAGAGCGCGACAACGGCCGCGCGATCCTGCTCATCTCGCTCGAGCTCGAAGAGATCTTCTCGCTGTCGGACCGGATTCTCGTGATCTACGAAGGAGAGATCGTCGGCGAGCACACCGGCCACGTGTCCGAGGAAGAGATCGGCCTCGAGATGCTCGGCGGCAAGGAGCGGAGCGCGGCATGACGAACGTCGATCCCGGTTCCGCACCGCAGCCGCCAGAAGAGGCTGCGGCGAGCGGCACGCTGATCGCGAGCATCGCGCTCAAGCAGCGGGCGGGCGGGGTCATCGTGCCGGTGCTGACGGCGCTGATCGCATTCGTGATCGGCGGCCTCGTCGTGCTTGCCACTGGGCATAACCCGTTTGCCGCCTATAACGACATCTTCGACGGCTCGGGTCTGAACTGGATCTTCCACCCGACGACGAACCTGATCGACACGTCGGCGTACAACCTCTCGCAGACGCTGCTGCAGACAACGACGCTGATCCTGTGCGGGCTCGCTGTTGCTTTTGCATTCCGCTGCGGGATGTTCAACATCGGCGGCCAGGGCCAGTACTTCGTCGGGCTCTACGTCGCGAACTGGCTCGGCCACGACTTCGCGTCGATGAACACGCTGCTGCACATTGTCTTGTGCGTCGCCGCGGCGACGTTTGCAGGCGCGGCGTGGGCGGGAATCGCCGGCTTCCTGAAGGCGACCGTGGGTGCGCACGAGGTGATCTCGACGATCATGCTGAACTGGATCGCGATCTGGATCGGAGAGTGGCTATTCGGTGACGGTGGTCCACTCCAGAACCCGGCCAACGCAACGGCGCCGATCTCGAACGACATCGCTTCGAGCGCGCAGATCCCGGCCTTCTGGGGTGAGGTCGGCTTGCAGGCACTCGACTACGGCTTCTTCGTCGCAATCGCCGGGCTGATCGTCTACTACCTGATTCTCAACCGGACGACGCTCGGCTACGAAGTGCGCGCTGTCGGCTTCAATCCCGACGCAGCAGCGTATGGGGGCATCAACGTGAAGAAGAACCTGACCCGCGCGATGGCGATCTCCGGTGCGTTCGCGGGCCTCGCCGGCGCGATCGACATGCTCGGGTACCTGTCGCACTACGGGCAATCGGACATCCCCGTCAGCTCGGTCGGCTTTCTTGGCATCGCGGTTGCGCTGCTCGGCCGCAACACCGCGGTCGGGGTCGGCCTCGGCGGCCTGCTGTTCGGCGCGCTCCTCTTCGGCACGACGCACGGGCTGCAGTCGGGCTCGAGCTCGATCGACCCGTCGCTTGCAGGCAACCTCACCTACATCATCCAGGGCCTGATCGTCCTGTTCGTCGGCGCCGACGTGCTGATCCTCTACGTCTGGAACTCGCGTCGGAAGCTGCGGCGAAAGGCTGCGACGGCGTGACCGACTGGGCTGCCAGATTCGAGAATCCGATGAGCACGGCGTTGCGCAACCCGAAGGTGAGCGGGTACGCCGGGCTCTTCTTCGGCGTGTTCGCGGCCTTCACCGGCATCCCGCCGATCCAGGCACGGACGCCGACGCTGCCCGTGATCATCGGAGTGATCGCGTGTGTTCTCGGCGTCTGGACGGTGACGCGGGGGAAGCCGCGTCTCGGTTACGGCGGGATCGCGACAGGCGTGCTCGGCATCGGGCTTGCGATCCTCGCGACCCATTCCGGCACGAGCAACCTCAATCAGGTCTTCAACGCCGGCCTGATCGACCAGACATTCGTCTTCTCGACGCCGCTCGTGTTCGGTGCGATTGCGGGCATGTTCTCCGAGCGCTCCGGCGTCGTGAACATCGGCCTCGAGGGGATGATGCTGATGGGCGCCTTCTGGGGTGTCTACGGCGCCGATGTCGGAGGCTCGTGGGCGGTCGGCCTGCTTGTCGGTATGGGCAGCGGCGGGCTGTTGGCGCTGATCTACGCGTACTTCGCCATCCACCTGCGCGCCGATCAGATCGTGGGCGGCACTGCGGTGAACTTCCTCGCGCTCGGCATCACCGGCTACTTCTTCTTCCAGCTCTACCACGGCAACTACATCCCGACCGGTGTCTCGTCGATCCCCGACGTCAGCATCCCGGGCATTCGCAGCTCGCACTTCCTCGGGCCGGCGATCGGCGATCTCAACCTGATGGTCTGGGCGAGCTTCGCGCTCGTGATCGTCTCGTACTACGTGCTGTTCAGGACGCCGATCGGGCTACGCATTCGCGCGTGCGGCGAGCATCCGCGTGCGGCGGACACGGTCGGCATCAACGTCTTCAAGATTCGGTACGTCTGCGTCGTGCTCTCGGGCATGCTCGCGGCAGCGGGCGGCGTGTATCTCTCGGACGGCCGCGGTCGCGGCCAGTTCGTCGACAACCTGACGGAGGGCCGCGGCTTCATCGCGCTAGCGGCGATGATCTTCGGCAACTGGCGGCCCGCGGGTGCATTCGCGGCCGCGGTCCTGTTTGGCTTCTCGACCGCGCTCTCGTACAAGCTCCAGGTGTACTCGACCTCCGCGGCGACCTTGTTCCAGGTCTTGCCATATGTCTTGACGTTGATCGCGGTTGCCGGCGTGATCGGGCGGACGGTGGCGCCTGCTGCCGACGGCAAGCCTTACGCGAAGCAGTAGCGCGGCTGTGCGCGCGCTCGTCTTGGCCGCGGTTGCGTTGCTGCTTGTTGGCTGTGGCAAGGCGACGACGGTGACGCAAAAAGTCGTGACGCGCACGACGTACCGCGTCGCGACGGCCGCGCCGTCACTCGACGTCGGCATCGTCGGCAAGCTGGCAGTGACCGTCCCTGGTGCGAAGGTGCACCACGGGACGCTCGCGACGCTCACCGATCCGCTCGTGCTTGTGCAGGGAGGGACGAGCGCCGCCGCACATCTGGCAAGCGTTGCCGCCGCCAATCCGGACACGCACTATGCGCTCGTCGGTGGGTCAGCCGCGAACCTGCAGCTGCGCAATGTGGTCGGGCTCGTGATCCGTGACGCACCTGCAGCGCAGCTCGCTGGCGCCGTCGCCGGACTCATGGCGGAAGGAGAGGGCGTGGCGGCTCCGCGCGTCGGCTTCGTCGGTCCGGCGAACACGGCGCTTTCGTTCTCGTTCGGGCTCGGGGTGCACGCCGTGACGCCGCACGCGCTCGTGCTCCATTCATGGACCGGCAACGCGCCGGCGGCATGCAAGGAGGCGGCGCTCACGTTGCTCGCACGCGGCGCCGTCGCGATCACCGCGCAGAGCGGACACTGCGCCAATGCGGCGGTATCGGGCGCGCACGAGCAGAACGCGGTCGCGATCCGCGTGAGTGACTTCGAACTGCTCTCCGTTCCGGCGGCAGAGATCGTGCGCGACGCGGTTGGCGGCGTCTTCCACGGCGGTGAGGACCTCGTGTTCGGGCCGAGCAGCGGGGCGATAGGCATCGGAGCGCTCGATCCGCGCATCTCGCAGGCCAACGTGCTGCGCGCCCGCACCCTCGCCGGTCGGCTCGCGACCGGCGAGCCCCTCGCGGGATAGTCTCGCCTGATGCTCGAGGGGACGACTGTCGGGCCGCGCCGCCGACTGCCCACGCGGCTCGGCGGCGTCGTCGGCTCGCTGATCACCGTCGTCGCGGCGTTCCTCTTCAGCGGCATCGCGATTGCCGCGCTCGGCAAGAACCCGCTCACCGTCTATCGCGCGATCTTCGACGGGACGGGCTTCAACTTCTTCTTCCACGCCGGCTCGCACTCGATTCGGCTGCCGTTCGCGACGACGCACGTCTGGTTCCCGTGGGACACCGCGTCGATCGCCGCGCAGAACCTGCAGCAGACGCTGCTGCTGACGACGCCGGTCGTGCTCACGGCGCTCGCGGTTGCATTTGCGTTTCGCGGCGGGCTCTTCAACATCGGCGGCCAGGGGCAATACCTCGTCGGCGCGTACTTCGCCGTGTGGATCGGCTCGTCGCTGCCGCACATCAGCTCGCCGCTGCATATCGCGCTCGCCGTGGGTGCTGCGACGGTCGCGGGGGCCGCCTACGCGGGCATCGCCGGCCTGCTGAGAGCGACCGTCGGCGCCCATGAGGTGATCACCACGATCATGCTCAACTGGACCGCGGTCTGGGTCGGTTCGTACCTCTTCAGCCAGGGCGGTCCGCTGCAGAGCTCCACGCAGCGCTCGCTACCCGAGTCGAACCTCGTCGCCGCCGGCGCGCGACTGCCCGTCTTCTGGGGGCCGAAGCTGCTGCAGGGGCTCACGATCGGCGTGTTCTTCGCCATCGTTGCGCTCGTCGTCTTCTGGGTCGTGATGAACCGGACGACGCTCGGCTTCGAGATGCGCGCAGTTGGGCTCAACCCGGCGGCGGCGCGCTACGGCGGCATACCGGTCGCGCGCAGCATGGTGCTCGCGATGGCGCTCGGCGGCGCCTTCGCGGGGCTTGCCGGCGCATGCGACGTGCTCGGCTGGGAGTTCCAGATCGGGCAGCCGGACGTGCAGGCGAGCTCGATCGGGTTCATGGGTCTCGCCGCTGCGCTGCTCGGGCGCAACACTGCGGTCGGCATCGGCGCGTCGAGTCTTCTCTTCGGTGCGCTGATCAACGGCACGTCGGGACGTCAGCTCGACCCGACTGTCTTCCGTCCCGATCTCGCATCGGCACTGACGACGATCATCCAGGGGCTCGTCGTGCTCTTCGTCGGGCTGAATGCCGTTGCGGCGTGGCGCTGGTTCAAGGGACGGCGATCGTCGTGAGCGCGCGTCGCGTCGGCTGGTTTGGCGTCGCGCTCGGCGCGCTCGCGTTCTGGCTCGCGCTTCCGCCGCTTGCCTCCCGCACCGTCGTGCTGCCGATCGCGATCGGCATCCTCGCGATCGCCGCGGGCGTCTGGGCGATGGGACGCGGTGAGCGCCGCGTCGGCTGGGGCGCCGTCGCGGCGGGGTTGCTCGGCATCGGCTTCGGCGTGCTCGCGACACGCTCGTCGACAGCGCATCTCGACCAGGTCGTCGTCTGGGGCGCACTCGGCGCCGCGACGCTGCGTTACGCGACCCCGCTCGTCTACGCCGCGATCGGCGGTCTCTTCTGCGAGCGGAGCGGCGTGATCAATGTCGCGCTCGAGGGGATGCTTCTTTCGGGCGCATTCTTCGGGCTCTGGACGGCAGGCTGGGCGCACCCGTGGGCGGGCAGCGCCGCCTGGATTGTCGGGCTGGCCGGCGCGGCGTTCGCCGGCATGGCATTCGCAGCCATCCATGCCGTCTGGTCGATCCAGTTCAAGGTCGACCAGATCATCTCCGGGACCGCGATCAACTTCCTGTCGCTCGGCGTCACCAGTTATCTGTACATCGACAAATACGGAGCCGCCGGGACGCCCGGCAACGTCTACCAGTACGGTATTCCCGACGTGCACCTGGGCTTCCTGAGTGGGTGGACGCTCATCGGCCCGATCTTCGGGCGCCTCAACCTGATGATCTGGCTCAGCTTCCTTCTCCTCATAGCAACGTCCGTGTTCGTCTTCCGAACGCCGTTTGGGCTGCGCTTGCGCGCGGTCGGCGAACATCCACGCGCTGCTGACACGGTGGGCATCTCCGTGTACCGCACGCGCTACCTCGCGGTGATCGGCTCCGGAGGAATTGCGGCAATGGGCGGTGCGTATCTCTCGATCGGCTTCGTGCACTCGTTCTCGCAAGGAATGACGAACGGCATCGGCTTCATCGGTCTCGCGGCGTTGGTCTTCGGCAAATGGCGTCCGTTCCCGACGTGGGTCGCGACGTTGCTCTTCGGATTCTCGAGTGCGTTGGCGGGCCCGCTCTCGCAGGCCTACGGCGATCAGTGGGGGACGCTGTTCCAGGCGTTGCCATACGTGCTCACGCTCATCGCGGTCGCCGGCGTCATCGGCCGCTCCATCGGGCCCGCTGCGGCAGGACGTCCCTATGCCCGCCAGTAGAGGAGCAGCCAGAGCAGCGGCCACCGCGGGCGCTATCGCCGTCGCTGCGATTCCGGCCGGGATCCTCGCGTCGCGCTGGGTGACCGGCGTCAACCTGCTCCAGTCGCTCTACTACTCCGTTCCGTTCTCGATCCTCGTCTCGCTGATCGGCCTGGCCGGCTCGCGCCGGGCGCGGGTCGCCGCGCAGCGGACGGTGTTCCAGGACAGAGCCGGACCGCTCAGAGCCGGCCGCCGCTTGGCCTGGCTCGGCGTCTACATGGGCGTCACCGGCGCTCTTGCGGTCGCCGTCTACTGGATCCTGCGCGCGCAGCATTAGGAAGCCACCCGGGCTACGCTTCGCCCGGTTTGTTCGAGATCGGCAACAGTCTTCGCGAGGCCCGCCAGCGCCGGGGAATCGACTTTGCGCAGGCCGAGCTCGCAACCAAGATTCGCGGCAAGTACCTGCGTGCGCTCGAGGAGGAGCAGTTCGAGGTTCTGCCGTCGGAGACCTACGTCAAAGGGTTCTTGCGGACGTACGCAGACTTCCTCGGTCTCGACGGGCAGCTCTACGTCGACGAGTTCAACGCGCGCTTCGTCATCGGAGAGGAGCGCGAGCTTCGCCCACGCCGCTCGCGTGCGAAGCCAAAGCGCAACCGCCGCCTCGAGGCAGGTGTCGTTCTCGCAGCACTCGCTGCAATCGTCGTGCTCGCTGTTGTCGTCATCGCGGCGTGGTCGTCGTCCGGCGGTGGCAAGACACCAACGGTTGGCTCGAAGGTTCGTACCGTCACGACTACGGTGCGGCCGCCGCTGCTCACGGTCGTCCCGCTGCGCGGCACGACGCACCTCACCGTGCGCAAGAACAGCGCGTCCGGCGACATCGCGTTCGACGGCACGCTGCTGCACACCGACTCGCCCGTCGCGATTCACGGATCGCGGCTGTGGGTGCAGATCACGAACCCCGAGAACGTGCGTGTGCTGATCGAAGGCCGCGCGCGTCACATCCCCGGCTACGCGCCGCGCGTGATTCTCGTCACGCCGCTCGGGTGGCAGCCGGCCCAGAGTCGATAGAAAGGCAGAGGCACTGACCCGGCCTCGGCCACGCGCGTTCATCGTCGCGTCGGGCTCGGAGCTCGTGCGCGGCGACCGCACCGACCGCAACGGCCCATATCTCGCGTCGTCGCTTCTGCGGCTCGGCATCGAGCCCGCGCGGGTGACGGTGGTCGGTGACGATCCTGCTGAGCTCGGCGAAGCTCTCAGGGAGGGGCTTGCGTACGACCTACTGCTCGTCTCGGGCGGGCTCGGACCGACGCACGACGACCGAACGATCGAGCTGCTCGCGAAGGCTGCGGGCGTCGAGCTCGTTCTCGATCGTCTCCTTGAGCAACAAATCGAGGATGTGTCTCGGCGGGTAGCCGAGCGCCTACGCCGGCCGTACGCCGACTTCGCGCACGGCGTGAGCAAGCAGGCGACGATCCCCGAGGGCGCAACCGTCGTCGGCCTCGCCGGAACGGCGCCGGCAGTGGTGTTGCGCACCGGCTCGTGCGTCGCGGTGGCGCTGCCCGGGCCGCCACGCGAGCTGCAGCAGCTCTGGCCGAAGGCTTTGGAGACGCCGCCGCTCGGCGAGGTTCTCGCCCGGGCTGCGCTGCCGGAGCGCCGCGTACTTCGCTTCTACGGCGTCTCGGAATCGGCGCTCGCGCGGGTTCTGGACGAAGCGGGCGGGGATGGAGACGGCGTGACGGTGACGATTTGTGCGCGCGAGTTCGAGCTCGTCGTCGACCTCTTCGTCGAAGCCGGCGCGGAGGCGCGCGCGGATGAGCTCGCCCGTGCGTTTGCGAGCGTCGGCGAGCAGTACCTCTTCTCACGGGACGACGAGTCGACCGCCGAGCTCGTGCTGCGGTTGCTGCTCGAGCGGCGGCTCACACTGGCGACGGCGGAGTCGTGCACCGGCGGAATGGTCGCGTCGCGCCTCACAGACGTCCCCGGTTCGAGCGCAGTCTTCGCGGGCGGCGTCGTCGCCTACTCGAACGGCGTGAAGGCGGAAGGGCTCGGCGTGTCGGAATCCGTTCTTGCCGAGCACGGCGCCGTGTCGGCCGAGACCGCTGCGGCGATGGCCGCCGGTGCACGCGACCGGCTCGGCGCAGACGTCGCCGTCTCTGTCACCGGGATCGCGGGGCCGGACGGCGGGACGCCGGAGAAGCCCGTCGGCCTCGTCTATCTGCATGCGGCCGGCCCGATGGGGGAGAAGCGTCTGATGCTCGATCTTCCGGGTGACCGTCAGACGATTCGTACGCGTGCCACCGTCGCTGCGTTGCACCTTGTACGCAGACTTGTCACGGAGACGTGACGAAGGAGCGCGCGACGGCCGCTAGCGTCGCCGGTGATGACCGGGTTCGGCTCTTCTGCGCGCTGCAACTGGGCGACGACACGCTCAAGTGCCTTACTGATTGGCAGGCCGCCGCGCTCAGCGCGGGCCGGATCGTGCCTCGCGAGAACTTGCACATCACCCTCGCCTTCCTCGGGCACCGGGCGGCTGCCGAGTGCGAGCCCATCGCCCAGGAGTTGCGGGCCGCTGCTGCCCGGGCCGGCGAGATCGACCTCAGCGTGCGCGGCTACCGGGAGACGCGCTCGGTCGGGATGGTCACCCTCGACGATGGTGGAAGGGCGGCGACCCGCCTCGCGGACGACGTCCAGGCCCGCCTGGAGGCCCTGGGCGTCTACCGTCGGGAGGCACGCCAATGGCTGCCTCACGTCACGGTTGCCCGCTCTAGGGGGCGCGGCCAGGAGCGGGCAGGACTCCGTCCAGAGCCACCGAACACGTGTTCGATAAATGTCGTCCGAGCCGCTCTCTACCGTTCTTTTCTCGGTAGCGGCGGTGCTCGTTACGAAGTCTTGGCAACAGCAGTCCTAGGAGGTCGGTAGAGGTGGATCGCGAGGAAGCTCTGGAGGTCGCGCTCGGACAGATCGAGCGCCAGTTCGGCAAGGGATCGGTCATGAAGATGAATGACGCGGCCCAGGTTGCGATCGGCGCGGTCTCGACCGGCTCGCTGTCGCTCGACCTCGCGCTGGGCGTGGGGGGCTTGCCTCGCGGCCGCGTCGTCGAGATTTTCGGCCCTGAATCGTCGGGCAAGACGACGCTCGTCTACCACGTGATCGCGGAGGCGCAGCGGCGCGGCGGTATCTGCGCGTTCATCGACGCAGAGCACGCGATGGATCCCGCGTACGCGAAGCGCATCGGCGTGAACATCGACGAGCTCCTGGTCTCGCAGCCCGACACGGGCGAGCAGGCGCTCGAGATCTGCGAGCTGCTCGTGCGCTCCGGCGCGCTGGCCGTCGTCGCGGTCGACTCGGTCGCCGCACTCACTCCCAAGGCGGAGATCGAGGGCGAGATGGGCGACACGCATGTCGGTCTGCAGGCGCGGCTCATGAGCCAGGCGATGCGCAAGCTCGCAGGCACGCTCAACCGCACCGACACGATCTGCATCTTCACGAACCAGCTCCGCGAGAAGATCGGCGTGATGTTCGGCAACCCGGAGACCACTCCGGGCGGTCGCGCGCTCAAGTTCTACTCGTCGATCCGCCTCGACATCCGGCGCATCGAGACGCTGAAGGAAGGCGTCGAGGCGATCGGTAACCGCGTGCGCGTCAAGGTCGTGAAGAACAAGGTCGCGCCGCCGTTCAAGCAGGCCGAGTTCGACATCATCTACGGCGACGGCATCTCCTGGGAGGGCACTGTCCTCGAGACCGGGATCGACAAGAAGGTCGTGCAGAAGTCGGGCTCGTACTTCTCGTACGGCGACGAGCGCCCCGGCCAGGGCCGCCAGAACGCAACGGCCTTCCTGAAGGAGCACCCCGACATCGTGCAGTCGATCCTTCAGGGGATCCAGGCGCAGGCTCCGCCGGAGCAGACGGTGTCGGCGCGCTTGCTGCCGGCATCGGCAGAGGTGACCGAGGTCACGCCCGTCGAGGTCGACGAGGAAGTCGAAGCCGAAGTCGAAGCCGCGACGGCGTAATTCGGGACGTTGACGGAGGCGCGCGACCCAGTCGATGTTGCGGCGAAGGCGCTGCAGCACCGCGACCGGTCGCGCGCCGACGTCGCAGCACGGCTCGCGAAGGCAGGCGTGGGTGAGACAGAGCGCGAGGCTGCGCTCGAGACGCTCGAGCGCATCGGGTGGGTCGACGACTCTCGCTTCGCGCAATCGAGGGCAGAAGCGCTCGCGGCGCGCGGACGAGGCGATGCACTGATCCGTGACGATCTCGAGGGCAGCGGCGTACCTTCAGACGCGATCGAGGCGGCACTCGCGTCGCTCGAGCCTGAGGCCGAGCGCGGCCGCACGATTGCTGCGGCGAAGGGACGATCGGCGGCCACGGCCCGCTATCTCGCGCGCAACGGCTTCTCCGAGGAATCCGTCGAGGCGGCCATCGGTTCCATCGCGGCAGGCGAGGGCGGCGTTATCTGAGGGTGGCGCCATCTGAATCAGGCGGCGCCACCTGAACGCAGCGGCGTATAGTGGCTCTTCTAACTGTCCGTTTTGCCTGCAAATCGTTGCCCAAAGCAGTTGCGCGTTTGACCGAATCCTCAGGCTTCTTGAAACCGTCACTCGTCACCGGACCCGCACCTCTTCTCAGCACGTACCGACACCGCTGACCTGAAAGAAGCGACGCGCGTAGGGCGCGTCTGTAACGCCTGAAATTCGGCGAATGCTGCGACGCGCGGGCACTGCTCGTAAGGAGAGCTCATGCTCGTCGTCGTAGCGGTGGTGATCGGAGTGCTGGTCGGGGCCGGCGGCTCGCTGCTCGCGCTGCGACGCGTGGGCGGATCGCGCATCGAGGCGGCGAAGCGCGAGGCCGAGGCGACCCGGCGGGAAGCACAGATCGAAGCGCGCGAGCAAGCGGTGCGCATCGTCGCCAAGGAACAGGAGGCCGACCGCCAGCTCGCCGAATTGGCGCGGCGAGCGCAGGGCGTCGCCGACCGCGAAGTTCACCTCAAGGAGCTGCAAGAGAGCACGAAGGTGCTCCGCGAGGAGCAGCGGAACGAGCTCCAGCGCATCGCGCACATGACGGCAGGCGAGGCGCAACAGCGTCTCCTTGCCGAGTCGGAGGAAGACATTCGCCACGTGCTCGCCGGCCGTATCCGCCAACTCGAGCAGGACGCGGCGAGTGAGGCGAAGCGGCGCGCGCGGAACCTGGTTGCCGACGCCCTGCAGCGAGTTGCCGCGAGCGCAGCCGCCGAATCGACGGTGACGATCGTTCCGCTCCAGTCCGACGACATGAAGGGCCGCATCATCGGCCGTGAGGGTCGCAACATCCGCGCGCTCGAGCATCTCACCGGCGTCGACTTCATCGTCGACGACACACCGAACGCGGTCGTTCTCTCGTCATTCGACGGGATTCGCCGCGAGGTGGCGCGCCTCACGCTCGAGCGACTGATCGAAGACGGCCGCATCCACCCGACGCGCATCGAGGAGACCTATTACGCCGCGAAGGCGGAGCTCGACGAGCTGATCTATTCGGCAGGTGAGCAAGCGGTGTACGAAGCGAACTGTGGCGAGTTCCACGACGAGCTCGTGAAGATCCTCGGCCGGTTGCGCTACCGCACGAGCTACGGCCAGAACGTGCTCAAGCACACGCTCGAGGTCGTCCAGCTCGCAGGGATCATGGCCGCCGAAGTCGAAGCCTCCGTGCGCACGACGAGGCGCGCAGCACTGCTGCACGACCTCGGCAAGGCGATGACGCACGAAGTGGAGGGTTCGCACGCGGCGATCTCGACGCAGCTTGCGCGGCGCTTCGGCGAGTCGCCCGCCGTCTGCCACGCGATCGAAGCGCACCACTACGAGGTGCAGCCACAAACCGTCGAAGCGGTGCTCTTGATCGCCGCCGACGCGATCTCGGCCTCACGGCCGGGCGCGCGTGGCGAAGGGCTCGAGCACTACGTGAAGCGGCTCGAGGCGCTGGAGGAGCTCGCGGCGCGCCGGCCGGGCATCGAGAAGGTGTACGCCATTCAGGCCGGTCGCGAGATCCGCGTCCTCGTGAAGCCGGAGGAGATCGACGACGACTCGGCCGTCCTCCTGTCACACGAGATCGCCCGCGAGATCGAAGAGCAGCTGGAGTACCCCGGCCAGATCAAGGTGACGGTGATCCGTGAGAGCCGGGCCGTCGACGTGGCATCGAACCGCATCGAGTTGCGCCGCGAACAGAACACCGACGCGACGCCTGCGGGCCTCGACTAGCCTGGTAGCTGATGGCCGAGGACACGCTCAGCGTCACCGACAACCGGACGGGCAAGGAGTACACACTCCCCATCGTCGACGGCGCGATCCGCGCGCCTGACCTGGGCCAGATCGACGGGCTCGTGTCGTACGATCCGGCGTTCCTGAACACGGCGTCGTGCCGCAGCGCGATCACCTACATCGACGGCGATGCGGGCATCCTGCGCTACCGCGGCTACCCGATCGAGCAGATCGCCGAGCAGGCGACATTCCTCGAGACCGCATACCTCCTCTTCAACGGCGAGCTGCCGACCAAGGAACAGCTCGCGAAGTGGGAAGAGGACATCCGCTACCACACGTACGTCCACCAGAACGTGACGCGCTTCATGGAGGGCTTCCGCCACGACGCGCATCCGATGGGGATGCTGCTCGGCTCGGTGGGCGCGCTGTCGACGTTCTATCCGGACGCGAAGACCATTTCGGACGCCGAGAACCGCTACCTGCAGCGGGTGCGCCTGATCGCGAAGCTGCCGACGATCGCAGCCTTCATCTTCCGGCACTCGCACGGGCTGCCGTACGTGATGCCGCGTAACGATCTCGACTACATCGGCAACTACGTGAACATGACGTTCGAGATCGGCGGCAAGCACGAACCGAACCCGGTGCTGCAGCGTGCGCTCGAGATCCTGTTGATCCTGCATGCCGACCATGAACAGAACTGCTCGACGAATGCCGTGCGCGGCGTCGGCTCGTCGCAGGTCGATCCGTTCTCGGCTGTGTCTGCCGGCATCGCTGCGCTCTACGGCCCGCTGCACGGCGGCGCGAACGAGGCTGTGCTCCGCATGCTCGACGAGATCGGGACGAAGGAAAATGTGCCGGCGTTCATCGAGGGTGTGAAGAACGGGACCGGCGGGCGGCTGATGGGTTTCGGCCACCGCGTCTACAAGAACTACGACCCGCGCGCGAAGCTGATCAAGACGATCGCCGACCAGGTCTTCGAACAGACCGGGACAAACCCGAAGCTCGACATCGCACTGGAGCTCGAGCGGATCGCGCTCGAGGACGAGTACTTCGTCTCGCGCAAGCTGTATCCGAACGTCGACTTCTACTCAGGCCTGATCTACCAGGCGATGGGCTATCCGACGGACTACTTCACGGTGCTCTTCGCGCTCGGACGCCTACCCGGCTGGATCGCGCAGTGGGAAGAGATGCTCGAGGACAAAGAGCAGAAGATCGCGCGGCCGAAGCAGGTCTACGTCGGCGAAGGCGAGCGCAACTTCGTTCCGATGTCCAAGCGCTAGTGGTCCGCGCGCTGTACGTGGTGGCGCTCATCGCGGTCGTCGTCGCGACGGACGTTCTGCTCTTCCAGGGTCATGTGTGGGAGCGGCTCGCGGTCAACGTTGGCATCGTCCTGATCTTCGTGGCGTTCTACTTCAGGTTCCTGCGTCACGCGTAGGCTTTCCCGATGCGCCGATACCACGTCACTACGTTCGGCTGCCAGATGAATGCGCACGATTCGGAGCGCATCAAAGGACTGCTCGAAGACCTCGGCCTGGGGGAGGCCTCGGAGCCTGACGGCGCGGATGTCGTCGTCTTCAACACCTGCACGATCCGCGAGAAGCCCGACACGAAGCTCGCTGCGTATCTCGGCGCGGCCGGCGCGCGCAAGCGCGAGCGGCCGGACCTGGTGATCGCCGTCGGCGGTTGTTACGCGGAGGCGCAGCGCGAACGCATCTTCACCCTCTACCCGCAGGTCGACGTCGCTTTTGGGCCGGGGTCGATCGCGCATCTCGGCGACTGGCTCGGGGCCGGCGGCGAAGGCGTCGCGCGCGGGCGCTTCGGGCTCGACGACCGCGAGTTCGCCGCGAAGTTGCCGATGCACCGCGAGCGCTCGTTCCAGGCGTGGGTGCAGGTGTCGATGGGCTGCAACTCGACGTGCGCGTACTGCATCGTCCCCGCTGTGCGCGGCCGCGAAGTGTCGCGCCGCCCGGGCGAGATCCTCGCCGAGGTGACGCGCCTCGCCGGCGAGGGCGTCAAAGAGCTCACGCTGCTCGGCCAGAACGTCAACTCCTGGGGCCGCGACCTGCTGCCCGACATCCACACCGAGTTCGGCGAGTTGCTGCGCGCCTGCGACGCGGTCGAAGGCATCGAGCGCATTCGCTTCACGAGCCCGCACCCGAAGGACTTTCGCGATCCGGTGATCGCTGCGATCGCCGAGTGCGACGCAGTGTGCGAGCAGGTGCATCTGCCGCTGCAGTCGGGCTCGTCGCGCATCCTGAAGGCGATGCGGCGCACCTACTCGCACGAGCGGTACCTCGCGTTGGTCGACAAGCTCCGCGACGCCATTCCCGATCTCGCTCTCGGCACCGACATCATCGTGGGCTTTCCCGGCGAGACGGACGACGACTTCGAGCAGACGCTGCAGGCCGTCGAGCGGGTCGGGTACGACAGTGCGTTCACGTTCGTCTACTCGCCGCGCGCCGGTACGGACGCCGCTGCGATGCCGGACCAGGTGCCGCACGACGTGAAGATCGAGCGAATGGAGCGGCTTGTCGAGGTGACTCAGCGAAGCGCCGGCGAGCGGAACGCGGCGCGCATCGGCCGCGTCGAGGAGGTGCTCGTCGAAGGGCCGTCGCGCACCGACCCGTCGCTGCTGCGGGGCCGCACCCGCCGCAACACCATGGTCAACTTCACGGGTGACGCCAACGCAGGGGAGCTGGCGAACGTGTTGGTCGAAGGGGCGACGTCCACAACCCTGCGCGGGACGCAAACCGTTCCATCACACGCGCTCGTCACACTCAGTTCTATGAAGGCTGGCGCATGCGTGTCCTAGTTACCGGCTCCTCCGGCCAGATCGGAACCAATTTGGCCCTCCGCCTCCAGGCGGACGGCCACGACGTCTTCGGCGTCGACAAGCGCCAGAACACCTGGACGGATGCGTTCCCGACACTGCTGCAAGATCTGGCCGGCCACTATCCGGCGTTCCCCGGCGGTATCGGCGGGGTCGAGTACCCAGAGGTCGACGTCGTCGTGCATCTGGCCGCGCACGCGAAGGTGCACCAGCTCGTTCGCCAACCGCACCGCGCGCTCGAGAACGCGATCATGACCTTCAACGTCCTCGAGTACTGCCGCCAGGTCGCGCTGCCGCTCGTCTTCTCGTCGACGCGCGAGGTGTACGGCGATGTGCATCGCTTCGAGGAGTACGCGGAAGAGGCTGCCGACTTCGCGTTCACCGAGTCGCCGTACTCCGCGGCGAAGATCGCGAGCGAGGCGTTCATCTACGCCTATGCACGCTGTTACGGGTTGAACTACCTCGTCTTCCGCTTCTCGAATGTGTATGGGCGGTACGACAACGATCTCTGGCGGATGGATCGCGTGCTGCCGCTGTTCATGCACCAGCTCTCACGCAACGAGCCGATCACGATCTTCGGCGGCGACGAGAAGGTGCTCGACTTCACGTACGTCGACGACTGCGTCGACGGCATCGCTCGAGGCGTCTATGCGATCAGCGAGGGACGCGTCGCGAACGAGACGATCAACCTCGCCTACGGCCAGGGCAATACGCTCGTGCGCGCGGCGGAGCTGATCTCGACGGAACTTGGCGTCGAGCCGTCGATCACCTTGGCACCGTCGCTGCTCGGAGAGGTCACGCACTACGTCGCCGACATCCGTAAGGCGCACGAGCTGCTCGACTGGCAACCGCGGAC
This sequence comes from Gaiellaceae bacterium, assembly GCA_036278975.1. Taxonomy (GTDB): domain Bacteria; phylum Actinomycetota; class Thermoleophilia; order Gaiellales; family Gaiellaceae; genus PALSA-600. Next base: position 22,821 of record DASUKC010000003.1, read on the forward strand.
ACCGCTCGCGGAAGGCATCCCGAAGGGCGTCGCGTGGTTCCGGGAATGGCGTAGCGCGCATCCCGAAGAGAACAAGCCGTTCGTGCGGCCGCAGTCAGCGGACGAGCTCGAGCATGGCTTCAAGCAGCCCGCTCCTGCGTAACGTCCTCGCGATCTTCGGCCCGACCGCGTCCGGCAAGACGGCGCTGGCCGGCGAGCTGCGCGACCGTCTCGGGGCAGCGGTCATCTCAGCCGACTCGGCTGCGCTCTACCGCGGCCTGCCGATCCTGACCGCCGCGCCCGGGTATCCGGCCGAGCTGGTCGGCGTCCTCGAGCTCGACGAGGATGCATCGGTCGGCTGGTATCAGCGCGAGGCGCAGGCGGCGATCGACCGCAGCGAGCGGCCGCTGGTCGTCGGCGGCACCGGCCTCTACTTCCGTGCCGCGCTGGCGAAGCTGGAACTGCCACCGCCGCCTGCAGAAGGCGTGCGTGAGCGCTGGGAGGAGACCTACGACTCACTCGGCGCAGAGCGAACTCACGCGCTGCTCGCCGAGCGTGATTCCGAAGCAGCTGCGCGCGTGCACGCGAACGACCGACGTCGTGTCGTGCGCGCACTCGAGCTCGCGGAGGCCGGGCACTCGCTCGCCGGTGACCGTCTCTGGACCGAGCATCCGCGCCTGCCGACGGCCGTCATCTGCCTCGAAGTACCGCTGGCCGAGCTCGACCGGCGCATCGACGCACGCACCCGGGCGATGGCTCAGGCGGGCGCCGCAGAGGAGGCGCGTGCCGCGTGGGAGAAGCCGCTTTCCGAGACGGCTCGCAGGGTGCTCGGCCTCGAGCAGTTCGCGACTCTGCCCGAGGAGGAGGCAATCGAGGCTGTCTCCGCCGCCACGAAGCGGCTCGCGAGATACCAAAAGAAGTGGATGCGGGGCCTGGTCGGGAGCGTTACCCTCGACGGCAGTCGGGCAGCCGGAGAGCTTGCGGATGACGTCGTCGCGTTGGAACGCCCAGGGAAACATCTACCTCGTCAGTGAGGGCGAGTCGCTCACGCCCGAACGGGTGCGTGAGCTCGTCGGAGACGCCGACGGCGTCCTCGAGATCTACCGCTCCACCGAGGAGTGCGTCGACATCGGCATCTGGAATCCGGATGGGTCGCGCGCCGAGATGTCGGGCAACGGCACGCGCATCGCGGCGCGGTGGCTCGCCGAGCGAACCGGTGCAACCGCGATCACCGTCCGCGTCGGCAAGCGTGAGGTGAACGCCCGTCTGCTCGAGACCGGACTCGTGGAACAGGAGATGGGAGCTGTGGTCGTGTCCGAGCCGGAAGAGGTCGATGGCATCAGGTTCGTTGCCGTCGACGTCGGTAATCCGCACGCAGTGGTCGAAGGTGATCCGGCGCAGTTGCCGCACCTCGGTCCTCTGCTCGAGGTGCACCCGCGTTTCCCTCGGCGCACCAATGTCCAAGTGGCGAGAACCGTCGAGCCCGGAGTGATCGAGGCCCGCGTGTGGGAGCGCGGCGCGGGGGAGACGGCGTCGTCGGGCTCGAGCGCAGTCGCGGTCGCCGCAGCGTTCGGCGTGTCGCCGGCGGTTGTCCGGTTTCCGGGCGGCGAACTAACAGTGCGAGTCGAGAACGGGCAAGCGGTCCTGACTGGGCCCGCCGTTCGGATCTAGAGCTCTCGCAACGCGTCGTTCAGCGACGTGCGGAGGTCGGTCGACTCGCTGCGCCGGCCGATGATCAGCGCGCAGGCGAGGTGATACGTGCCCGCGGGGAACTCCTTCGGCCGCGTGCCCGGTACGACGATCGAGCGCGGCGGCACATAGCCGCGGTGCTCGATCGGCTCGTCACCCGTGACGTCGATGATCGGGACCGATGCCGTCAGAGACACGTTCGGCGCCAGCACGGCCTCGCGCCCGATGTGCACGCCCTCCGTGAGGATGACTCGCGACCCGAGGAACGCACCGTCTTCGACGATCACGGGACGCGCACCCGGGGGCTCGAGGACACCGCCGATGCCAACGCCGCCGGCGATGTGCACGTTTGCACCGACCTGCGCACCCGAGCCGACGGTCGCCCACGTGTCGACCATCGTGTTCGGCCCGATCCAAGCGCCGATGTTCACGTAGCTCGGCATCAACACGACGCCGGGCGAGAGGTAGGCGCCGTAGCGCGCGACCGCGGGCGGCACGACGCGGACGCCGAGCTCCTCATAGCCTTGCTTGAGCGGGATCTTGTCGCGGTATTCGAACGGGCCAACCTCGCGCGGCTCCATCTGGCGCATCCGGAAGTAGTCGAGGATTGCAGCCTGTGCCTCGGCGTTGACGACCCAGTCGTCGCCCTTTGGTTCGGCGACGCGGATCTCCCCGCGGTCGAGCTGCGCGATTAGTGCCTCGGTGTCGCTCACCGGAGGCTCCTGACGATGGCTGCAGCCTTCTCGCACTCGGCCTGGGTCGGGACGAGCGCGACGCGGATGTAGCCCTCGCCGGCCGGCCCGAAGAACGAGCCGGGCGCGACGACGATGCCACGATCGAGGAGCATCCGCGCGACCTCCTCGGACGAGCCGCCCGCATCCAGCCAGAGATAAAAGGTCGCGGTCGAGCCGGCCAGCCGGAAGCCGGCGTCTTCGAACGCCGGTAGCAGCGTGTCGCGCTTGCGGCGATAGAGCTTCCGCACGTCCTCGACGTGCGCCTCGTCCGACCACGCGGCAATCGATGCGCGCTGTACGAACTCCTGCGGCGCCGTCCCAACGGTCGGTCTGAACGAGCGCAGTGCGGTGACGATCTCGCGTGGCGCGCACACGAAGCCCGAGCGGTAGCCGGTCATCGACGAGCGCTTCGAGAGCGTGTTGAACACGACAACGTGCGAGCGGTCGGAGACCTGCAATGCCGACACCGGGGGCTCGTCGAACCAGAGCTCGGAGTACGCCTCGTCGGAGCACACGAGGAAGTTGTGCGCGCGTGCGCGTTCGGCGAGCTCTTCGTAGAACTCGAGCGTCGCCACGGCGCCGGTCGGGTTGTTCGGATAACAGACCCAGAAGAGCGCGATGTCGTCCCACGCGTCGAACGCGTCGAGATCAGGGAGCCAGCTGTTGTCCTCGCGCAGCGGAACGGTGATCACGCGGTCGCCGGCAAATAGCGCCCCGCGTTCGTAGACCGGATACGCAGGCTCGGGGATCGCAATCGCGCCCGGGCTCGCAACCTGCGCGAACGAGAAGATCGCCTCCTTCGAGCCGAGCGTGGGAACGATCTCGTCGCCGTCGACCGACACGCCGAAACGGCGCTCGATCCAGCCGGCGATCGCAGTCCGCAACTCAGGCAGACCGGTTGCGCGCGGGTACGACGACACGGCGTCGACCGACGCGAGCAACGCTTCGCGGATGAACGCGGGCGTCACCTCGCGTGGATCGCCCATGCCGAAGTCGATCAGCTCGATCCCGCGTGCTGTTGCGTCCGCCTTCCACTCGTCGAGGCGCGTGAACGGGTACTGCGCAAGCTCTGCCAGCACGGGGGAGAGAGGCACCGTCATGGCTTCACGCTACCGACGAAGCGCTTGAGAGCCGCGAGCGTCCGCTCCAGCTCGACGATCTCCACCTGCTCGTCCTGCGCGTGGGCATACCGGGTGGCACCGGGACCGAGATTCACTGCATCGAGACCGCGGGCGGCGAAGTCGGCGACGTTCGTCCACGCCTGCTTCGGTTGCACCTCGAAGCCGCCTGCCTGCCGGAGGGCTTGCACGAGCGGAGACTCGCTCGCGACGTGTGCGGGCGGCGAGTTCGAGAGCACCTCGATGTCGACGCCGACGAGCTCGCGCACGCGCGCTTCGGCATCTTCGGGTGTGCGGTTCGGCGCGTAGCGGAAGTTGAGTACCGCTTCCGCGTGTGCAGGGATCACGTTCGCCGCGATGCCGGCGTCGAGTTGCGTGACGGAGAGCACCTCGCGGAAGACGAGCCCGCCGACGTCGACGTCGAGCGGCTGCATCGCCAGCACGTCTTGCAGACCCTCGAACGCGAGTGCGATTGCATTCACGCCGAGCCATGGCCTCGCGGAGTGCGCAGACTTCCCCTCGAAGACCGCGCGCGCGACGAGGTTGCCGAGGCAGCCGAGCTGCAGCGTGTTGTCGGTCGGCTCGAGGCAGATGACGAGCGCTGCCTCGTCGATCACCGGTGTGCGATCGAATACGGCAGGCAGCGGGTTGTGCGCCGGCCCGAGCTCCTCGCGCGGGAAGAAGAGGAACGCGACGTCGTAGCCGAGATCGGCGTCTGCCGCCCAGCATGCGAGCTCGATCATCACCGCGACGCCGCCCTTCATGTCGCTCGCGCCAAGACCGTGCACGGCACCGTCCGCGATTCGTCCCGGAATGTTCCCTTGCGCCGGCACGGTGTCGAGATGACCCGCGAGCAGGATGAGCGGCCGTCCCTGCCGCTTCGCGAAGAGGAGGCTCTCACCGTCGGTGAACACCTCCGGCAGCGGCATCGCCGCACGGACGTAGTCGTAGATCTCTCCCTCGGAACCCGATTCGGAGGCGATGTTCACGAGATCCAAGGTGCGCTGCGCTAGCGCCATTTGGGCCGGTGCCATAATCGACCGATGATTCCAGGTTCACCGGAGCCCGAGCGCGGCTTCGTCCTCGCGGTTCTCGGTCAGGGCGTGGATGCCGGGGCGGAGCTCGCCGAGGTCAAGGAGCTGGCACGGACGGCCGGAGTGGAACCGGTGGGAGCTGTGGTCCAGCATCGGAGCCGTCCGGCGCAGCGCACATACGTCGGCAAGGGCAAGCTCGACGAGCTGAAAGCGCGGTTCGGCGAAGAGGAGGCCGAGAGCCTGCTCGTCGACGACGAGCTCGAGCCGGCGCAGCAGCGCTTCCTCGAGAACCTGCTCGGCGCGCGGGTGATCGATCGCACCCAGCTGATTCTCGACATCTTCGCCCAGCATGCGGTGACCGCCGAGGGCAAGCTGCAGGTTGAGCTCGCACAGCTCGAGTACAACCTCCCGCGCATGCGCGGCATGTGGCAGCACCTCGAGCGCCTCGGCGGCGGTGTGGGGACACGAGGCCCCGGTGAGTCGCAGCTCGAATCGGACCGCCGAATGGCGCGCCGTCGCATCACGCAGCTGCGCCGGCGACTGAAGGCTCTCGAAGGCCAACGCGCGACACGACGCAAAGAACGCGAGCGCTCGGCGACACCGACCATCGCACTCGCCGGCTACACGAACGTCGGCAAGTCGACACTGCTCAACGCGCTCACCGGCGCCGAGGTCTCGACCGCGAACAGGCTATTCGAGACCCTCGACCCGACGACCCGCGGCTTCGAGCACGACGGCCGCCGGTACCTCGTCACCGACACCGTCGGTTTCATCCGGCGCCTCCCACATCACCTCGTCGAGGGCTTCGCGGCAACCCTCGAAGAGACGCTCGTCGCCGACATGGTTCTGCACGTCGTCGATGCGTCCGCTGCCGACGAGGAGCAAGAGCAGCAGGTGGAAGCCGTCGACGACGTGCTGCACGAGATCGGCGCGGGAGCGCTGCCGGTGCAGGTCGTGCTGAACAAGATCGACCTCCAGGATCCTCTGGCGAGACGGCGTCTGTCGAATCGCTTCCCACATGCCGCACAGGTCTCGGCGCAAACCGGCGAAGGACTCGAGGAGCTGAAGGCCGAGCTCGCGCGCCACTTCGAGGACCGCTTCGAGCGCGTCCGCATGCTCGTGCCGTACGAGAGCGGTGCGCGCCTGTCCGAGCTGTACGCGCTCGGCACGCCGATCGAGCAGCGCGAGGACACACCCGATGGCGTGATGGTGATCGCGCGTCTGCCGCGCCGCACCCTCCCGCGCTTCGCGGAGTTTCTCGTTGCCGACGCAGCCGAGCACCGGGAGTCCGCCTGAGCGAGCTCGCGTTCCGCCGCCTGCGCCCAGACGCGATCGTTCCGGTTCGAGCGTACGACGGCGACGCTGGTCTCGACCTCTCGTCGTGTGAACGCGTCGAACTCGCGCCGGGTGAGCGTTCGCTGGTCGCGACGGGGCTCGCGGTCGCGATACCGGTCGGACACGCCGGCTTCGTGCAGCCGCGCTCCGGGCTCGCGGCGAACCACGGCATCTCGATCGTCAACACGCCGGGGCTGATCGACTCCGGCTACCGCGGCGAGCTGAAGGTGACGCTCATCAACACCGACAAGAACGAGTCGTTCGTCGTCGAGCCGGGCATGCGCATTGCGCAGCTCGTCGTCGTTCCCGTCGCATTGCTCGAGCCGGTGGAGGTGGACGAGCTTCCCGAGACCGAACGCGGCGAGCGCGGGTTCGGAAGCTCGCAGCACTGATGGACCCGCGCATTCGCGTGTCGGCGATCATCCGCTGGCAAGAGCGGATGTTGCTGTGCCGGCAGGAGAAACCGGGCAAGGAGTACTGGCTGCTTCCAGGCGGTGGTGTCGAAGAGGGGGAGACGCTGACCGAGGCGCTGCGGCGCGAGCTCCGCGAAGAGCTCGGCATCGAGGCGTACACGCAGTTCGAGGGACCGGTTGCGATAGTCGACTCGATCGCGCCGCGCACGTCGGCCGATCGCAAGCACGTCGTGCACATCATCTTCGCGACCGACCTCTCGCACCGTTCGCTCACCGACGTCGAAACGCATGATGCGGCGATCAAAGGTGCCCGCCTCTTCTCGGCGGACGAGGTCGAAGACGTCGTGCTGCACCCGCCGATCAAGCGCTTCCTCACGCGCTGGCAGCCGGGCGACCCGGCGGCGTATCTCGGCGCGCTCTGGGTGCGCTAACCGCTCGATCAGCTCGTCAGTACTTGCCGCCGCGCGCACGCGCGCGAGCGGAAGAGACCGCGTGAGCCTCTCGTTCGAGCTCGTCTTCGAGCGGCGGGAGGGGCTCGTCGAGTCCGAGCGCGTCCTGAAGCAGCCGGTCGGCAAACCAGGGGTTGCGCGGCAGCAGCGGTCCGTGCAGGTACGTGCCGTAGACACGACCCGAGCGGCAGCCTTCGTAGCGCGACGCGCCGTCGTTGCCAAAACCGGAGAGCACGCGCCCGAGCGGCTGGGCGTTTGGGTCAAGGAGCGTGCGGCCGGCATGGTTCTCGAAGCCGGCGAGTGTCTGTCCGCCCGCCCAGTCGCACTCGAGGAGGACGTCTCCGATCATGCGGCGCGTTCCGGCAACTGTCTCGAGCGGTAGGAGGCCGATTCCCGGGAGGTCGGTTCCCGCGACATCGCGGTACGACCGCCCGAGCAGCTGGTAGCCGCCGCAGACCGCGAGGACGGCTGCGCCGTTCGCCACTGCTTCCTTCAGCGGCTCTGCCTTGCCGGCAAGGTCGTGTGCGACGAGTTCCTGTTCTCGGTCTTGCCCGCCGCCCACATAAAAAAGGTCGACCGCCGGCACAGAGTCGCCGATGCCGACCGCCTGCACGTCGAGCTCATGCCCGCGCGCAGACGCGCGCCGCGCGAGCACGGCGATGTTGCCGCGGTCGGCGTAGATGTTCAGGTAATCCGGATACAGATGGCCCACGCGGATCTTCACGCCGCCTCCCAATAGTTCTCGACGTGGCCACGCGAGGCGACGATGCGGCGCAGCGCGAGCATCGCGGTGTAGGTGGGGAGAACGGTCAGCTCGCCGCCCGCAGGCGTGAGCTCGAGCCCACGATCGAGAGCGCCTTCGAGCGACGGGACGACTTCGATCTTCTCCCGTGGCATGCCACCGTATGAACAGCGCAGCGCGAGCTCCGCAGCGCGCGAGCCCGAAGCGACGAGCGTGTCGAGCCCGTCGAGCAGCGGCTCGAAGTCCACGTCCCAGATCCACGAGACGTCGCGGCCGTCGGCGATGTCGTCGTTCAGCGCGATGACCGCAACCTTCGCTCCGCCCGCCTCGACGAGTGTGCGCACAGCTTCGTTCGCGCCGGCGGGGTTCTTGATCAGCAGCATGATGAGCTTGCGCTCACCGACCGTAATGCGCTCGAAGCGGCCGAACGCGGCCGAGAAGTTATGTAACGCCGCCGCGACACTGCTCGGAGCAACGTCCAGCGCAGTTGCCAGCGCGCCTGCGGCGAGCGCGTTGTAGACGTTGTAGAGACCTGGCAGCGTGAGCGTCACCCGTGCGTCGCCGGCGGGCGTCCGCAGCGTGAAGGCGGAGCCCTCGAGTCCCCGCAACTCGATGTCGGTCGCGCGGATGTCGAGCGGTGGACGCGCATGGCCACACTTCGGGCAGCGGTAGTCGCCAAGGTGCCCGACGTACGCGGCCGCATAGACGTACGGCGTGCCGCAACGGAGGCAGTACTTCGAGTCGGCGGCGTGCTGCAGCGACGGGCGCGCGTGCGCCGGGTCGTCGACGCCGAAGACGAGCGCGCGACCGCGCCCCAGATCTCCGACCTGCGGGTCGTCCCCGTTCACGACGAGCTGCACGTCCGGAAGGGATTCGACGGCGGCGCGCCAGCGCGCGGCAACGAGCTCCAGCTCGCCGTAGCGGTCGAGCTGGTCGCGGAAGAGATTCGAGAGGAGCAGCGCGCGCGGCTTCACCCGCTTGGCCACCTCGGGCAGGGCGCCCTCGTCCACCTCGAAGAGTCCAAGCTCGGCGCCGTCGGCGCGAAGGAGGGTGGAGGCGACCCCTGAGACGAGATTTGCGCCCGAGCTGTTGTGGGCCAGCCGGTACTCCGGGCGCAGGATCGCGGCCGCCATCGCCGCGGTCGTGGTCTTGCCGTTCGTCGCCGAGACAAGTACCGAGCCTTGGGGCAGCCGGGCAGCCAGACGGTCGATGGCGCCCGGGTCGAGCTTCCAGAGCAGCTTGCCGGGGAGGGTGGTCCCGCCGCCGCGTCCGGCCGCCCGCGACATGGCTGCGGCCGTTCTTGCAAGCGCTTTCTCGACCACAAGACGCATAGCCCGCCACCCTAGCTCCGCTCGCCTCTACTTGCGCTTTGTCCAATCCGCTCTACCATTCTTGCTTGTGCCGAGAAAGCGCTTCCGCGCTGCCGCCAAGGTCGACCCGGCCGAGCTCGCCGCCTTCCAGGCGGGGATCCGCCGCCGCTACTCGGACGAGGAGATCCTCGAACAGCTCCGCGCATCGGCACAGCGACTCGGGCGCTCGCCGACGATGAAAGAGTTCGCGGCCGACGCGGACGCGGGCGTGCATCCGCAGACCGTGATCGAGCACTTCGGCACGTGGAACGCAGCCAAGCGTGCCGCGGGCCTGATGCCGCGCCGGTTCGCGACGCGCGCCGAGCTCGTGGAGCAGCTTCGGCGACTCGGCGAGGAGCTCGGACGTGTGCCGACGGCGCAGGACATCCGCGATCGCCGCGGGACGATGCCGTCGGCGTCTCTCTATTGGCATACGTTCGGCTCGCTTTCGACCGCCTTGCGCGAAGCCGGCTTCGACGTGGCGGTGGGCGAAGAGCGGCTCGAGCGCGCCATCGCCCAGGGTGCCGCGCTCGCCCGGGACATTGGCCGGTTGCCGCGCTTCGGCGACTGGGGCGAAGCCAGGCGCGAAGACGAGTCCTTGCTCACCGAGTGGCAGGTCTATCGCCTGTTCGACGCGCGGCGCGGCGCGTGGGCGACGTTCCTCTATCTGGTGCGGGAGCGACTGCTCGAAGAGGGCGCCGACGTGCGCGCCGACGGAACGGTTACTTAGGCCGCTCGGGAAGCGACCACGCGCTGAAACGGGCGCGATGGGCGGATGCGATGCAAGGACGCAGGGAGCGGACGTAGCAGCACTACGGACGCGACCGAGGACGCCGCAGCGCGCCGATCCAGCGCGTTCGGGCAGCCCCGTGCTTCGCTTTCTGAGTGGCCTATCTCAGGCGGCGAGGACGGCGAGACGGCTGAGGCAGTACTCGCGCTCGCCGGGCACGCGTACGGCCGGCAGCGGGTTGTCCTCGACGTACTCGAAATCCGGGCGGAAGCGGTCGCGCTTGAGCAACTCGCCGGCGCGCAGCGTCAGGAACGTTCCTTCCGGGATCTCGCGCTTGCGCAGCTTCATGTGCACGTACTCCTCGACGACTTCGAGTGCGAGCTTCGTCGACGCGAAGAACACGGCATCGCGACCCTCGCCGAGCCACAGCGGGCGGGCGCAGCCGCGAGCGACGTAGACGATCTTCGGCTCGCGCTCATCCAGCCAGGCCGACGCCATCGCGCCGCGCAGCTGTTCGAGCGCGCCGGCGTCGCTGTGCGTGTGCGCGGCCATGCAGAAGATGGCCTCCGAGTCGACAGTCATGTCGCGCTCGGCGCGGGCGCAGGAGTGGGGGGCCAGCAGCTCGTCGTCGTTCAGGATGATCCCGTTGTGGATGCCGACCACCGGCCCGTGGCGCACCGGATGGTTGTTGGCGGCAATCGACGGATGACCCTTCGTGTAGTCGCGCACGTGCACGAGCAGCTGCGTCGCGGTTTGCGGGACGTCGATGCGGTCGAGCAGGTCGCGCGCCGGCGTGCGCTGCTTGACGACGGTTGCGTAGCCGGCGGCCTGGTCGCGGTAGGCGTAGCCCACGGCGTCGGCGCCGCGTTCGGCGATTGCTGCGAGGAGACTCTGTGCGGCCAGCGTACGATCGACGCTCGAGCGCCGGCCGAGGCTGTATCCCGCAATGCCGCACATTCGCTAAGGCTGATCCTAGGTATGAAGACGGACGAGGGTGACCGAAGTTGGTCGATTCTCACCCGTTCCTTACATCGGCAACGCAGTAATCCCTGCTTAGCCCGTGCTTACGAGTAGGCGACCGCTTCCATCTCGTGCAGGCTGGCGAGGCGCTTCAAAGCTTCGACTTCGATCTGACGAACGCGCTCGCGCGTCAGCCCGAGGCGGCGGCCGATGTCCTCGAGCGTCTTCGGCTCGGAATCCTCGAGGCCGTAGCGGAGGATCACGACGACCCGGTGCCGCTCGGGTAGCGCGCGCAGCGCTTCGGCGAGCGTCTGCGAGCGAAGCGAGTCCTCGACCACCTCGTCGGGAAGAGGCCCCTCACCGGGAACGAAGTCGCCGAGCGTGGCGTCGTCCGTTTCGCCGACCGGGGCGTCCAGCGAGGCTGAGGTGCGCGCGGCGGCGCGGACTTCCTTGGCCTGCTGGAGCGGCAGGTTTGCCTCGCCGGCGACCTCCTCGAGCGTCGGCTCGCGCCCGAGCTGAGCCCAGAGGTTCCGCTCGGCGCGGTTCATCTTCTGGAGCCGCTCGACGATGTGGACCGGCATGCGGATCGTGCGCGCCTTGTCGGCCAGCGCACGAGCGACCGCCTGGCGGATCCACCAGGTGGCGTACGTCGAGAACTTGTAGCCGCGGCGCCAGTCGAACTTCTCGACGGCGCGGATCAGGCCGAGCGTCCCTTCCTGGATCAGGTCGAGGAACGGCAGGCCCTGGTTGCGGTAGTTCTTGGCGATCGAGACGACGAGCCGCAGGTTCGACTGGATCATCCGCTGCTTCGCCTGCCTGTCACCGCGCTCGATCTGCTTGGCGAGCGAAACCTCCTGGGCGGCCGTGAGGAGCGGGTGCCGGCCGGCTTCTCGGAGGAAGAGCTGCAGCGCATCGGTGGTCGTCTCCCACGTGAACGTGAGCGGCGGCGGCTCAGGTGGCGGCGTCTCGGCCTCGGGCTCTTCCGGGATGACCTCGATCGAGCGGGTCTCGAGCTCGCGGTACAGCGCGTCGGTTTCGAGCGCGTCCAGCTGCAGCGGCTCGAGCACGTCGTTCAGCTCGGCTTGGGTCAGCGAACCGCGTTCCTCCGCCGCGTCGACGAGCTGTCGCAGCTCGTCGCTGAGCAGGAGGATGTCTGCCTCGACCGTCACCTGGCGCAGATATCGCCATTTCCCGGCGCAGCCAAACCCTGATCCGAGTGTTCATGCGCACGCTCGGGAAGCGTTGTTACGTCAAGCTGAGAGTTGAGCGCCGAAACGACCTCGCTCGAGCCGCTCCCCCGTCGTCCACAGGATTTCCCCAGGCGCCAGTCGCAAAGAGCGGGCTTTTTCGTGTTGCGGCGGCCTTGATCGGACACGGCCGGCGCAGTACGTTCTTCATGCGCCAAGCACGGAGCTCAAGTAGGTCGAAGTCGAACCCGAGGGTCGTACGCGGAAGCGGAAAGTCACCGGGGACGATGGACGAAAGAGCCACCGGCTTGGCGAACTTATGGTCCCACCTCTTTAGAGCTTGCGGCACGAAGCGCCAGTTCGGCATGCGCTCAGGGAAGTTGGCGCAAATTGCGCACAATCCGCTTTTGGACCTCTTGCGAGCCGGTGCGCGACGCATTACCTTCCCTCTTGCACCGAGCACGGAGCGCGAGTAGGTCGAAGCCGCTCCCGAGGGCCGTAGGCGGAAGCCGAAGGTTCATGGGGGAGGTGGACAAAAGCGCCACCGGCTCGGTGAATTTTTTTTGGTCCGAGTCGGTCCGATTAGACTTCGCCTCGATGCATCTCCCCCGCCCGCCTGCGATCTCCCACGGCGTCACCTCGTTCCTGTGGGCGCTGTTCCTCGGCCTCTTCATCTGGATCGGCGGCCAGGCAGTCGGCATCGCCGCGGGCATCTCGTTCATCGCCGGCGCTGCGGGTGGCTTCCTGATCTTTCTCTACGTGCGGATCTACGGCGAAGACGAGCCGCGGCGCCCGTGAGGCGCTAGCGCGCCGACCAGCAGCCGCGCCATCCTCTCTCCCACCTCGCGCTCGAGCCGCGTGTACGCGCGCTCCCGCTCACCGCAGAGAGCGGCGGCGTGATTGAGGAGCAAGGCTGCTCCACGCCGGGGAAAGGGATTGAGAGGCATCACGAGACCCACCAATCCATCGGCGTGTTCGGTACGTAGAGAAAATCCCTGGCGGGAGGGAACGGTCAGAGCGCCAGCCGCCGATGATCGAATGTGGCGGAATAGAGGTCGGCGCTGAACTCGTCAACGGCCGCGTCGATGTCATCGGCGAAGAGCTGCCCGATCACCCCCACCTCCCGGTCGTTCACGAACGGGACATCGAGGTGCTCGCGCGACACGAGGTTGACCGACGTCTTCCCACACACAGGGCAGCGCACCGCGACGCCGACACGATCGCCACGGCCGGCGATCAGGGTGAACGCCGACGGGAACACCGGGCGCGGCCGGTCCTCCGCGAAGCAGAAGAAACTCCACGGCCACTCCCCCGCTTTGATGTGCGACGCCGCGAGCTCACCGAGCTCGGTTCCGAGTACCTCGCTACGCGATGTCATCAGGTTGACGTAACGCGTGTCGTCGGTGATCCCGAGCGGCGCGAGGTCGAGCTCTTCGTGCGTGACGAGACCCGGGTGCTCGTCGCCGCACGTGCACACGAACTCGACGCGATAGACCGCCGGATGCTCGGCGCCCGGTAGGCGCTCGATTCGGTGGAAGCGCGAGAGCCGCACGTGGGCCTCTCCGTGCACCGGGCAGGCAAAGCCGTACGAGGTCGTCAGCGTGTCGTACATCGGACTGTCTTACAGCCCAACGCGGACGGAGCACGGCCGGGTGCGCAAGGTGCCAGGCACCTACAGTGCCTGGCACTAGTTTCGAAGCTAGTACGTGATCAGCGCGTGCGACTCGAGGTCGCCGAGCTTCTCGCGCCCATTCAGAAACGAAAGCTCGATGATGAAGCACGCGCCGACCACTACACCGCCGAGTTGCTCGACGAGCCCGCGGATCGCCTGAACGGTTCCACCGGTTGCGAGTACGTCGTCGTGGATCACGATGCGTGCGCCGGAGGGAATCAGGCCGGGATGCAGCTCGAGCACGTTCTCGCCGTACTCGAGGACGTAGCGCGCCGAGACTGTCTCCGGCGGTAGCTTGCCCGGCCGGCGCGCCGGGATGAACCCGACGCCCGCTGCGAGCGCGATCGCCGACCCGAGCCAGAAGCCGCGCGCCTCGGCGCCCAGCACCAAGTCAGGCTTACGCTCCTTCACCCAGCCCGCGAGCTCGTCAACCGTCTGCTTCAGCGACGCAGGGTCGGCAAGCAGCGGCGTGACGTCCTTGAACCCCACGCCGGGTGTCGGGAAGTCGGGAACCTCCCGGATCTTCGCGCGTAGGTCGTCGCTCACTGAACGGAGTCTCGCAGGTCGCGCCAGAAGATCAGCGACGAAAGCTCGCCGGAAAGATCAGCGAGCCGTTGGAGCTCGCGCAGCGCCTGCGCGCGGCGTTCGGGACTACGCGAACGAAGCACCGGTGCAACGTACTGCGTGAGGAGGTCGGCCTCGCGACCCGCAGCGGTGCGGAACGTCCTGAGATGCCGCACGTCGACGCCGAGCCGCATCAACTGCGCGCACGAGGCTGCGACGTCGATGTCCGACTCCGGGTAGCGCTTGTCGGCGCCCGAGCCGTGCGGCGCGAGCAGCTGATACTCGTCGAGCGCTTTCAGCACGTCCGGCGGCACGCCCGACCGGTCGCCAAGGTCGTCGAACGAGACCTCCGGCTCTGACGCCCCAAGCGCGACAGGACGCCTCTTCTTGCGCTCCGCCGTGCCCGGCGCATCGAGCTCGTCGCGGATGACGCGCAACGGCAGGAACTCGTCGCGCTGCAGGCGCAGGATCGTGCGCAGCCGCTCGAGGTCGTCCTCGGTGAAGAGCCGATAACCGCCCTCGGTGCGACGCGGCATCAGCAGACCCTCGTCCTCGAGGTAGCGCACCTTCGAGATCGAGATGTCAGGGAACTCCTCGTGCAGCCGGCGCACGACTTCGCCGATCCTCAAGAGACGCTGGCGCTGCTGCTGGCGGGCGGTAGTCGTCATCACGCGATAAAGGTCATGCGGTACTTGCCGATCTGCACCTCGTCACCGTTGTCGAGACGTTGCGCATCGATGCGCCGGCGGTTGACGAACGTGCCGTTGAGCGAGCCCTGATCCTCGACGGTGTAGCCGCCGTCGAGCTCGAGCAGTACCGCGTGGTTGCGGGACACGGTGACATCGTCGAGGAAGATGTCGCAGTCCGGCGAGCGGCCGATGCGCGTGCGTCCGTCGGCGGGCCGGAACGTCTCCCCCGCCCTGCCACCGCCCGAGCGCACGACCAGCGCCGGCCCTTCGATGGCACCGAACTCGTCGTGCGCGAGCTCGTCGACCTCTTCCGCGTCGAGCGCCTGCGTCGACTCGCCGGACGCCTCGCCCTTCGCAAGCAGCGCGCCGCACCGGGAGCAGTAGTTCGCGGATTCCGGGTTCTGGAATCCGCACTCTTGGCAGTACAGAAACGACATCGCCTAGCTCGGCGGCGCAGCTTTGCCGGCCAGGATCTCGGTGAGCCGGTCGACGTCGACCTGGTCGAGCACGCTTCGACCACCCGATGACTGCAAGCGCGCGACGAGCTCGGCGCGCAGGATGTCGATCTTCCCGTGCAGCAGCCGGCGCTGGTAACTCACCTCGCGCTCTTGCTGCTCCAACTCGCCGATCAGACCTTTCAGGTCCGAATCGGAGAGTGAGCCGAGATCTGGCAGCGGATCCATATGGGAGATTCCAGCAGAGGACCTACGAACAGTCAACCTCAACTTCAGGGTTCAGCTCCGGACGGCGATCTCCTCCTGCCCGATCAGATGCGCGATCGACTCCTCGAGCTCACGCTCCAGCTCGCGTGAGACCTCAGGTGTGTCCCCTTCTGCGTACACGTGGAGCAGCGGTTCATCGGGGTCCGGCAGGACCTGCACCCACCCACGCTCCTCGAAGATCTTGATGCCGTCGCGGAGATCGACGTTGCCGTCGGCATAGCGCTCGTTGAGCACGCGCATCACGGTGCCCTTCAGCGCCCAGGGGCACGGCAGCTGCCGGTGCACGAGCGTCGGCTTCGGCAGGTCGGCGACCAACTGCGAGAGCGGCTGCGTCGCCGAGGCAAGCAACTCGAGCAGCTTGCAGAGGCTCGCGATGGCGTCGTACGCGGGCAGGAAGTCCGGGAACGCATAACCGCCGCCGGTCGCGCCGCCGAAGATGAAGCCGTCCCCTGCCACCACACGCGTGAGCTCGGATAGCGACGCCGGCGTTCGCACCACTTCGAGCGAGCCGTTCGCGATGTTCTCGACCTGGCTCGTGACGTTCACGGGGACGGCGATCTTCCCGGTGCGATCGCTCTCCGACAGCAGCCGCAGGAAGAGCAGCAGGGTCGCCTCCGGTAGGACGTCGCGACCGTTCTCGTCGATCAGGTACAGCCGCTCGGCGGAGCGGTCGAATACCGCACCGAAGTCGGCGTTCACCGGCCCGACCAGCCGGCGCGCCTCCTCGATCGTCCGCTGCAGCCGCACCGGCCCACTCGACGCATCCGACTCGAACGCGTGCGCCGTCACCGCTTCGACGCCCAACGGCCCGAGCACGAGCGGCAACACGAAGCTCGCTGCGGAATAGCCGTAGTCGACGAGGATGCGGAACGAGCGCGAGCGAATCAGTTCGACGTTCAGCCCGGAGAGCAGATCATCCGCGTAGCTCTCACGCGCACGCGCGGGGTACGTAATCGTGCCGATGTCCGAGAACGGCGAGCGACGCAGCTCCTGGCGCGAGAAGTGCTTCTCGATCTCCTTCTGCAGCGCCGACGAGAGCGCGATGCCCGGGCGCTCGAAGAGGCGGATCTGCACCGCTTCCGGATCGGTCGTCGCCGCGCCGACGTGAACGGAGAGGTCATAGCCCTGCGTGCGCACAAGGTGCTTGCCGACCGGCGCCGGCAGCGTGCGCAGGTCGGCGACCTGTACACCCGTCGAGTTGAGTCCCGAGATCAGCGCGCGCTTGATCATGCGGTACGCCGGGGCGCTCTCGCGTGAGGCGACAATGCGACTGCCGCGCTTCAGGGCCGTGCCAAGCGCAGCACCGAAGCGCACGGCGAGCTCAGGAGTGAGGTCGACGTTGACGAGGCCGAGGACGCCGTCGCGGCTGAACACGCGCGTCGTGCCGCGCGACTCCCAGATCAGGCTCTCGTGGATCTGCGCGCCGTACTCGACCTCCTTGTACGGGTAGATGCGCACGCCGGGGAACACCGCCGACTGGTCACCGAGTGTGACCTGGTCGCCGATCGCCGCACCTTCGTGCACGCGCGCGTGCGCCTTGATGTCGCAGTTGCGGCCGACGACCGCGCCTTCGACCGACGCGCTGCGCCCGATGTACGTCGACGCGTCGATAACGGATCGTGAGATGCGCGCGCGCTCACGAAGCGTGGTTCCCGGTCCGAGAACGCTGTACGGCCCGACGGACGCGTCCGGGGAGATCGTGCAGTGGTTGCCGATGAACGCCGGCCCCTCCACCCCTTCGACGTCGTCGATCTCGACGCCCTCGCCGATCCACACGTCGCCGCGGATCTTCAGTCCCTCCACGTTGAGCTGCACCTTCTCGTCGAGCGCATCGAAGTTCGCCTGGCGGTACTGGTCGATGTTCCCGATGTCTTGCCAGTACCCGTCGCAGACGTAGCCGTAGATCGGGCGGCCCATCTCGAGCAGGAGCGGAAACAACTCTTTGGAGAAGTCGAACGGCCGGTCGGCCGGGACGTGGCGCAGCACCTCGGGCTCGAGCACATAGATGCCGGTGTTGATCGTGTCGGAGAACACCTGGCCCCACGACGGCTTCTCGAGGAAGCGTTCGACGCGCCCATCCTCGTCGGTGACGACGATTCCGAACTCGAGCGGGTTCTCGACCGCCTTCAAGCCGATCGTCACCGCCGCTTTCTTCTCGCGGTGAAACTCGACGATGCGGCCGAGGTCGAAGTCGCAGAGCGCGTCGCCGGAGATGACGAGGAACGTGTCGTCGAGTCTTGCGCTCGCGAGTCGCACCGAGCCGGCGGTGCCGAGTGGGTTCTCCTCGACCGAGTACTCGATGTTCAGTCCGAGCGCTTCGCCGTCGGCGAAGTA
Organism: Gaiellaceae bacterium; assembly: GCA_036278975.1. GTDB lineage: Bacteria > Actinomycetota > Thermoleophilia > Gaiellales > Gaiellaceae > PALSA-600. The sequence continues at coordinate 40,521 of DASUKC010000003.1, forward strand.
CGAGCGGATCGCCTGCGGCAGGAACGCGACCGTAATCACGATGTCCTCGAATCCGTGGGCGCGTAGCAGCTCGAGGATGTGCTCCATGCACGGCTTGCCGACGATCGGCACCATCGGCTTCGGCTGGTTCGACGTCAGTGGGCGAAGGCGCGTGCCTTCGCCACCTGCCATGACAACCGCTTTCACGCCAGCTCCCGCCTCGCTTTCAGCCCGTACTCCCCGAGCGCCAACAGCGCGAGCGCGAGCCCGATCCAAAAGATCACCAGCGGCCACGTTGCTCCCTTGTGCGTGACCATGACGAAACCGAGCGCCGCATAGAGGAGCCATGTGCCCGCTTTGCCGAGGATGTTCACCTCGAAGCGGTAGCCGCGGCCGATCACGATGGGCGTACCCGCGAGAACGACCACGTCGCGCAGCGGAATGATCAGCGCCGGCCACGGCAGCCGTCCCGCGTGCAGCAGCAGGATCACGGCGGCGTCGATCATCAACCGGTCGGCCAGCGGGTCGGCGACCTTCCCGAAACCGGACTCCACGTGCCAGCGGCGGGCCAGGAAACCGTCGACCTGGTCGGTGACGCCCGCTACGCCGAAGACGATTGCGGCGGGCCATGAGCGGCCGGCCGTCGAGGACAAGATCAGCCCGATATAGACGGGGATCAAGACGAGGCGCGCCAGCGTCAGCGCGTTCGGCAGCTGCGCGAGCGGTGCGGGAACCGTACGGACGGTCATCCCGCGAAAGGATAGGGCTAGCGCTTGGCTTTGACCTGAGTCTGAGGGCTTGAGGCCGCGGCGACGCCGTGGAAGACGTCCGACCAGTAGAGCGTCCGGAACAGGTACGCGAACTCGGCGTCCACGCCGTGCTGGCCCCACGCGCCGTCGTACGTCTGGTACTTCACCTTGCCGCGGTGCGGCGCGGCGGGCTCGATCTGCGTGCCTTCGTGCCACTCGTTGAACGACGTGATCGTGACCCCGTCCGCTTGGGCGTCGACCGCCGCCTTCCACATCGCGTCGTACGTCGCCCCGTTGCGCCGCGGCTTGACATGCGTGTCGCCGTTCGCACGACGTGCGTCGTAGCCTGGGCCGACCGACGGCAAGCACGCGAGATGGACTCGATGCGCCTCTGCGCAATACCGGGCGAACATGTTGCCCCCATACGTGACGATGTCGTATGTGTAGACGCCGTCGAAGCCGGCAGTCGATGCGGCGCCGACTTGCACAGTCTGTGCGTAGAGCGTCGCGCCGCCCGCATGCAACGCCGGCTGAGCGGCTTGCCACTGCGCCACGGGAATGTCGAGCGCGCGGTAGACGAAGAACGACGTGATGCCGAGGTTCTTCAGGTATGCGACGTCCGTCTCGATCGACTGGATCGTGCGGTTCGGATACGGCTCGAGGTGGATCGCCAGCTGCAAGCCGTTCGCGCGTGCTGCCGCAAGCACCATGGGTAGACGCTGGTTCTCCGGCGAGCTCTGCCCCCACCACGAGTACGCGATTTCGTCGATCCCGGCCGCGCGGATCTCGTCCATCTGTGCCTGGACGACAGCCCTGTTGTCGGACGAGTAGATGCCGCGCGCCGGGTAGAAGGCCGACGCGATGTCGTTCGGCGGTTTGTGACCGTCCTGGTTCCAGTGCTCGTACTTGGAGTCGACGGCAGTCGTCCCGTACCACGGGTAGTAGAACGCGATGACGCGTGCCGGGCTCGTCGTGGTCGCCGCAGACGACGGCACGCCGACGAGGAGCAGCAGCGCACAGAGAATGAGCGGCCGCATGACGGGGGTGGAACGATCATCTCATCCTTCGCGGACGCTGCAAATGGGCCGAACGGCCTACCTCACATCAAGATCGGGGCGCCGAGATTTGAACTCGGGACCTCTAGTCCCCCAGACTAGCGCGCTAACCAGGCTGCGCCACGCCCCGTGGTCGCTCACCGTACCGGATCGCCTCATTGTTTCGATCCGGGTCTCCACGTAGGATCGAGCCGACCGGGGGGCACTTCAAATCGAGAGGGATACATGCGATACAGAAAGCTTTCGCTGCCGGTGGCGTTTGCGCTGGTGGCTGGGCTGGTGCTCGTGTTCGGGAACGCTGCGTCCGGCCAGTCGACGACGATTTTCACCGTCCCGGCCTGTAACTCAGTGGTGAGCCAGAACACGACGCTGACCGGGGATATGTCGTGCTCGGGGACGTTGGCCAACGCGCTGACGATCGGGGCGCCTGGGATCACGCTGAACCTGAACGGGCACACGATCACCGGCAACGGCAGCTATGCCTGTGTCTACGTCTACGAGTACAACAACGTCACGATCAACGGCGGCACCTTCGCCGGGTGTGAGGAAGGCGTTTATATCGAGTACGCCGCCGACGTGACGGTGTCGAACAACAAGTCGTCGGGGTCGAGCACCGTCGAGTACGGCGTGTATGCCGACTACAGCGGCATCACGGTGAAGGGCAACAGCTTCGTCGACCCGAGTAGCCAGGGCGTCTCCACCGAGTACGACGGCGGTGACACGATCACCAAGAACACCGTCACCTTCACCTCGACCACGAGCTCCTACGGCTTCGAGGATGAGTACGGCAACACCAACACGTACAGCAACAACACGGTCACCGGGCCGACCGGCGGCAGCTCGTACGGCTTCTACATGTACGAGACGGCGAGCTCGCAGCTGCTCGGCAACAGCGTCACCGGTGGCGAGTACGGCTACTACGTGGAGTGTGACGAGTACGCCACCGCCAACCTGAACGGCAACGGCGCGTCGGACACCTCGAGCGACGGCTTCTACATCTACGAATGCGAGAACTTCGAAGAGAACTACAACGACCCGACGGTCACGCAGGTCGTGAACAACGTCGCCACCAATGCGGGCGGCTATGGCATCGACGACTACTACAACACGAATGCCATCTACAGCGGCAACACCGCCAACGGCAACGACGACGGCGGCTTCTACTTCGAAGAGTCGCCGGGCGAAGTGATCACCGGCAACACGGCGAACAAGAACGACGGTGACGGCTTCTACTTCGAAGCGGACTACAACTACTACGCTCCGAAGACCGTCTCCAAGAACACAGCCAACAAGAACGACGGTTACGGGTTCAGCGACGACGACTACCCGGTCGCTGCGTCCAAACTGAGCGGCTCCGGCAACGACAGCGGCTGCACCTGGAACATCATCGGCTGCTAGTAGGCCTCCGACCGGAAGCCGACGAGGCCCCACCGATCATGCGAAAGCTGGTCGGTGGGGCCCCTAACCCCCCAGTGGTTAGCTTGCCGGGACCCCACCGGCCCGATCGATAAGACGCCGGGCGAGCAGGCTTGGTTAGCCCAGTCGTCGGTAAAGCCGGTCGACCAGCTCAGGCATCTTCTCGAGCTTCTCGGTAATCAGCCTCACGCGGTACTCGCGGAAGAAGTCCGCGTCGACATCGAGGGCGGCGGCCAGCGTGTCGATCACGTCGTTCGACGGAACAGGCCGGTTGCCGTGCACGAGATGGTTCAGGTAACCGGCCGACAGGCCGGTCTTGGCAGCGAGCGCGCGGTAGGTCACCCCCGTGTCGTTCATCAGCCGCTCGACTGCTGCACCGAACGGCTCCGTTGCGTACCTGCGCCGCTTCGCCACTACCCCTCCTTACCGAGTTGGTTCACATCGACACGCTCCTCCGCACCGGTGCCGCGGTCGCGCACGTCGACTTTGCCGTCTTCGAGGCTCTTCTTGCCTGCCGTGATGCGTAGCGGGATGCCGATCAGGTCGGCGTCTGCGAACTTCTCTCCCGGCCGCTGGTCGCGGTCGTCGAGCAGCACGTCGTAGCCTGCTGCGCTCAGCGTCTCCGCCGCGCGCTCACCGATCTCCTCCGCGCCGGCGAGCACGACTACATGCGCGTCGTATGGTGCGATCGCCTTCGGCCAGATGATCCCGTGCTCGTCGTTGAACTGCTCGACCGCGGCTGCCATCACGCGCGCCGGGCCGATGCCGTAACTCCCTCCGACGAGCGGCTTCTGCTTGCCGTCCTCGTCGAGGAAAAGCGCGCCGAGCGGCGCCGAGTACCGCGATCCGAACTTGAAGATGTGGCCGATCTCGATCGCGATCTGAAACCGGAGCTTGCCGCCGCAGTTCGGGCAGGTGTCGCTTTCGGCAGACTCTCGCAGGTCGGCGAAGCGTGGCTCGAAGTCACGCCCGGCCTGCGCGCCGAGCAGGTGGAAGCCGTCGCGGTTCGCACCGGCGACGAACTGTCCGTTCTCGAGCGCGAAGTCAGCGATGATCTGACCCTTGAAGCCGACGGGGCCGAGCGAGCCACCCGAGGCGCCGAACGCTTTGCGAATCTCGTCGTCCGTCGACGGTTGCGATTTCGTCCCGAGTGCCGCGTCGAGCTTGGCCTGCTCGATCCGGTCGTCGCCACGGATCAGCGCCAGCACGACGCCGTCGTCCGTGGTCATGGGCATCGCCTTCGACGTTGCGGAGACGTCGATCCCGAGAAACTCGGCGAGCGCCTCGCAGGTCGTAACACCCGGCGTCTCGACTTCCTGCGGCGCGTCGAGTGGCTCGGGGAACGTCGGCGACCGCGGAATCGTGCGCGCGATCTCCAGGTCCGCGGCGAAGTCGCCGTTCTCGCAGGTGACGAGCGTGTTTTCTCCGGAGCCTGACGGTGCCAGAAAGTCGTACGACTCCTTGCCACCCATCATCCCCGGCTCGGCTTCCACCTCGCGGTAACCAAGACCGATGCGGTCGAAAATCTTGTGGTACGCGTCGCGCTGCTTGGCGAAGCTGACGTCGAGGCCGGCATCGTCGCGGTCGAACGAATACGCGTCCTTCATGATGAATTCGCGCATGCGGATCAGCCCCTTGCCGGGGCGTGGCTCGTCGCGTTCTTTGATCGAGAAGTGGTAGAGCATCTGCGGGAGCTGCCGGTAGCTCTGCAACTCGCGCGCGTGGTACGTGACGGTCTCCTCGTGCGTGAGCGGGAGGACGTAGTCGGCGCCTTTGCGGTCCTTCAGGCGGAAAAGCTCGTCGATGAAGTCACGCCCGGTCGCCTGCCAGAGCTCCACCGGCGTGAGCACCGGCATCAACATCTCCTGGCAGCCGATCGCCGCCATCTCCTCGCGGATGATGTTTTCGATCTTTAGGTGCACGCGCCAGCCGAGCGGCAGAAACGTCCAAACGCCGGCGGCTACCTGCCGAATGAAGGCGCCGCGCACGAGCAGTTTGTGCGAAACCGCTTCCGCGTCCGCCGGGGCGTCGCGAAGCGTGGGAAGGAAAAGCTGTGAGGCCCGGGCGATCATCGTTGCCTGGGCAGACTACTCGAGCGGGATTGCCGAGGCTTCGGCCATCGCCAGGGCCGCCGGCTTGGCCATCTTCAGGCGCTTCGGGCGGAACATGCCGTCGGCGATCCACTTGTCGATCTCGTGGAAGAGCTCGTCGACGAGGATGCCCGACTCGACCTTCTTCAGCACGCGGCCATGCGCGTAGATAAAGCCGACGTCGCGGCCACCCGCGATGCCGAAGTCGGCGTCGCCGCTCTCCCCCGGGCCGTTCACCGCGCAGCCGAGCACGGCAACCTCGAACGCCTGCGGATATTCACGCAGCCGCTCTTCGACTTCCTCGGCGAGGGTGTGCACGCCCACGTTGTCGCGGCCGCAACTCGGGCACGCGATCATCACCGGGCCGCGCTCGCGCAGGCCGAGCGACTTGAGGATCTCGTACGCGGTCTTCGGCTCTTCGACCGGATCGGCGGAGAGCGACACGCGAATCGTGTCGCCGATCCCTTCCGCCAGCAGCGTGCCGATGCCGACGGCGCTCTTGATCGAGCCGGCGAACGTCGTGCCCGCCTCGGTCACGCCGAGGTGCAGCGGGTAGGGGACCTTCTCCGACAGCTTGCGGTACGCGCGGATCATCGTCGGCACGTGGCTCGACTTCACCGAGATCTTGAAGTCGTAGTAGTCGAGCGACTCGAGCAGGCGCACTTCTTCGAGCGCTGCCTCGACGAGCGCGTCTGCCTGATCCTGCTGCGCGAGCTCTTCGAGGTGTTTCGGGAGCGAACCGGAGTTCGCGCCGATCCGCATCGGGATGCCCTTCGCCTTCGCGGCGCGCGTCACTTCGGCGACCTTGTCGGCGCCACCGATGTTGCCGGGGTTGATGCGCACGGCCGCGACGCCTTGCTCGATCGCCTTCAGCGCCAGCGACGCGTTGAAGTGGATGTCCGCGATGATCGGCACCGGCGAGAAGCGGACGATCTTGCCAAGCGCCTCCGAGTCCTCAGTTTTCGGCACAGCGACGCGCACGATCTCGCAGCCCGCGGATGCGAGCGCAGCGATCTGGGCGGTCGTGGCCGGAACGTCGTGCGTCTTCGTCGTCGTCATCGACTGGACGACGACAGGCGCGCCGCCCCCGATCTGGACGCCGCCGACGTTGACGGAGCGCTTGCTAGCCATCGCTTCTAGGTTAGCCGGAGCCGCTGTTACGGTCGCTCTGTGCAGCAGCGCCTAGAGAAGGACTGGCCTGTCTGGCTCGTATCGACGGCGCTTTTAGTTGTGGGCATCGCATTTGGGATCTCGTACGCCTGGAGCCCGACGGCGCTGGCCGTAATCCTGGTCGTCGCCTACGCGATCGGCGGCCTGACACTCGGCGCGATCGTCTTCGTGCATCCGCCACGTTCCGTCCTTGGCACGCGGTTATCGATTCTGGCGTGGATGTTCACGACGGCCTTCGCAATCACCGCGACCGTCAAGGTATTCACGAACGAGTTCGACTCCGTCGGTTGGTCACTTCCGATGGACGCATTTGCCTCGGGCGCGATAGTTCTTTCCTTTGTCACGCATCGATTGCCGCGCCGCAAGGCACTTCCCGCGTCCGTTGCACTGGGGCTGACCGCGGTGGTCATAGAAAGTCTCGGCTCAACGAATGCCATCGATGACCGTGGGCGCCTATTGATGAGTCTTCTTGAGCGTCCGTTGGCAGCAGCGGCTATCGCACTCGCAATCGCCGCGTCGGACTTCTAGCCGCCCCCGCCGAACAGGTCGTTGCGGAGGCCGAAGTACATGAGGATCGCGAAGAGGCTGAGCCCGACGAGCGAGTAGCGGATGTACACCGCCTGCGCGAAGGTGCGGCCGCGCAGCTTTTCCACCAACGCGATGAGGATGTGACCGCCGTCGAGCGGCAGCACCGGGATCAGGTTCAAGAGGCCGAGGGCAAGGCTGACCAACCCGAGCACGAACAAGAAGTCGCGCGCGCCTTGCCGCCACGCCGCCGACGAGACCTTGACGATGCCGACCGTGCTCGAGACCTGGTTCGTGTCGCGCCCCGACGCCAGGTGCCCGAGGCCGCGCACGGTGTCCGACGTCACTCCCCACGTCAGCTTGAACGAGTCCTTGACCGCCGCCGGCAGCGACTCACCCGCACCGGTGCGCTGCTCGATCGCGACGCCGATGCGATACGCGCCGTCGGTGAGCCGCGCGCGCAGGTGGCCGATCGTGACGCGGCGTCCGTTGCGGTCGACGACGAGCGTGAACGGCTTGCCATTCGTCGCGCGGATGTGCGCCGGGATGTCCTTGGGCTTCATGCTCGCGCCGGAGACGGTGAGGATCTTGTCGCCCTTCTGGATGTGCGCGGCAGCGGCCGGGCTGCCCGTCTGCACCGCGCCGATGACATTCGTGTCGCGCGTCGTCGCGATGAGGAAGAGGCACGAGAAGAGGACGATCGCGAACACGAGGTTCACAACAGGCCCCGCGGCGATCGCGACCAGCCGGCGCCAGGTCGCCTGCCGCCAGTACGCATCCAGCGCAAGAGCCATCTCATGCTCCTGCCACATGCGTGACTCGCCGATGTCCGCGCGCATCTCCTCGAGAACAGCCCGTGCGCCGGCCTCGTCGCCACCTTCGAGTGCGGTGTCAAGACGCGCGAGCTCGAGCCGCAGGTCGTTCTGCACGTCCGGCCGCAGCGACGCACGCAGATCGCCCGGCGACGGCCGGTTCATGCCCGGGATCTTCACGTAGCCGCCGAGCGGGAAGGCGCCGATCCCATACTCGACGCCGCCGCGCATGCGCTTGACGATCGGCGGCCCGAACCCGAGATAGAACTTGCGCGGCGTCATCCCGACGGCGCGCGCTGCGAAAAAGTGGCCGGCCTCGTGGATCAGGACGAGCAGCGCGAGCCCTACGATTGCCGCGACCAAGCTCATACAACCGCCACCAGGTCGCGGGCACGAGCGTCTGCTTCGTGGAGCTCGTCCAAATCGCGCGCAGGCGATCCGTCGACCCGTGCGAGCACATCCTCCACGCGCGCAGCGATGTCGAGGAAGCCGATGCGTCCTTCCAGGAAGGCAGCGACCGCGACTTCGTTCGCGGCGTTGAACGCGCACGGATACGTGCCACCGCGAACGCCTGCATCGCGCGCGAGCGCGAGCATTCTGAACGTCTCGACGTCGGGCTCGAAGAACTCGAGCGGCGCCGCAGTCAGATCAAGCGGCGGGATCGGCGTCGCGGCGCGGTTCGTCAACGCATAGGAGATCGGCACGCGCATGTCGGGGTACCCCATGTGCGCGATTGCTGCACCGTCGCGGAAGCGAACGACGCCGTGCACGATCGACGTCGGGTGCACGACGACCTCGATGCGGTCGTAGTCGAGCTCGAAGAGGAAGTGCGCCTCGATTACCTCGAGCCCCTTGTTCGCGAGCGTCGCCGAGTCGATCGTGATCTTCGCGCCCATATTCCAGGTGGGATGGGCAAGCGCCTCGTCTGGAGTCACGTCGGCGAGCTCCGCTGCGCTCTTTCCACGGAACGGGCCACCGCTCGCGGTGACGACGATGCTCTCGGGCTCGCCGAGCTGTGCACACTGGAAGAGCGCCGAGTGCTCGCTGTCGACGGGAATCAGCACGCCTCCACCCCGCTCTCGCGCGGCGAGCGCCAGGTCGCCCGCGGCGACGAGACTCTCCTTGTTCGCGAGCGCGAGCGTCACGCCGTGCTCGAGCGCCCACATGGTCGCGGGCAGTCCGGCGAACCCGAGCGTCGCGTTGAGGACCAAGTCGGGCGCCGCGCGCTCCAAGAGCTCTGAGGGATCGCCGCCGACCTGCACGAGCGGCGCAAGACCCTCGATCGGCGTCGAGCCCGACGTTGCAGCGACGAGCTCGAGCCCCGGGTTCGCAGCGATCACCTCGAGCGCCTGCCGCCCGATCGATCCGGTAGCGCCGAGCAAGGCGATCCGAGTCATGCGGGCAGGGTACTCCGGCTACACGTGGCCGAAAGCGGCGAAACAGAAGTACGCCGCGGGGGCCGCGAAGAAGAACGCGTCGAGACGATCGAGAACGCCGCCGTGGCCACCGAGCACGCTGCCCGAGTCCTTCACGCCGGCATCACGCTTCAGCAGCGACTCGAACAGGTCGCCGAGCGGCGCGGCGATCGCGAGCACGACACCCAAGATGATCGAGTGCGCGATCGTGAGCACATCCTGCTTGTAGAGGGCGATGAACGTGACGAACACCGTCGCCGCCGTTCCGAAGACGAAACCCTCCCACGTCTTCTTCGGCGACGTTGTCGGCGCCATCGAGTGCCGGCCAAGCAACCGCCCGCCGAAGTACGCGAATGTGTCGCCGGCCCACACCGCAAGCACGACGGTGAACGTCAGCAGCCGTCCGTCGTGCGGGATGCCACGCACCAACAGCAAGAACCCAAGTCCGAGGCCGATCCAGCCCGCGCCGAGGAATGTGCCGCTGATCGCAACGGTCGCGGCCTGCTTCGCCTCCGAGATGCCTTTCAGGAGAAACGCGAGCGCGAGTGTCGTCAGCACGCCGCCGAGCATCCACTCGAGCCCGCTCAACTCCGCGCCAAGCAAAGCCAGCACACCGCCGACGTAGCCGGCGGGAGCGAGCGGTCGCTGCGCACGAGCGAGCAGCCAGTACTCGTGCAGCGCGACGAACGCAGCGAGCGCGACGATGGTGAACAGCCACCAGCCGCCGAGATACACCAGCCCGAGCACGAGCGGGATTCCCGCAGCGGCGACGGCGATGCGCGACCAGAACGAATTCATCGGCCGCCGAACCTTCGACGCCTGGAGGCGTATTCCGCCAGGGATGCGCGAAGGTCGCGCTCGTCGAAGTCCGGCCAGAGCTTGTCGACGAAGACCAGCTCCGAGTACGCGAGCTGCCACAGCAGGAAGTTCGAAATCCGCAACTCGCCGCTCGTGCGGATCAGCAGATCGGGATCGGGCAGCTCGGGTGCGTACAGATTCGCCGCGAACACGTTCTCGTCGATCTCCTGCGGGTCCACTCCACTCTCGACGATCCGCCGTGCAGCCTCGACCAGCTCAGCGCGGCCGCCGTAGTCGAACGCCACCCAAAGATTCAGCCGCGTGTTGAGCTCCGTGCGGTCCTCCATCGCCGCCATTCGCCGGCGCAGTTCGTCCGGGGCGCGGTCCTTGCGACCGATGAAGCGGACGCGCACGCCCTGCTCGACGAGATCGGGTAGCTCGCGCTCGATCGTCTCCGCGAAGATCCCCATCAGCGCGTCTACCTCGTCCTGCGGCCGCGACCAGTTCTCGGTCGAGAACGCGAAGATCGACAGGTCGTGGATCCCGACGTCGATCGAGTCCTCGACGACGCGCCGGACAAGCTTCGCGCCCGCACGATGACCGGCCGCCGGCGGGAGGCCGCGTCGTTTCGCCCAGCGGCCGTTGCCGTCCATGATGATTGCGACGGACTGGGCGACCTCGGGCAGCTCGTGTGCCGGCAGCGCGCGAACGCGGGCCAGCGTGCGGATACGCGTCAGGAGGTTCACACCTCCATGATCTCCGCTTCTTTGCGCTTCAGCAGGTCGTCGATCTTCGCAACGTGCTCGTCGGTGAGCTTCTGTACGCGTGCCTCGGCTGCGTGCTCGTCGTCGTCGCCCGTCTCGCCCTTCTTCGAGAGCTCTCCGAGATGCTTGATCGCGTCGCGACGCACGTTGCGCACTGCGACACGACCCTCCTCCGCCATGGAACGCACGAGCTTCACAAGCTCCTTGCGGCGCTCCTCGGTGAGCTGAGGGATCGGCAGGCGGATCAACTTACCGTCGTTCGACGGAGTCAGTCCAAGATCGGACTCCTGAATCGCCTTCTCGATCGCCTTGATCGACGACGGGTCGAACGGCTGGATTGTCAGCATGCGTGGTTCCGGCGCGTTGATCGTGGCGAGGTTCTTGAGCGGCGTCGGCGTGCCGTAGTAGTCGATCTGGATGCGATCGAGCAATGCGGGCGTGGCGCGCCCGGTGCGCACCGAGTTGAAGTGCTCGTGCGTCGACTCGACCGACTTGTCCATGCGCTGTGTTGCGTCTCCGAGAAAGGTGTCGATCACCGTGCTGCTCCTTCTGGAATCTTCGTGGAGATGATCGTGCCCACGTGTTCACCGTGCACGACGCGGGCGATGTTGCCCGGCGCGAGCTCGAAGACGTGGATCGGGAGGTGGTTGTCCATACAGAGCGAGAGAGCCGTCGTGTCCATCACCTTGAGTCCGCGCTCGATCGCGGACAGGTGGGTGATCTCCGGAATCAGCTTCGCGTTGGCGTCGACGCGCGGGTCGCCGTCGAGCACGCCGGCGACGCCGTTCTTCGCCATCAAAATCGCCTCGGCGGAAATCTCCAGCGCGCGCAGCGCGGCGGCGCTGTCCGTCGTGAAAAACGGGTTGCCCGTTCCGGCCGCGAAGATGACGATGCGGTTCTTCTCGAGGTGGCGTACCGCGCGGCGACGGATGTACGGCTCGGCGACTTCCTGCACGTTGATCGCCGACTGTACGCGCGTGTCGGCACCGTTCCGCTCAAGCGCCTCTTGGACGGCGAGCGCGTTGAGCACCGTCGCGAGCATGCCCATGTAGTCGCCCGTGGCGCGGTCGATTCCTTCAGCCGCGGCGGCCATGCCGCGGTAGATGTTGCCGCCGCCGATGACGAGCGCAAGCTCGACGCCCTGCTGCTGGATCTCGACGAGCTCGTTGGCCAGCGAGTCGACCGTCGCAGCGTCGAGGCCGTACTCGCGATCGCCCATCAGGGCTTCGCCGGAGAGTTTCAGCAGGACGCGCTGGAACGTCGCTGCCATCGCGTTACGAGACCGAGTACCAGGCGTAGTCGAGCAGCTCGATGCCCCGTTCCTTCAGCACCTGGCCGACGGTCGCCGTCGACTCGTCGGGGCGGTACCACGTCTGCTCGCTGAGCACGGACTCCGCATAGAAGCGTTTGTTGAGCATGCCTTCGACGATCTTCTCGCGAACGTTCTCGGGCTTGCCCTGCACCTCGTCCGAGTTCGTCAGGATCTCGCGCTCCGCCTCGACCAGCTCGGTCGGTACCTGGTCGCGAGAGCCGTACGTGGGCTTGGCGAAGGTGAGATGCAACGCGAGGCTGCGCGCCGCGTCGGCGTCGCCGCCCTTCGTCTTCACGAGCGCGCCGACCTTGTTCGCGGGCGAGTGCGCATAGAACGCGAGCTGCTCGCCATCGGTGGTCTCCATGCGCTTTGCGCCGACGACCTGGATGTTCTCGCCGAGCTTCGCCGCAAGCGCGACGCGTTCCGCGTCGAGACCCTCGACCGCAGACTCGCCGCTCGCGAACACCGCCTTCAGGAGATCGTCGAGGTACGAGAGGAAGTCCTCGTTGTTCGACACCGGCTCCGTCTCGCAGCCGACGGCAACGATCGCCCCGACGCCGTCGCGAACCAAGATGCCGACCTTGCCTTCACTCGTTTCGCGGTCGGCGCGCTTCGCCGCGGATGCCATGCCGCGCTCGCGCAGGATCTTCACGGCTTCGTCGAAGTCGCCGTCCGTCTCCACAAGCGCGCGCTTGCAGTCCATCATCCCCGCGCTCGTCGCGTCGCGGAGCTCCTTCACCATTGCGGCCGAGATCTCGGTCATTCGGCGGGCCTCGCATCAGCCGCGACCGGCTCAGAGGTTTCCTCTTCGCTGGGAGCAGCGCTCTCGTTCTTCGGCGCACGCAGCTCGGCGGTCGTGACCTTCTGCTTGCCGGCCTCGATGCCGTCGGCGATCGCCTTTACGACGAGCGCGCACGAACGGATCGCGTCGTCGTTACCCGGGATTACGTATTCCGCCTCGTCCGGGTCGCAGTTCGTGTCGACAAGCGCGATCACCGGCATGCCGAGGCGTTGCGCCTCGCGCACGGCCAGCTGCTCCTTGCGCAGGTCGACGATGAAGATCGCGTCCGGCTGGCGGCGCATATCGGCGACGCCGCCGAGGTTCGACTCGAGCTTCTCGAGCTCAGCCTCCATCGAGATGCGCTCCTTCGCCGGCAGCAGGTCGAGCTGTGAGTCCTGCTTCAGGTTGCGCAGCTCGTGCAGCCGCTGGATGCGGTCGGAGATCGTGCGCCAGTTGGTGAGCAGGCCACCGAGCCAGCGGTGGTTCACGTACGGCATGCCGACACGCTTGGCTTCGGATTCGACGGCGTCCTGCGCCTGCTTCTTCGTGCCGACGAACAGGATCGAGCCGTTGCGCTCGGCGATTCCCTTGGCAAACGCGTGAGCCTCGTCGAGCAACTCCTGCGTCTTGGTCAAATCGATGATGTAGATGCCGCCACGCTCGGTGAAGATGAAACGCCTCATCTTCGGATTCCAGCGGCGGGTCTGGTGACCGAAGTGAACTCCGGCCTCCAGAAGTTCTTTCATGGAGACGACGGGCATGGGTGCCCCTTTCACGGTTTGTGGGTTGTAGAGCCCCGGCGGGCCTTCCGTGGAGACCGGCAATGCCGGCCACCGCCACCTCGTGATCCGCCGGATCGGAGGGAGAACAGGAAGCCGAATGGTACCGGCACCCGCGACCAAACCGGAGCACGCCGGCTGTGCGCTCTACCCCAGCCGCGCGAGCGCTTCTGCCAGGTCCTGAGGCAGCGGCGAGGTCGTCTCGATCCGCTCGCCCGTGACGGGGTGCGGAAACGAGAGCTCGGCGGCGTGGAGGAACTGGCGCCCGAGGCCCGGCACCGGCGCGCCGTAGACCGGATCGCCCGCGACCGGGAGCCCGATCGCGTTCAGGTGCACGCGGATCTGGTGCATGCGTCCCGTCTCGAGCTTCACGCGCAGCAGCGCATGCTCGGGCCACAGCTCTTCCACTTCGAACTCGGTTGCGGCGTCGCGAGGCGTGTCGGTGTTCAGCGAGATGCGCGTCGGATCGTCGCGGTCGCGCCCGATCGGCGCTTCGATGCGACCGGTGCGCGAGCGCGGCCGTCCATGGACCAATGCGAGGTACACGCGCTCGAGTTTCCGCTCGCGCACGAGCTCGGCGAGTTTTTCGTACGCCTCCTCCGTGCGCGCGACGACCATCAGCCCTGATGTGTCGCGGTCGAGACGATGCACGATCCCCGGCCGCTCGGGATCGCCACCCGCGATGCGCCCCGCCAGCGAATCGGTCAGCGTGTCGCCGCGATGACCTGCACCTGTGTGCACGACGAGACCGGCCGGCTTGTCGACAACGAACAGGTGCTCATCTTCGAAGACAATCTGCGGCGGAGGCGGCGGCGCAATGTCTTCGCGTTCAGGTTCGTCCGCAAGCTCGACAACCTCACCACCTGCGAGGCGAAAGCTCTTCGGACGCGCGGTGCCGTCGACAGTCGTACGGTCGACCGCACGCTCCGCCGCGCTGCGCGAGCCGAGCGTGTCGGCAAGGAACTTGTCGAGGCGCTCTCCTGCCGCCTCCGCCGGAACGTCGAGCCTCACTGACTTTTGAGCTTCAACGTGCAGCGACGTCGAGCCGGCGCGTCGGCGGCTTCGGCGTACGGTCGGCACCGACCAGGGCGGCGACGAGGATCAACACGCCGAGCACGATGAACGAGTCGGCGAGGTTGAACGCCGGCCAGTACTTGAAGTCGATGAAGTCGGTGACGTGCCCGAGGCGGATGCGATCGACAAGGTTCGACAGGCTGCCGCCGATCAGCAGACCGAACGCCGCCGGAAGCACCGGGTGCCGGCCGCCCGAACGGGCGAAGAACACGACCATCCAGATGACGGCGATCGAGGTGACGACGGTGATCGCTGCGGTTGCACTCCCGAACAGGCCGAAGGCAATGCCGGAGTTCTGCACGTGATGAATCGAGAGTGGCCCGATCACGTGCACTGCATCGTCGAGCGAGAGCGTCCCGACGACGATGTGCTTCGTGATTTGGTCCGCCAGCACTGCGGCCAAGGCAACAGCCAGCAGGCCGACCCATTGCAGGCCGTTCGCAGCAAGCGACCGCTCCGCGACCGAGATCGGAGCGAGGCCGTCGGTCGACGACCCGACACGAACATCCGGTTCCGGCGCGTTCATTTCCGCTGGTCGTCGATGCAGCGTGTCGTCCACGGGATCGCCCGTAGCCGCTCCGCGCCGATCGGCTTGCCGCAGATCTCACAAACGCCGTAGGTGCCGTCTTCGATGCGCTGTAGAGCCGCGTCGATCTGCCGCAGCGTGTCGAGAACGCCCTCTTCGAGGCCATCGTCGAGCTCGCGTTCATACGTCACCGACGCGAGATCGCCGATGTTCTCGTCGGTGCCGCCCCCGACCTCGCCGACGCCGTCCTCGAGGCTCGCGGAGTTTTCGCGCCGGTAGCGCGCGGAGTGGCGCATGAGCTTTTCGCGCTCCGCTTCCAAGAGGCCGCGGAACTCGTCGTAGTCGAGGACGCTCATCGGTTCTGCGCCGCGTCCAGGCGGCGGTCGACTTCGCCGGCGTCGATCCCAGAGAGCACGACCGTCTTGTCGCGCGCCGTCATGCCCGCCACGATCTCGACGCCCGATACGGGAAGGCCTGTCGAGTCGGCCAGCAATGCAAGAAGTGCGGCGTTCGCGCGACCGTCTTCCGGTGGTGCTGCGATCCGCACCTTCCAGCCGTCACCGTGCCGTCCGACGACCACCGACCGCTTGGCGCGCGGCACGACGCGAAGCTTTACGCGCGACTGGACGCTCCCCACCCGTCCAGCTTAGCCCCTACCCCCAGTCGAAGCCGCGCGGTGAGCCCGCGTCCTCGCCCGTCTCCGGATCGATCGGCGGCAGCTCGATGCTGTCGTCGTCGGCCGGCTCTTCGGCGATTTCCTGCGGCTGCGGCTGCGGTTCTGGCTCGGGCTCCGGCAGCGACGGTGGGATCAGGTTCGCGTACTCCGCCGTATCCATGCGGTCACGCCACGACGTCGGCGCTGCCTCCGACCCGGGAGACGGCCACGCCGGCTCTGCAGGATCGTCGTCGGCGGCCCACTGCGGCTCGGGCTCAGGCTGCGGTTCGCTCGTCGTACCGTCGCCGACGAGTTCCAACGCCGAACGCAGCAGCGACTCGATGCGGCGCGCCTCGGTGACGAGACGCTCGCGTTCACGTTGCGCGTTGCGCGTCAGATAACGAGCCTCCTGGTGCGCCTCCGCGATAATCAACTCGGCTTCGCGGCGCGCGGCGTCCCTCGCGTCGATGGCAGACCGCTCCGCGGCCAGCAGCGTGTTCGACAACAGCTCTTCACGCTGTTGGTACTGCTCGAGCTGATGCTGAAGCTCGTCGACCTTGTCGGAGAGCTCACCACGCTCGCGCCACACCTCCTCGAAGCTGTCGGCGACCTCTTCGAGCACTTTCTTCGTCTCGTCGCGGTTGAAGCCGAACAACTCCCGCGCGAGTCGAACGTGTCTCAGCTCAACAGGTGAATACGGCACGGGCCCCTCTCCTTCCCTACACGCGATCCAGGATCGCGACGATGATTTCCCTCAGCACGCCGATCGAAATGATCGCGACGATCGGCGAGAAGTCGATCGGTCCCATGGCGAACGGCAGCAGACGGCGCCAAAACCGGAGATACGGATCGCAGACGTCGTAGAGGAACCGCTGCACCGGCTGCAGGGCGTACGGCAGGCGCACCCACAAGGTTAGGACGTACAGGATCACCGCGATCGTGTACACGCTCGCGAAGACGTCCACGAACAGCTGAATCTTGCTGACGACGTCGAGCAGCATCAGAACCCCGTTCGCTTCCGGGGCAACGTTTCCTACGCCTAGGCTTGGTTGAAGAAGCCGCCACGCTCGAGCAGCTGTGCCCGCTGCTCGGCTGACACCTCAACATTTCGCGGCGTCAGCAGAAACACCTTGTCGGCGACGCGCTGCATGCCACCGTTCAGGGCGTAGGTGAGCCCGCTCGCGAAATCGATCAGCCGTTTCGACAGCTCGGTGTCAGTTCCCTGGAGATTCAGGATTACGGGGATCCCCTGTTTGAAGCGATCGGCGATCTGCTGGGCGTCGTTGAAGCTGCGCGGCAGCACGAGGTGCACGCGCACGGAGTTCGGGTTCGGCACGACCTCCATCTGCGGCCGCGGCGGGCGCGCCTGCGGTTGGTGCCGCTGAACGCGGTGGGTCGGCTGGTCGGCCTCGGACTCCGTCCAGTCGTCGAATTCCTGGCGGCTGCGGCGCGGCGTCAGCCGGCGGACGTTCGGGCGTTCACGGTAGGTCTGCTCGAGGCTCTCCTCGGCGGCGTACGTCTCTTCCTCGTCCCAGTACTCGTCCTCCTCGGCGATGCCGAAGTACACGAGCGTGCGGTTCCAGAGCTCCCCGAGGGCCATGAGGGTCGGAGTCTACTCCGCAAAGAGCACAGATCCCACCCGGACGTAGGTCGCTCCCTCCTCGGCGGCGACGCGAAAGTCCTGGGTGGTGCCCATCGAAAGCTCGCGCAGACCGTGCTCGGTGGCCAGCTCGGCTAATTCTCTGAACCAGGGGCGTGAGCTGTCGGGATCGGCGGCCGCCGGCGGCATCGTCGACAGCCCCACGGCGTCGTAGCTCGCTATGTCGGCTGGATCGACGCCCGACTTGGACGGTTCCCCGGCGAGGTTCACCTGGACGAGCGCCGGGACCGTAAGTTTTCGTGCCGCCGAGTGCGAGTCGAGCGAGTGCACGAGCGTGCAGGCGCGGTTGATCACGTTCACCTTGTTCGACTGCAGGTGGCCGATGAAGTGCCACTCGAACGCGTCGCCGTACTCGGCGTGCTTTGCGTCGAGATCTTGCGCGCGGTTCTCGCCGACCACGCGTACGCCGGCGTCGACGAGTGCCGCCATGTCGGCGAGCGAGACGTACTTCGTCGCTGCAACCACGGTGACGTTGGGCCCGACGGCTCGTTGAACCTCCGAGAAGCGCCGAGCAATCTCGTCAGGCGACAGCACCGATTAGTCCCTGTACTCCGCGCTCACGTCCGTCGCGCCGGTGCGAGAAGAAGAGCTCGGGGTTGCAACGTGTGCAGAGGTCGACACGCTCCACGCGTGCGACACCCGCTCGCCGAAGTGCACGCTCGGCTGCAGTCCAGAGGTCGAGTTTGCGGTCGGCGGTCAGATCATCGTCGAACAAGCCGGCAACTTCGCTCCCGACCTCGTAACAGCACGGACCGACTGCCGGCCCGACGATGGCCGCGGTCTGGCCGCCCACTGCGCTGACGGCTGCGGCGAGCACGCCTTCGCTGAGACCGCGCCAGCCGGCGTGGACGACGGCGAGGGCACGTTCGCCGTCGGTGCGCGCAATCGCCACCGGAAGGCAGTCGGCCGACATCGCGAGCATCGGGAGGCCGGGATCGTCCGACCACAGTCCGTCGCCCGGCTCGCCCCGCGCGCCGTCGTGCGCGCGATGAACTGTCGGCGAGTGCACCTGGCGGTTGAATGCGAGCCGGGTCGCGTCCAGCCCGAGCGACGCGCAAGCGATGCGGCGGTTCTCTTCGACGCGCGCGCGATCGTCGCCGGTGCCGATGGTGAGATTGAGCGACGCGTAGACCCCTTCGCTGACGCCTCCGTTGCGCGTCGTGAAGCCGACGACATAACCCGGCTCGTCCCAGAGGATCACGTGATCAGCTCCGTCGCACGTGCGAGAAGCGCGTCGCGTGTGTTGAGCGACGGGTCCTCCACCACGTCGTGCAGCAACTGTTCGAGGATCTCGCCGAGCCTCGGGCCGGGGTCGATGCCGAGCTCGATCAGGTCGGTGCCGTCGATCGCGAGATCCGACAGCTGATGTGGGCTCCCAAGCTCTGCCTGCACGATCGGCCGGAACCGCGCGAGCTCCTCGAGCTTGCGCCGGCTGCGCTCGGTGACGTCGCGGCCGCGGACGTCGGCTTCCCAGTGGTCGAGCAGGTCGAGCACGAGCCCTTCGCCGTGCGCGGCCAGCAGACGGCGCGCGTCGAGTGGGCCGAGCGTCTGCCCCGGTTCGAGGTGGAACGGATGGATGCGGACGAGCTCGACGACCCGGCCGCGCACGTCGTTCGGATACCGGAAACGGCTCATCGCGTCCCGCGCGACCTCGGCGCCTGCCGCCGCGTGATCGGCAGCGCCCGTCGGCTTCCCGAGGTCATGGAAGAGCGTCGCCAGTCGCACGCGCAGCGGGGCGCCAAGGTCCGCCGCCGCCTGCACGACGGCAAGCGTGTGGTCGGCGGTCGACATGGTGTGGTCCGGCGAACCCGGATCGTGCTCGATCGCAGGCCCAAACTCCGGGATCAACGCGACCAAGACGCCGGTGTCTCGCGCGATCGCGAGCGCACGGCCAGGCTGTGATCCGAGCAATAGCTTCGACAGCTCGCCGAGACCGTCCGCCGCGACGCCGCCCCCGATTCTCTCGCCCGAGACCAGACGCACTGATTCGGCGTTCTCGCGCATCTGCTCGAGCGTCTCTTCGTCGAAGTCGAAGCCGAGCTGTGACACGAACCGCAGCCCGCGCACGATGCGCAGTGGATCCTCGGCAAAGCTCCGCGGCGAGACCGTGCGCAGAACGCGACGCCGTAGATCGCCTTGCCCGTCGAAGGGATCGACGAGCGCTCCGCCGTCGAGCCGGCGCGCCATCGCGTTCACCGTGAAGTCGCGGCGCGCAAGATCCTCCTCCACACTCGCGGACGGGTCGACCACGATGTCGAAGTCGTGCCGGCCCGGTCCGGTCGACACCTCGCGCCGCGGCGGCGCGATCTCGATGCCGGCCGGAACGCGTTTCCGGAGCTCTTGATCGGCCGGGTAGTGACGGACGCCGACGGGCCGGCCGGCGACGACCAGCTCGTCGGTGCGCCCGTGCGGGCCGAGCGCAGCGCGAAGCCCGGCGATGTCGATCGCGGGAACGAGAAAGTCGGCGTCCTTTGCATCGCCACCGAGCAACTCGTCGCGCACGGCACCGCCGACGACATACGCGTCGAGCCCGAGCGAGCGGACGTACTGCTCGATCTCAGACGGCAGCGATCGCCTCGATCTCGACGAGAGCGCCGGACGGCAGCTTCGCCACCTCGACCGTCGCACGCGCGGGCGGCTGGTCGCCGACGTGCTTGGCGTACACCTCGTTCATCGCGGCGAAGTCGCCAAGGTTCTGGAGAAACACGGTCGTCTTCACGAGCTGGCCGAGCGACGAGCCGGCCGCCTCGAGGATGGCGCCCACGTTGGCAAACACCTGCTCGGTCTGCACCGCAACATCCCCCGGCACCAGCTCCTTCTCCCCCGGCTTCAGCGCGAGCTGCCCCGAGACGAACACGAAACCGCCGGCGACGATCGCCTGCGAGTACGGCGCACCCTGGAACGGCGCCGGGGCAGCTTCCGTGCGAACAACCTTCTTCACGCTTGCTCCTTTCGACAGGCTTGGCCGAGGGCGGCGCCGACGGCTTTGAACATCGCTGCGAGAACATGCTGCGGATCCTGTCCTTCGATCAGTCGAAGGTGCAGGTTGATGCCCGCTGCCGCAGCCATCTCTTGGAGAAATTTCGAGGCGACGTCTGTCGCCAGGCCGGCGACGCGCTCGTCCGAGAAGTCGACGTTCGACACGAAACGTGGCGTCTCGGCTCGCTCGAGTGCAGCCGATGCAAGCGCTTCGTCCGCCGGCACGATTGCCCAGCCGCGACCGGTTGCGCCGTCGGCAGCGAGTAGCTCCCCGAGCGCACCACCGAACGCGCGACCTGCAGCGACGACTTCTTCGTCCGGTCCGCCCGGTGCGACTTCCAGCGCAACCCGGAGGCGCGCATGACCGGCGAGCGCACCGACCAGATGGTCGAGCACCGGCAGCCCCGTCGTGATGTTCGCCGAGCCTGCGGCCGCGAGCTCGACACGGACGCCGCTTCTGCTCACGGTCAACCGCCGACCCGGTCGATGTGCGCACCGAGCGCGCGCAGACGCTCGTCGATGCGCTCGTACCCTTTGTCGATCTGGTACGCGTCGCCGATCGTCGAACGTCCTTCGGCGCAGAGCGCGGCGATCACCATCGCCATGCCCGCGCGGATATCGGGGCTCGACATGTGCTGCCCGTAGAGGCGCGCCGGTCCCGTGATGACAACGCGATGCGGGTCGCAGAGAATGATGCGCGCACCCATCGAGACGAGCTTGTCGACGAAGAACAGGCGGCTCTCGAACATCTTCTCGAACACGAGGATCGTGCCGCGCGCCTGTGTTGCGACGACGACGGCAATCGACGTGA
>DASUKC010000004.1:0-22097 GCA_036278975.1 Gaiellaceae bacterium
GCTCCGGGTCGCTGACGGCTTTCAGGATCTCGCCGCCTGACGGAAGCGCGGTGCGCTCGATGTGGTTCTCGGGGTTCCAGAGGTCTGAGCGGATCAGCGCCTTCGAGCACTGCGTGTACGCCTCTTCGACCGCGATGAGGATGCCGAGCTTCGGCGTCTTGCCATCCATCGTGCTCTCGGCGAGTAGCTCTTGGTCGTCGACGATCGTCGCGCGGCCGTTCACGCGAAACGAGTCGCCGACTCCGGGAATCAAGAAGAGCAGCGCGATTCGCGAGTCGGCGAGCACGTTCGTGAGCGTGTCGGCGATGCGATTCCCCGGGCGGTCGGGGATGAGCAGCGTCTTCTCGTCGAGAATGCGGACGAAGCCGGCCGGATCGCCGCGCGGTGAGACGTCGAGACCGCCGTCGGGATGCGCTGTTGCGACGCAGACAAACGGCGAGCGTTCGATGAACTGGCGGGTCAGATCGTTGAGGCAAGTGGCGATCTTGCCGGCGACAAGCGGGGTCGGCGACCCGATCACGTCCCGGAGCTGTTCCTCGCTGCCGATCGCTCCCACCCCTTGAATCTACCGGCAACCGATCGTAAAGTCGTTACATGCGGGTTCGGGGGAAGTTCGCGATCCTTGCGGCGCTCGCGGTAACGATCGCAGCACTCGCTGCGACAGCGTTCGCCACGACTGCGACCGTCGGTACCGTCCCGGCTGCGATTGGAACTCAGTGCGGCATTCCTGTCGACATCATCCAAACAGGGAACCCCGCGTACGTCGTACCGAGCGGCACGTGGACGGTTACGTCGTGGAGCACGCGCGGCATCGTCACCGCCGGGATGCGGCTCGCGGTTTTCCAATCCCTTGGCGGGTCCTCCTATCAGGTCATGGCGGTAAGCCCAACCGAGACATCGGTCGCCGGCGTGGTCAATACGTTCCATACACCGATGACGGTGCATGGCGGCGAGATCCTCGGCATGTGGGGCGACACCGACGTCGCCTGCGGCGGTGCTGGAACCGGGACAATCGTCGCCGCTCACTCCCTCAGCCCCGCGACGGTCGGCGACGTTGTGAGTGGGTTCGCGACCATCCCGGCGGTCGTGGCCGACGTTCAGATGACGCTGAACTCCGTTAGTGCCGGCGGTAGCGACACCCCAGGGCCGCACGAGGGCTACTGCATGGCGCAGCCGGTCCTGCGCGCGGACGGCACAACCGGCGTGTTCGTCAGCCTCGACGCAGGCCAGGGTGAGACGGATCCGGCGTACAAGGGCGCGACGCCTGCGCTCTTCGGTCAAAGCTACGGGATCACCTGCGACAACCTCGCGCTCAAGGGGTTCACCGACGCGGGCTACAAGGTCAACGGCTCGGGTGCGCGCACCGGCACGAGCGCCGACCTGTACGAGTACTTTACGAAGCCCTAGCGCTTGCGGCGCCGCTGCGCTGCGCGCGCAAAGCGCGTCGTCGCCTGATCGGTCGCCGGCAGGATCACGGGGCCGTGTACGAGTAGCCCGTCGGGGGCTCGCTCCTTGACGAGGCTCGAGAAGAGATCGGTCGCGAGCCAGAGCCGCCCGGGCGCGAGTGATGCAAACGCCCTGATGCGATACAGGTCGTCATCGAGCTTCTCGGTCGCACGCACCTGAGGCGGTGAGACGAACGCCGTCGGCCCGGTCGGGACGATCTCGCCGATCTTCGCGATCAGGCGCTCACCCGCTGCGCCGTCGCGCACGTACACCTCGATCTCGACACGGCGCGCACCGCCCGGCAGCACGTGCACCGCGGAGATCGACGAGTTGTTGATGCGGATCAGGTCGCCGTTGACGTCGCGCACCGCAGTCGCGCGCAGCGATACCTCCTCGACGACGCCCTCCGCCTTCATCGGCTCGACTACTACCGACGTACCGACCGTGTACCAGCCCTCGAAGAACATCACGAAGCCGGCCATGATGTCGATCAGGAAGCGCTGCGCAGCGAAGCCGATCAGCACCGCGGCGAACGATGCGCCGGCAACGGTTCCGATCGACTTGCCGCCGACGAGCACGACGACTCCGAGCGCGAGCGCGACGACGAAGACGAGATACCGCACCGTCGTCTGCACGAGCGACACCGCGGTCTCGCGGCGGCTGAGCGCGACGAGCGGGCTGACGAGCCGATCCTCGTCCGCGCCGCGCTGCAAAGCACGGGTCACCGTCATCGCGAGCCGCGACAGAACGAGCGCGGCAAGGAATAGCGCGACGATGATGATCGTCTTCGCGGCGGCGTCCGGGATCCCGTGACGCTCGAGCAGAAGCAGCAGGCTGCGCATCGCGGCCGATTCTCTCAGCGTAGGATGGGTGCGTGCCCGACCACCGCGTGACGACGGCCTCCGGCCGGGTACTCACCGTCTCCGAGGGCGGGGATCCAAACGGCGCACCGATCGTCACGCACGCCGGGACTCCGGCCTCCCGCCTGATCTATCCGAAGCACGACGCGATCGCACGCGAGCAGGGCATACGCCTGATCGGATACGACAGGCCCGGGTACGGGGACTCCGACCGGCATTCCGGCCGCAGCGTGGTCGACTGCGTCGATGACGTGCACGCGATCGCCGACGCGCTCGGCCTCGAGCGGTTTGCGAGCTGGGGCATCTCGGGTGGCGGGCCTCACGTGCTTGCGTGCGCGGCTCGCTGCGACCAGCGCCTCGTCGCCGTCGCGAGCCTCGCCGCTGTCGCCCCGTACGAGGCAGACGGGCTCGACTGGCTCGCGGGGATGGGTCAAGACAACATCGACGAGTTCGGCGCGGTGCTCGCCGGCCCCGAAGAGCTGCAGGCATATCTCGAGGATGCGCGAGCGCAGCATCTCGAAGCGACCGCGGAGGGCATGGTCGAAGTGCTGGCGAGCCTGCTCGGCGCGGCGGACCGCTCCGTCCTGAACGGCGACTTCGCCCAGCTCATGCTCGACTCCAGCCGGCTCGGGCTGCGAGACGGCGTCGACGGTTGGTTCGACGACGACGTCGCCTTCCTCGAGCCGTGGGGGTTCGACCTCGCGCAGATCGACCGGCCCGTCTTGCTGTATCACGGTGACGACGACCTGTTTGTTCCAGTCGCGCATGGGCGTTGGCTCGCCGAGCGCATCCCCGGCGTCGAGGCGCGCATCGACGCCGCCGACGGCCACCTCACTCTCTACGAGCGACGCGTCAGGGAGGCGCACGAGTGGCTGCTCGCGCGGCTGTAAACGCCGCGCTACGCAAAGCGATCCTCTTCGCAGCCGACAACTCGGCGGTCAAGCGGTTCGTGCGCCGCTACGGCATGCGGCTTGGTGCGGGTCGCTTCGTCGCGGGCGAGACGCTCGACGATTCGGTCGCGGCGCTCACCAAGCTCAACGAGCAGGGCCTCTACGCAAACACGACGCTGCTCGGCGAAGCGGTGCACGAGCGCGCCGCGGTCGACGCCGTCGTCGCCGAGTACGTCCGGGTCATCGACCGGATTGCAGGAATGAAAGCGAACGTCGCGCTCAAGCTGACGCAACTCGGGCTGGAGATCGACGAGGAGCTCGCCTTCGCGAACATCAAGAACCTCTGCGAGCACGCGGCTACGCACGACGAGTTCATCCGCATCGACATGGAACAGTCGTCGTTCGTCGACGCGACCCTCCGCATCTATCGGCGCTTGCGCGAGAGCGGAGTCGACAACGTCGGCACGGTGCTGCAGGCGTACCTCTATCGCACACCGGACGATCTCGAGTCACTGCTGCCGCTGAAGCCGAACCTCCGGCTCGTCAAGGGCGCCTACCTCGAGCCACCCGACGTTGCGTATCCGCAGAAGACCGACGTCGACGCGATGTACGCGCGGCTGATGGAGCGCATGCTGGATGCCGGCAGCCACACCGCGATTGCGACGCACGACGACAGGCTGATCGAGCACGCGCTCGCGTATGCGCGCGAGCACGATGTCCCGAGCGACCGGTTCGAGTTCCAGATGCTCTACGGCATCCGCACGGAGCTCCAAGCGGACGTCGCGCGCCGCGGCCACAAGGTGCTCGTCGCAACGCCCTACGGGCCTGAGTGGTACCCGTACTTGATGCGCCGGCTCGGCGAGCGCCCGGCAAACCTCCTGTTCTTCCTCAGGAACGCGATTCGCTGACCGGCTTCGGCACGGAACGAGGCTGCATGATCGCGTCGACGAGCCCGTAGTCCACCGCTTCCTGCGGCGTCATGAACCGGTCGCGATCGATGTCCTGCATCACTTGCTCGACGTCCTGGCCGGAATGCTTCGCGATGATCTCCGCCATTCGCCGCGTCATGCCGAGGATCTCGCGCGCGGCGATCTGGATGTCGGTCGGCGCGCCGCGAAAGCCACCGCTCCCTTGGTGGATCATGATCTTCGCGTTCGGCAGCGCGAAGCGCTTGCCCGGCGCGCCGCCGCACAGGATCGTCGCCGCCGCGCTCATGGCCATCCCGAGGCACACCGTCGAGACGTCGGCGCGCACGTACTGCATCGCGTCGTAGATCGCCATCATCGCGTACGAGGAGCCGCCGGGCGAGTTCACGTAGAGGTGGATGTCCTTCGACGGATCCTCGGCGTCGAGGAAGAGCAGCTGCGCTGCGATCAGGTTCGCGATGCTGTCCTCCACCTCCTGGCCGAGGAACACGATGCGCTCACGCAGTAGGCGCGAGTAGATGTCGAACGAGCGCTCGTACCGCCCGTCCTGCTCGACCACCATGGGGATGACCTGACCGACGATCACGTCGCAACCTCCTCCGGATATGCAACCATTGCGTTGCCTATCCTAACGCAACTCGGAGGTTGCACATGGTTCGCAAGGAAATCGTCTTCCCCAGCCCGCGCGAAGAGGTGTGGGAGGCATTGACCGATCCCGAGCGCCTCGAGGACTGGTTCGCGAACGAGGTCGAGCTCGACCTGCGCGAGGGCGGCGACGCGACCTTCCGCTGGGGCAACGGCGAGGAGCGGCATGCCGTCTTCACCGAGATCGAGCCCGAACGAAAGCTCGGCTTCGACTGGGACGACGAGGGCCATGTGGAGTTCACGCTCGAGGACGACGTCGACGGAACGCGGCTGACGGTCGTCGAGACCACGCCGAGCTGGACGATGGCGCTCGACCTTCAGGCCTGCGCGCTTGTCACGGTTTGAAGAAATACGGCCTGATCCACTCGGCCAGGTTTTCTCAGCGCTCGCCGACCCAAGCCGTCGACACGTCCTCGACGCGATCTCGGAACGCGGGTCGGTAACCGCGACGGAGTTGAGCGGCGAGCTGCCGATGACGCGGCAGGCGGTCGCAAAGCATCTCGCGACCCTCGCCGACGCAGGCCTCGTCGAGCCGCTCCGGCAGGGACGTGAGACTCGGTATCACTTGACGTCCATGGGAACCGAATGGGACGAACGGCTGGAGTCTCTCGCGCGCCACTTGCGGCGGCGCGCGTGACGAGCTGGGACGCGGTTCGCTCGCTCCCGCTGCACGTCGACGGCTACTTCCTCGAGCCGCTCGAGCAGGAGGTCGCACGCGACTTCACGCTGCGTCGCACGGTCGTCGTGCTGCACGGCCGCGGCGAAGAGGGTCGCGGCGAGGACATCGACTACGTCCCCGAGATGCAGGCCGGCTTCCAGCGCGACGGCGGCAAGCTTCCGTTCGCGGGTGAGCACACCCTTGAGTCGTTCTCGCTCGTGCAAGCCGGTCAAAGCGAGTACCGCCGCTGGGCGTACGAATCGGCCGCGCTCGACCTTGCGCTGCGGCAGGCAGGCATGTCGCTCGCGCAAGCGCTCCGCCGCGAGCCGCAACCGCTGCGGTTCGTCGTCTCGACGCGTGTCGCGAACGTGCCCGGTTGGAGCGAGCTCTACCCCGGGCTGCGCTTCAAGCTCGACGCCGACAAGGATTGGACAGACGAGCTGATCGCGTCCCTTCCCGCCGACCGCATCGACACCGTCGACTTCAAGGGCGTCTATCGCGGCGAGTTCGGCAACCCTCCGGATGCCGACTTGTATGCGCGCGTCGCCGAGGCGTTCCCGAACGCGTGGCTCGAGGACCCGTTCATCAACGCCGACACGCTGCAGGCGCTCGCGCCGCACCGCGATCGCATTACCTGGGATGCGGCGATCCACGAGTGGAGCGATGTCGAGGCGCTGCCGTTCAAGCCGCGCTGCCTCAACTGCAAGCCGTCACGGTACGGCTCGGTGAAGCGGTTGTTCGAGTTCTACGACCGCTGCGCCGAGGAAGGCATCGCGCTCTACGGCGGCGGGCAGTTCGAGCTCGGTGTCGGGCGCGACCAGATCCAGCGACTGGCGTCGCTCTTCCACGCCGACGCGCCGAACGACGTCGCGCCGCGCGGCTTCAACGCGCCGCAGCCCGAACCGGGACTGCCGGCCAGCCCCCTCGATCTACTCGTACTGCAGGGCCTGTAGGACGTTCAGCCGCGACGCGCGGCGCGCCGGGAAGATCGCGGCGATCAGGCCGGCGATGATCGCGGCGAACACGAACACGATCAGCGTCCCCACCGGGATCGCGATCGTGAACGAGCCGATCGCCGTACCGACCAACAGGCCCAGGCCGACACCCAACGGAATACCGAGCGCTGCGCCGATCAGCGCGGTGACGATCGCCTCGTGGCGGATCATCCGCCGCGTCTGGCGCCGCGTGAGGCCGACCGCGCGCAGCATGCCGATCTCGCGCGTCCGCTCGAACACCGAGAGCACCAGCGTGTTGATGATCCCGAAGAGGCTGACGACGATCGAGAGCGACAGCAGCACGTACAGCAGGTTCAGAACGACGTCGAGGCCCTTCTCCTGCGACTTCTTGAACTCCGCGGCCGTCTGGATCTTGGCGTCGGGGAAGCTGGCCAGCTCGTTGTTGAGCGCCGCCGTGTTGGCGGCCGACACGCCTCCGGCCATCTTGAGGAAGGCGTAGACGTTCGCGGGCGACTGGAAGGAGTGGTCGAAGAGCGCAGCCGAGATCGTCACCTGGCCGAACGGCGATCCGCCTGCAGGCGGATCGAAGACGCCCTTCAGCTTCAGGTTCAGCACCTTGCCGGACGGCGTTTCGACGTTGATCGGCGAGCCGAGCGACAGGTTGTGGTCCTTCGCGTACGACTTGTCGACGAACGCGCCTTCCGTGCCGAGGTTTTGCGCGACGCTGCTGCCCTCGATCCAGTTGATCTTGATGACGGTGTCGACGTTCGGCTCGACGCCGGTCACCTGGACCTTGTGACCGAATGCCTTGCCTTCGGCGCCGCGCACGCCCGAGATAGACAGCACGCCCGGCGCCTTCGTGGCGGCGGCCTCGGAGGCGATACCTGTGGGCGTGAAGCCGTTCTGAGACGTCAACGCATAGTCACCGACAAATTGAACGTCGACCGCGTGCTCGAACGTCGCGCGAATCCCTGAGGCAAGCACGCCGACGGCGCTCACGAGCGCGAGCCCAATCATCAGTGCGGCCGCAGTCGCAGCGGTGCGCGCCGGGTTCCGCATCGCGTTCTCGCGGGCGAGGCCACCCGAGACGCCGCCGACACGCGCGCCGGGCCAGCCGAGCGCGGAGGCCAGTGTGGGCACGAGCTTGGGGGCGAGCAGTGCGATGCCGATGAAGCTCGCGAGCACGCCGACGCCGATCGCGAGCAGACGGTTGACCGTGCTCGTGCCGTGATCGAGCGCGCCCACCAGCAGCAGCGCTAGCGCCACGCCGAGCACACCGAACGCGGCGAACGGCCCGAACCGCGCCAGCCGCGACGGCGGCAAGACGCCTTCCCGCACGGCGTCGATCGGCTCCAGGCGCGTCGCGCGGATCGCCGGGAACAAGCTGGCGATCGTCGTCACGATCGTGCCGACGAGCAACGACACGACAACCGTGCGCGTGGCGAAGATCGTGTGCCCCGCGGGCAGCTCGAAACCGACCTTGTCGAACAGCTTCTCGAGACCCTTGGCGAGCAATAGCCCGAGGAAGAGCCCTGTCACCGATGCAAGGACGCCGATCACGAATCCCTCCGCGAGCACGGAGCGCATCACTTGGCGGCGCGTCGCACCGATCGTCCGTAGCGTGCCGAACTCACGCGCGCGCTGGGCGACGGTGATCGACAGCGTGTTCGCGATCACGAAGACTCCGACAAAGAGCGCGATGCCGCCGAACGCGAGCAAGAAATCCTGGATGAAGCTTGCGCCGCTGTTGCTGTTCGACGTCTGCTTCGCGGCCTCGGCCTGACCGGTGCGCACCTGGGTCGCCGGCGGCAGGATGGTCTTGATCTGCGCGACCAGCGTCGCCCGCGAGATCCCAGGCTTCGCCGCGACGTCGATCGCGTCGAGCTTTCCGACCTTGTCGAAGAGCTGCTGGGCGGTCTGCAGGTCGAAGATGGCGAAGGTTGCGCCACCGATCGACGCGACATCGGCGAGCTTGACGACGCCTGCGATCTTGTACTGCTGCACCGGTCCGCGCGCGATCGCGCCGATCGTGTCGCCGACGGCGTAGTGCTTCTTGCTCGCGGTGTTTGCGTCGATGTCGATCTCGTGCGGGCCGCGCGGCCACGTGCCCGAGACGAGATTCAGCGGGTTGAAGTGCTGGTCGCCGTCAGGGTTGACGCTGAACGCAAGCCCGGGCGCGAACCCGTTCGAGATCACCTTGCCGTTGCGTCCGACGAGCTGCGCGTAGTCGCCGATACCGCCGGTCGCCTCTGCGACGTCGGGCAACGCCTGCACCTTGGCCAGGAGCGATTGCGAGAACGCGGGCGCGTTGTTGCTGCCGTTTTGATCCGTCCCGTTGCCGATTGCGCTCTTGCCGGAAATCACCGCATCGGTCGACTTGTAGACCGACGTGAAGATCTGGCCGATACCCGCCTTCAAGGTGTCGGTCAGCACGAATGTCCCGCTGATCATCGCCACGCCGAGAATCACGGCAAACGCCGTGAGGATCGCCCGCAGCTTGCGCCCGGCGAGGCCTTTCAGAGTGACGCGGAGCATCGCTAGGAGTCGAGCCCCTGCATCACGCGCACGACGTCCTCCGCAGTGATGTCGGTGCTCTCCTGAACGATCTTGCCGTCGGCGAGAAACAGCACGCGGTCGGCGATCGCCGCCGCGCGCGCGTCGTGCGTGACCATGACCGTCGTCTGCTTGTACGCGTCGACTGAGTCGCGCATCAGCATGAGGATCTCGCCGCTCGTCTTCGAGTCGAGGTTGCCTGTCGGCTCGTCGGCGAAAACGATGGACGGACGCGACACGAGCGCGCGTGCGATCGCGACGCGCTGCTGCTGGCCGCCGGACAACTCGCTCGGGCGGTGCGTTGCGCGGTCCTTCAGTCCCGTTTTGCCAAGTAGCTCCGCAAGCCACTTCTCGTCGACCTTCTCGCCCGCGATCGACAGCGGCAGCGTGACGTTCTCCTCCGCGGTGAGCATCGGCAGCAGGTTGAAGAATTGGAAGATGAAGCCGATATGGCGGCGGCGAAGCTTCGTCAGGGCGGTGTCGTCCATGTTGGTGATCGTCTCGCCGGCGATCGACACCGTGCCCGCCGTCGGGTGATCGAGCCCGGCGAGGATGTGCATCAGCGTCGACTTGCCGGAGCCGGACGGCCCCATAACGGCAACAAGCTCGCCTTCCTGCACGCCAAGGGAGACACCCCGCAAGGCGTCAACGGCCGTATCCCCGGCGCCGTAGCGGCGGGTCAGGTCCGTGGCAATGACGACGGCGCCGTTCGAGCTCATCGGCCGCTCAGAGTAGCGAGAGTTTCAGGCGGTAACGCCCGAAAATTGCGGGATGATGTCCGCACCGTACGCAGCGAGGGTCTCTTCTTGTGCGTGAGTCATCAAGTAAACGTTGAACTGGTCGACGCCGACGGCTTCGAGCTCGCGCAGCTTCGCCGCGATCTGTTCACCGTTTCCAATCACGCAGAAGCGGTCGCAAATCTCATCCGTCACAAAGCCGCCGTGCGCGGCGCCGACGCGTGAGTGGTCGTTGTAGTCGTAGAACTCGCGCGAGGCGATGAAGTCGGTGAGTGCCTTCGGAACGACGCTGCCGTCGGCGCCGTAGCGATCGACGAGATCCTTGACGTGGTTTGAGACCATCGCCGGGAACCAACGCACCTGCTCGCGCGCGTCGGCGAGGTCGTCGCTCACGTGGCTGGGCGCGCCGACGATGCACTTCAACTGCGAAGGATCGCGTCCCGCTTCTTCGGCGGCACGACGGGCGGTGTCCATGATCCAAGTGATGATCTCGGGGTCTGCGAGCTGGATGATCACGCCGTCGCCGACGCGTCCCGCAACCGCGAGTGCCTTCGGCCCGTAGCCGGCGACCCACATCGGGATCTGCGGCAGCTCCGGTCGTACCCACTTCAGCTGGAGCTCCTTCTCGTTCCAGGTGACCTCGCGGCCGTTCATGAACTCACGGATCATCGCGAGCGACTTTTCGAACTCCGCGACTTTCATGGGCTGGCGGCCGATGTAGCGCACCGCCGAGTCGCCGCGGCCGATGCCCATCACCATGCGGCCGTTGGAGATGTCCTGGAGCGTCGCGTACGAGCTCGCGAGCACGGTCTGGTCGCGGGTCGCCGGGTTCGTCACGAAGTGGCCGAGCTTGATCTTCGACGTCTCGCGGGCCGCGACGGCGAGGGTCGGGATCGATTCCTGCCAGAGGACATGCGAGTCGTATGTCCAGGCGTACTCGAAGCCGTGGCTCTCGGCGAGCTGGATCAGCTCGAGCCAGCGCTGGTACGGGGGGTCAGGCAGAACGGTGACGCCGAACGACATGCTCATGCCGCGGAGCCTACTCCGTCAGAATCGTGCCGTGAAGATCATTTGCGTCGGGCGGAACTACGCGGAGCATGCGGCCGAGCTCGGGAACGAGCCGCCGAAGGAGCCGCTGCTGTTCGGGAAGTGGGACAACACGTTGATCGGGTCGGGCGAGCCGATCGTGATCCCGCGCGAAGCAACGCACCTCGATGCGGAGGCCGAGCTGGCGGTGGAGATCGGCGTCGGTGGTCGTCGCATCGCGGAGGCGGATGCGCTCGACCACGTGCGCGGGTATCGCGTGGCGAACGACGTGTCGGCGCGGAACCTGCAGTACGCAGAGGGTCAGTGGACGCGTGCGAAGGGCTTCGACACGTTCTGTCCTTTGAGCGCCGACATCGTTCCGGTGTCCGTGCTCGGTGACGCATCCGGACTGCGCGTGATCCAGCGACTGAACGGCGAGGTGTTCCAAGACGGGAACACGGACGACTTGATCTTCTCGGTGCCGTTCCTCGTCGCGTACGCGTCGAATGCGTTCACGCTCGAGCCGGGCGACTTGATCTTGACCGGCACGCCGTCCGGTGTTGGTTACGCACGCGACCCGAAGATCTCGCTGAAGGACGGCGACGTGGTCGAGTGCGAGGTCGAAGGCGTCGGCGTCGTACGCAACCCGGTGGTGGCGGAGCGATGACCGGCATCCTGCTGTTGCTGTTCACCGTCGTCGCCGGCGCGTTCCTGCCGGCGCAAGCGGGCGTGAATGCGCGGCTTGCGAAGTTCGTCGGCGGCCCGGTTCGCGCGTCGATGATGTCGTTCGCGGTCGGTGCCGTCGCGCTGTTCCTCGTCGTGCTGCTCTTCTACCGCTCGCAAAACCAGCACGCGAGCGACGCGCCGTGGTGGGCGTGGATCGGCGGGTTGCTCGGCGCGTTCTACGTGACGTCGACGGTCGTCGTGCCAATTCGCATCGGCGCCGCGGCGTTCTTCGGCATCCTCGTCGCGGCGCAGCTCGTCGCAAGCGTCGTGCTCGACAAGTACGGCTGGATCGGCTTCCCGAAGCACGATCTCTCCGCCGGCCGCCTCGTCGGCGTCGCGCTGCTCATCGCCGGCGCCGTGCTTGTACGCGTCTCCTAGCGACTAGTCCTTCGCGCCAAACCGGACGCGTCCCGCCGGTCGGTGTGTCCGTTTGGCCCTACGCGATGCAAATCCCGCTGCGTAGACGGGCCGGTTTGCGAACCGCGGTGCCAGGCAAATGCCAGGCACCGGGGAAAACCGGACGCGTCGAAACCTGGCTTGTCTTGCGAGAAGCGCTCCGCGGCTTGAAGCAGCGCGCGCTGAAGCAACGCGCGCGCTCGCGGCCTTGCGCGATGACGACCACGATCGCGATCGCCTCCGCGGCGAGAGACGCGGCGCGAGTGTCAGCTCAGCCAGGCCAGCGTCTTCGACGCCAGCTTGTCCAGCGCTGCGACGCTCTGCTCGAGATGCTCCGTCTTCGTGTCCTCGAGCTTCGTATGCGACAGACCGCGCAGGCTTTGCACGAACAGCATCACCGTCGGGATCCCCGCCCGCGACACCTCCGCCGCATCGTGCAACGGACCAGACGGCAGCTTGTGCGACGCGCCCGACACCTCACGAATCGCGTCGTCGGCGAAGCCGATCAGCGTGTCGTCGAAGAGGATCGGCTCGATACTCCAGATCCGCTCCCACTCGACGTCGATGTTCTCCTCCGCGGCGAAGCGATCGGCGCCGTCACGCGCCATGTTGAGCATGCGCGCGAGTGACTCGGCGTCGAGGTGGCGCTGGTCGAGCAGCTGCTCCGCCGTCTCGACAACCGACGTGACGATGCCCGGCTTGCACACCACGCCGCCCGACGTGCACACTGCGCCACCGCCGACCTCCTCCGCGATCTCGCGGATGTAGAGCGCAAGCTTTGCCGCACCGGCGAGCGCGTCGCGCCGAGAATGCATCGGCGTCGAACCGGCGTGCGCCGCCTGGCCGCGCCACGTGAACCGCGAGCGCTCGACGCCGAACGTGCCGAGCACGACGCCGAGCGGCAGGTTCATCGACTCGAGCACCGGCCCCTGTTCGATGTGCAGCTCGAGATACGCGCGCGCGCCGTCCAACTGCTTGTTCGCGGCGATGGCGTTGTCCAGCTCCACCCCGTGCTCGCGCACGGCGTCCGGCAGCGCGATGCCGTCTCGGTCGGTGAGCTTGCGCAGCTCGTCCTGATCCTTCATCGACCCCGCGGCCGCCGACGAGCCGAAGAGCGAGCGGCCGAAGCGCGCACCCTCTTCGTCCGCCCACGACACGAGCCGCACGGTTACCGGCGGCGTTCCCTCCGCGGCGATCCGCCGCACGACCTCGACACCCGCCATCACGTTGAGGCAGCCGTCGAGCCAGCCACCGTTCGGCACCGAGTCCATGTGGCCGCCGATCAGCAAAGCGCCATCCGACTCGCCGCGCAGCGTGAACCACTGGTTGCCGGCCTCGTCCACCTCCTCGACGGCGCCGGTGCCTTCCAGCTTCTCCCGCAGGAACGCGCGCGCCTTCTCCCACGTGTCCGTCCACGCGACACGCTGCGCGCCGCTCGCGTCGCCGGTCAGCGAGCGCAGCTCTTCCAGCTCAGCAACGGTCCGCGAAGGATCGAGCGCCATGTCGCATCGATCCTAATCGCGTGATAAGAACCTCGCCTAATGCCAGGCCGCGCAACCGCCGAGCGCATTGGCACGTTCCTTGCCGTGCTCGGCGTCCTTTGGGGCGCGTGGGAAGGCTGGCGCTGGCTCGGCTCGCATTACCACCTGACCTGGCCGTTCACGGTGAACGACACGACGATGCCGCACCTCCACCGCATCATCCAGGCGCTCTTCCAGCCGGCACAGGCGAACGGGCCTTCGCTGCTGCACATTCTGCTGAACGCGAGCGCGTTCACGGCGAAAGAAGCAGCCCTCGGCTTTGCCCTCGGCGCGGTCGGCGGCTTCGCGATCGCCGTCGTGCTGCTGCAGTCGCGCTTCCTGGAACGCGGGATCATCCCCTACGTCGTCGCGTCACAGACGATCCCGTTGCTCGCGATCGCGCCGATGGTGATCGTCGGGCTCGAGTCGAAATTCGGCGGCACGCTCTCCGCCTGGGAGTGCGTGTCGGTGCTCGCCGCGTATCTCACTTTCTTCCCGGTCACGATCAACGCGCTGCGCGGCCTGCAATCCGCAGACCCGCGCGCAGTCGAGCTCATGCGTTCGTACGCCGCGAACCGCTGGCGCATCCTCTGGAAACTGCAGGCGCCGGCGTCGCTGCCGTATCTCTTCAGCGCGTTCCGCATCGCGGCGCCGCTCGCGATCGTCGGCGCGATCATCTCCGAGCCGTCCGCGTCGATTCAGGACGGCCTCGGCGGCGCGATCGTGAACTTCAACCAGTACTACTCGATCGAGCCGCAGGAACTTTGGGCGACGAACGTCATCTCGGCGCTGCTCGGGATCGTGTTCTTCCTCGCGGTCGTCTTCGCCGAGCGCGCGATCGTGCGCCGCGCACCGGAGAACACCGCATGACCGTCGTCGAGCTGAAGGGCGTCTCGAAGCAGTTCCGCGGCGGCACTCTTGCTCTCCAGGGCATCGATCTGACGGTAGAGCCACGCGAGTTCGTTTCGCTGATCGGCCCGTCGGGCTGCGGCAAGTCGACGCTGCTGCGCGTCATCGGCGACCTGATCCCACCGAGCGAAGGCACCGCGACGGTCAACGGCAAGACGGCCGAGCGCGCGCGGCGCGATCGCGACTACGGAATCGTGTTCCAACAGGCGGTGCTCTACGACTGGCGCACCGTCGCCAAGAACATCGAGTTGCCGCTCGAGCTGCTGAATTGGGATCGCCGTCGCCGCAAGGAACGTGTAGCCGAGATGCTCGACCTCGTCGAGCTCGGCGGCTTCGAGGGCCACCATCCGTGGCAGCTCTCAGGCGGCATGCAGCAGCGCGTGGCAATCGCGCGCGCGCTTTCGTTTGAGCCGGCGCTGCTGCTGATGGACGAGCCGTTCGGCGCGCTCGACGAGATGACGCGCGAGCGCCTCAACTCGGAGCTGCTGCGCATCTGGGCGGAGACGGGCTCGACGGTTGTGTTCGTGACGCACTCGATTCCCGAGGCGGTGTACCTGTCGACGCGCGTCGTCGTCATGTCGGCGCGTCCGGGGCGCATCGCCGAGGTGATCGACATCGACCTGCCCCAGCCGCGCGAGTCGGAGATCAGAGAGGACGCGCGCTTCTTCGAGCTCGTCACCCGCGTGCGCGAAGCGCTGATCCGTGGGGGAGTCGAAGCATGACGCGCGTTCTCCGCGACTGGCTGCCCGTACTCGTCGTCTTCGCCGCAGGGATGCTGCTCTGGCAGTTCGCGCTCGCGCCATGGCTCGGCCAGTTCCTGTTGCCGACGCCGGCCCAGATCGTCAAGTCGCTGCACACCCACTGGAGCGTGCTCTGGCACGCCGGCTGGTTCACGCTTGAGGAAGCGCTCGGCGGGTTCGCTATCGGCTGCGGCCTCGGCATCGTCGCCGCGCTCGCGCTCGCACGCTGGCGACGCCTCTCCGGTGCGCTGATGCCGTACTTCATCGCGGCCAACGCGGTGCCGATCATCGCCTTCGCGCCGATCATGAACAACTGGTTCGGGCTGCTGAACCCGCATTCGAAGATGGCGATCGCTGCCGTGCTCTGCTTCTTCCCCGTGCTCGTAAACACCACGCGCGGGCTGACCTC
Organism: Gaiellaceae bacterium; assembly: GCA_036278975.1. Taxonomy (GTDB): domain Bacteria; phylum Actinomycetota; class Thermoleophilia; order Gaiellales; family Gaiellaceae; genus PALSA-600. The sequence continues at coordinate 15,398 of DASUKC010000004.1, forward strand.
GGTGCGGCCGGAGGCGATCGAGCTGATGCGCTCCTATGCCGCCAGCGAGGTCGAGATCTTCCGCCGCGTGCGCATCCCCACCGCGCTGCCCTTCATCTTCACCGGCCTGAAAGTGGCGACGGTGCTGTCGATGATCGGGGCGATCGTCGGTGAGTACTTCGGCGGCTCGATCCAGGCGCTGGGCGTCCAGATCGAGAATTCGGTGACGCTGTTCGACCTGCCCCTGGCGTGGGCGGCGATTGTCGTCGCAAGCTCCATGGGAATTGCTTTCTACGCCTTGATCGGCGTCGTCGAACGCTTCACGATGAGTTGGGCGCGAAACGGAGTTCAGCAGTAAAAAAGGAGGAGGGCGACTTGAAGCACAGGAAGTGGCTGGTCCTCGGCCTCACGGCCGTCGCACTGGCGGTAGGCGGAACGGCGGTGACTGCGAGCGCGAACACGCACTCGCAGAAACTGACGAAGGTCACGTTGCAGTTGAAGTGGGTCACGCAGGCGCAGTTCGCCGGCTTCTACGCGGCGGCCGCAGAGGGCTATTACAAAGCGGCGGGCCTTGACGTGAACATCAAGGTCGGCGGACCGAGCATCACGCCGGAGCAGGTCGTGCTCGGCGGGCAGGCGCAATTCGGGATCGACTGGCTGCCGAACCTGTACGCAACGGACGAGCACAAGGGCGACCTCGTGTCGATCGCGCAGGTGATTCCGCGCTCAGGCATGACGGAGCTGACGTGGAAGTCGAGCGGCATCAACACGATCGCCAAGATGCGTGGCAAGAAGGTCGGCGTGTGGTGCTGCGGCAACCAGCCGGAGCTGTTCGCTGCGCTGGCGAAAAACGGGATCGATCCGAGCAACCCGAAAGACGTCACGATCGTCAACCAGCCGTTCGACATGAACCTGTTCTTGCAGCATCAAGTCGATGCGGCGGCGGCGATGACGTACAACGAGCTGGCACAGGTGCTCGAGACGAAGGACCCGAAGACCGGGAAGCTCATCTCGCTGAAGGACCTGAACATCTTCAAGATGGCCAGCCCGTCAGTGGGCACGGGCATGCTCGAGGACAACATCTTCACCACCGCACGGTGGCTGAAGAATCCGGCGAACCAGGCCACCGCGGTGCGGTTCCTCGGCGCGTCGCTCGCAGGCTGGATCTACTGCCGTGACCACGTCCAGAGCTGCGTGAACATCGTGCTCAAGAACGGGCCGACGCTCGGTCACGGCCATCAGCTGTGGGAGATGAACGAGATCAACAAGCTGATCTGGCCGAACGCAACCGGCATCGGAACCGTCCCGGCGTCTGCGATCAAGCAGACCGAGACGATCGCGAAGAAGTACGGTGTGATCAAGAAGACGCCGGCTGCGTGGGAGATGAACTACGCCCTCGTGAAGCAGGCACTCGCCGGCATGAAGGCGCAGGGACTGAACGTCTACGGCAAGTCGTACAAGCCGTTGACCGTCCACGTCACTCCGGGCGGGAAGTAGCAGTAAGGTCAGTGCCTGGCACCTTCGGGTGCCAGGCACCGTTTTCCACGAGGAGGTCGAGATGTCCGTGCTGATCAAAGGCGGCCGCGTGATCACGGCGGCCGACGACTACGTCGCAGACGTGTTCGTCGACGGCGAGCGCATCACGATGATCGGCGAGTCACTGGACGTCGCGGCCGACAAGGTGATCGACGCGACCGGCAAATACGTGCTGCCGGGCGCCGTCGACCCCCACACGCATCTTGCGATGCCGTGGCGCGGCGAGACGACGATCGACGACTTCGAGTCGGGCCACATCGCTGCCGCGTTCGGCGGCACGACGACGCACGTGGACTTCTGCATCCAGGGCAAAGGCCAGACCTTCGGCGACGCACTCGAGATGTGGCACGGCAAGCGCGACGGCAAGGCGATCATCGACAACGGGTTCCACATCGCGGTGACCGACCTGCGCGAAGGGGGCACGCTCGAGGAGCTTGCGCGGCTGCCGGAGGAGCACGGCGTCACGTCGTACAAGCTCTTCATGGCGTACAAGGACTCGCTGATGGTCGACGACGAGACGCTGTTCAAGACGATGCAGGTCGCGGCGCAGACGGGTGCACTCGTGATGGTGCATGCCGAGAACGGCGACGCGATCGAAGTGCTGATGAACGAGGCGATCGAAGCCGGCCATGTCGAGCCCAAGTACCACGCACTGACGCGCCCGCCGGAAACGGAAGGCGAGGCGACGAACCGCGCGGTGCAACTCGCGCGCGTCGCCGGCGCAGCGCTCTACGTCGTGCACGTGTCGTGCAAGGAGTCTGTCGAGCCGATCCAGATTGCGCGCGAGAAAGGCTGGAACATCTGGGGCGAGACATGCACGCAGTATTTCTTCATCGACCAGTCGTATCTCGATCAGCCAAACTTCGAAGGCGCGAAGTACGTGTACACGCCGCCGCCGCGCGCGAAGGACAACCAGGACGTGCTTTGGAACGCCGTGCGCACGAACGTGCTGCAGGCGATCTCGACCGACCACTGCGCGTATCTGTTCAACGGCCAGAAGGACGCCGGCAAGAGCGACTTCCGGCAGATCCCGAACGGCGGGCCGGGCCTCGAGAACCGCGTGCAGATGATCCACCACTTCGGCGTGCGCCAGGGCCGCATCTCGCTGAATCGCATGGTCGAGCTCCTGTGCACGAACCCGGCGAAACTCTTCGGTCTCTATCCGCGCAAGGGCACACTGGCCGTCGGCTCCGACGCCGACATCGTCGTCTTCGATCCCGAGAAGCGCATCACCATCTCGGCAAAAACGCATCACTCGCGCTCCGACTACAACCTGTACGAGGGCACCGAGGTGCAGGGCTCACCCGAGGTCGTGCTGCGCCGCGGCGAGGTGATCGTCGAAGGCGACAAGCTGCTTGCAAAGCCCGGCAGCGGTCAGTTCATCAAGCGCGCCAGGCCGAACGAAGAACTGAAGCCCGCGCCGCTCGCCGTCGCCTAGCGCTCGTCGATGCCGTGCGGCGCGCCGTAGTCGGCGAGTAGCTCGAGGAACGGCGACGCGGGGAACGCCTCAGGCCCGAGCACACCGACACCGCTCCACGCGCCCGCGTCGAGCAGCTCGAGGGCGACGATCGGGTTGAACGCGGTCTGCAGGACGACAGCCTGATGGCCGTAGTCCCGCATCGCCTGCTCGTTGTCGACGACGTGGTACAGGTAGGTGCGCCGCGGGTTGCCGTCCTTCCCGATGCCGGTGACGTACGTGCCCGCGCATGTCTTTCCGCGCATGCGGTCGCCGAGCTCTGCCGGATTTGGGAGGGCGGCGGCCACCATGTCGCGCGGCGCAACGTCGACTCCACGCACGCGAACCGGCTCGGTCGAGTCGAGCCCGAGCTTGTGCAGCGTCTTCAGCACGTCGATGAACTCTTCGCCGAGCCCGTACTTGAACGTCACGCGTTTGCAGTCGATCCAGCGCGGCACGAGCACGACCTCTTCGTGCTCGACGTTGACGCACTCGAGCGGCCCGATCCCTTCGGGGAAGTCGAACACCTCCGGCTCCGAGAACGGCTCGGTTGTGAACCAGCCGCGTTCGCGTTCCCAGACGAGCGGCCGGTTGAGGCACTCCTCGATCGTCGTCCAGATCGAGAACGTCGGCGCGAAGTCGTAGCCGTCGACGACGAGGTTCGCGCCGTCCCGGACACCGATCTCGTCGATCTCGGAGAACAACTCGTCGGCTGCATGTCGCGCGAAGACATCGGCGAGACCGGGCTCGACGCCGATCCCGGCGAGGCAGAGCGTCTCCGCCTCGCGCCAGCGCGCGTCCTGGTCGAGTTGCTCCTGGCCGAGCAGCGTGCCGGGCGACGAGAGCGTCATCGCCATGTCGAGGTACGTCACGCCGGCGTCGAGCGCCGCCGCGAGCAGCGGCAGGTTGAAGCGCGGGTCGCACGCATTCAGGACAGCGTCGGCGCGCTCGGCGCGCACGAGCTCAGCGACTGCGGATGCATCCGACGCGTCGACCTGCACGCCCGAGAAGCGGTCGTCGACGGCTGCCGCGCGCTGCGCGCGCTCGAGGTCGACGTCGGCCAGCACGAGGCGCTCGACGAACGAGCGCCTCGCTGCAATTGCTGCCGCGGCGGCACCGACTCCGCCGGCGCCCACGACGACAACTCTCATCGCGTCTGCGGGAAGCCGAGATCGACGCGTGACGTGGCCGGGTCCGGCCAACGCGACGTGACGACTTTCGAGCGCGTGTAGAAGTCGATCCCCTCAGGCCCGTAGATGTGACGGTCGCCGAAGAGGCTCGCCTTCCAGCCGCCGAACGAGTAGTACGCGACCGGCACCGGGATCGGCACGTTCACGCCGACCATGCCCACCTGCACGTCGAACTGGAATTGGCGGGCGACGCCGCCGTCGCGCGTGAAGATCGCGGTGCCGTTGCCGTACGGATTCTCGTTGACGAGCTTCACCGCTTCGTCGTAGGTCGCGACGCGCGTGACGCCGAGCACAGGGCCGAAGATCTCGTCCTGGTACGACTTCATCTCGGGCGTGATGTGGTCGATCAACGTCGCGCCGAGGAAGAAACCGTCGGACGGGCAATTCTCCCGACCGTCGACGACGATCTCTCCGTCGCTGCCGATGTACGACGCGACCTTGTCGCGATGCTCGCGCGTGATCAGCGGCCCCATCTCGCTCGACGGATCCATGCCGTCGCCCACCTTCACATTCGGGATGCGCTTCTTGATCGCCTCGACGAGCGGATCAGCGACATCACCGACCGCGACGAGCGCGGACACCGCCATGCAGCGCTCGCCGGCCGAGCCGTAGGCGGCGGAGACGGCAGCGTCGGCGGCCATGTCGATGTCGGCGTCGGGCAGCACGATCATGTGGTTCTTCGCACCGCCGAGCGCCTGGCAGCGCTTGCCGTTGGCAGTCGCCGTCTCGTAGACGTACTTCGCGATCGGCGTCGAGCCCACGAACGACACTGCACTGATGCCGGGATGCTCGAGGATCGCGTCGACAGCAACCTTGTCGCCGTGCACGACGTTGAAGACGCCGTCCGGCAGGCCGGCTTCCTTCAGCAGCTCCGCCGTGTACATCGACGCCGACGGATCCTTCTCCGACGGCTTGAGGATGAACGTGTTGCCGCACGCAATCGCGGGCGCCCACATCCACATCGGAACCATCGCGGGGAAGTTGAACGGGGTGATGCCGGCGACGACGCCGAGCGGCTGGCGAATCGAATAGACGTCGACACCCGTCGACGCCTGCTCGGTCATGCTGCCCTTGAGCAGGTGCGGGAGGCCGCAGCAGAACTCGATGACCTCGAGCCCGCGCGTGACCTCGCCCATCGCGTCCGACAGCACTTTGCCGTGCTCGGCGGTGAGGAGTTTTGCGATCTCCTCGCGCCGCGCGTGGAAGAGCTCGCGGATGCGGAAGAACAGCTCTGCCTTCTTGGCGAGCGACGTCGCACGCCAGGCGGGGAATGCCGCGCGCGCACTCTGCACGGCCGCGTCGAGCTCTGCGACGCTCGCGAAGTCGACGGCGCCGGACTGCAGGCCGGTCGCGGGGTTGTAAACGGCGCCGTTGCGCCCCGAAGTGCCTGGGACGGCGCGGCCGCCGATCCAGTGATTGATCGGCTTGGCGGTTGCGGGTGCTTCGATCGTCTCGGTCATTGGTCGGTCCTCCGTTGCATTGCTCGCGTGGAGCGTACCGTCGTGTCGGGGGTCTGGCCCCTGCCTGACCCCCGACGTCTTGCACCCCACTGCGCGACGGCCCGCGCAGCGCCGTCGCCGCGGGCATTTGCAGGAACTTCTCGCGTTGCACTTTCGTCACGCGTGTGTCCCCCGCCTGGCACCGTCGCCCGCCGCTAGCGCCACCGCGGGGTCAGGCACGGGCCAGACCCCGGGGCTAGGATCCGCGGTATGGCCACTCTCGAGACGAACACAGAACTCGGCAAGCAGATCGTCGACGACGCGAAGAAGTACGTCCTCTACTCGTGGAGCGTGCAGGACGCGATCAACCCGATCGCGGTCGAGCGCGCCGAAGGGCGTTACTTCTGGGATTACGACGGAAACCGCTACCTCGACTTCGCGTCGCAACTCGTGAACGTCTCGATCGGGCACTCGCACCCGAAGGTCGTGCAGGCGATCAAGGATCAAGCTGAGAAGCTTGCGACGATCGGGCCGCCGATGGCGACCGAGTCGCGCTCTCGGCTCGGGAAGCTGCTCGCCGAAGTGACGCCGGGCGACCTGACGATGAGCTTCTTCACGAACGGCGGCGCCGAAGCGAACGAGAACGCGATCAAGCTCGCGCGCTGGTACACGGGACGCCACAAGGTGATCGCGCGCTATCGCAGCTACCACGGTGCGACCGCGGGCTCGATGACGCTCACCGGCGACCCGCGGCGCTGGCCGGCGGAGCCCGGCATCCCCGGCGTCGTGCGCATGTTCGACCCGTACACGTATCGCTGCCCGGCGGGCCATCCCGATCCGTGCCCGGTCTGCACGGGCGGACCGCATCTCGAAGAGATCCTGCAGTACGAAGGCGCGCACACCGTCGCCGCCGTGATCCTCGAGACGATCACCGGCACCAACGGGATCATCGTCCCGCCCGACGGCTATCTGCAGTCGATCCGGGAGACGTGCGACAAGCACGGCATCCTGCTGATCGCAGACGAGGTGATGGCCGGCTTCGGCCGCACCGGCAAGTGGTTCGGCGTCGACAACTGGGACGTCGTGCCGGACATCCTCAC
>DASUKC010000005.1:0-48694 GCA_036278975.1 Gaiellaceae bacterium
TCGAACGCGTTGTGGGTGTACGTGGGGTATCTGCGGCGCAAGCTGGAAGAGGCAGGCGAGCCGCGCCTACTCCATACCGTTCGTGGCGTGGGGTACGCGTTTCGGGAAGAGCCGTGACCTTCCGGCAACGGCTGATGCTGCTGACCGCGGTCGCGATCGCGTGCACGGTCGCGCTCACATCGCTGGCCGTATCGCAGATCGCAAAGCACGAGCTGCTTAGCCAGGTTGACGCGTCGCTCGCGTCGGGCGCGTCCCCGTATGCGCGCTTCAACAGCATGGTCGTTGCCTCCGACGGGTCGCGCGCCGGCGTTGACGTACCGGTCACGCGGCGGATGCTGGCGGTTGCGAACGGCAACTCCGACGCGTACTTCGCGTCGACGTACGCGCAAGGTCAACACATCCGCGAGTACGTGTCGCCTTCAGCGGCCGGTGCGATCGTCGTAGTCGACCCCCTGCAGCCGACGGATCACGCGCTGGCGCGCATCCGCTTCTGGGCGCTGCTGATCGGCGGGGCCGGAATCCTGATCGCCGCCGGCCTTGCTGCGTTCGTCGCGGCGGCCGCCTTACTCCCGGTGCGGCGGCTGACCGCCGCTGCGGAAAGCGTCGCCGCGACCGGTGATCTCTCCGAGCGCGTGGAGCACGGCGCGGACGACGAGCTCGGCCGGCTCGCCACGCGCTTCAACGAGATGCTCGCGGCGCTCGAAGAGTCGGTGGGGCGGCAGCGCCGCCTCGTCGCCGACGCGTCACACGAGCTGCGCACACCGCTCACGGCGGCGCGCGCAAACGTCGACCTCGTGCGCGAGGGCCAGCTGTCGCACGACGAGACGCGGCACGCGCTCGACGAAGCATCGACCGAGCTCAACGCCCTGACCACGCTTCTCTCCGACCTGGTCGAGCTCGCCCGCGGCGAAGAGCGGAAGCTACGCGTCGAGGAAGTGCATCTCGACGACCTGGTCGCGGCGGCGGTCGAGCGCGCCAAGTCGCGCACGCCCGACGCGATGTTCGTCACCTCGCTCTCCCCCACCGTCGTCAGCGCCGACCCAGTGCTGCTCGAGCGCGCGATCGGCAACCTGCTCGACAACGCCGTGAAGTACAGCCCGTCAGGTGCTCCGATTGAGGTGAGCGTACGAACAGGCGAGGTGGTCGTCGCCGACCACGGCCCGGGTGTTGCGGAGGAAGACTTGCCGCGGATCTTCGACCGCTTCTATCGCGCAGCCGGAGCGCGGTCGAAGCCGGGCGCCGGGCTCGGCCTGGCGATCGTGCGCGAGGCGGCGGAGGCTCACGGGGGTACCGCGTCAGTAGAAAGCGGTGCGGGCGGGGCGCGCTTTCGCATCACCCTGCCCGCAACCGCGTAGATCACCGTCAGCGGATCAGCAGCGAGCGGCTAACCAGACGGCTCAGACGGCCGGCGCGGTCAGCAGCGCGCAGAGTCACCACATAGCGGCCCGGGTGCCGGTAGCGCGGCAACAGGAGCCACTTCTTGTGGAACGCGTTACACGATGGCGTGTACACCGCGAAGTGACGGGTGTACGGAAGTGCACGTGCCTTGTAGTCGCGCTCCGTAATGCGAACGCGGCCCGCCAGCTGCGTACAGACGCGGTAGCGCGCGTACACGTAATGACCCGACCGCTTCAGCGAGATAAACGACAGCTTCGGCGCGCGAGGCGACGGAGCGGTCACGGTCGTCGTCGTTGTGACGGATGTCGTCGTGACGATGTCGCTGTTACTCGACGCGACGGTCGTCTGTCCCGCCAACGTATGCGCCGTCACGAGGGCACGAAGCTGATTACCGGCGTCGATCGTGCGGACGCCGTAGGCCGTGCCGGTAGCGCCGTCGATGTTCAGACAGTGCGAGCCGTCTGACTCACAGCGCTGCCACTGCCGCTGGAACGACGTCGCGGACGGCGACCACGAGCCATTGCTCACGGTCAGCGTCTCACCGACAACCGCCGACCCGCTCACGGATGGGCGAACCGTGTTCGACGGCCCGTTCTTCGAACCGACGACATCAGTCGCATCCGAGCGCGCCGTAGCGGCCCCATCGCTGTTCTTCGCGGTGACGGCGACACGAAGCGTGTGATGCACGTCACCGGAGAGGAGCGTGTGGGTCTGGCTCGTCGCGCCGGCGATGTCGCCGCACGCGGTCCCGTCCGTCGCACACCGCTGCCACTGGTAGGCGTACGAGGTCGGGCTGTTCAACCACGAGCCGTTGCTCGCGGTGAGCGTCGAGCCTTCCTTCGCGGTGCCGCTCGTCGTCGGCAACGCGGTGTTCTGCGGCGTCGCCGCGCTTGCGGCGGTAGCGAGGACCAAGCCGACGACCACAAGCGCCAGCGACGAGCCCATGAGCCGCGCGAATACGCGGCGTTCTGTTGTTCTCGTCATTTCATCCTCCCTTCTTTCCATGAGGGGAGGCGTCCCCGTATAAGCGAGCCTTCTAGCGCGAATCAGCGATCGCTAACGGAATCCGAACGGCGAAGAACCTGCCGAAAAGGGTGCTAAGCGGCTAGCAGCTCAGGAAACGAGCTCGGCAACCTCGGTCGGCGTCGTGCCGACCTTGATGCCGACGGCTTCAAGCGCTTCCTTCTTTGCCTGCGCGGTGCCGGAGGAGCCCGAGATGATCGCGCCCGCATGGCCCATCGTCTTGCCGGGAGGCGCCGAGAAGCCCGCGATGTACGAGAACACCGGCTTCGACATCTTCTCCTTCACGAAGCGCGCGGCCTTCTCTTCTTCGTCGCCGCCGATCTCGCCGACGAGCACGACCGTCTTTGTTTCGGCGTCCGCTTCGAACTTTTCGAGCACGTCGATGAAGCTCGATCCGACGACTGGGTCGCCGCCGATGCCGACGATCGTCGAGTTGCCGAGGCCGCGTTGCGCGAGCTCGTTGCCGATCTGGTACGTCAGCGTCCCCGAGCGCGAGACGAGGCCGATCGCGCCGGGCTTGAACACCTCGGCGGGGATGATCCCGACATTCGCCTTGCCGGGTGAGAGCACGCCGGGGCAGTTCGGCCCGATCAGCGTGACGCCCTTCGGGCGAATGTATGTGTAGACGCGCAGCATCTCGTGCGCCGGGATGTGCTCGGTGATGCAGATCACCGTCTGCACGCCGGCGTCGACCGCTTCGTAGACCGCGTCGGGCGCGAAGCGCGCGGGCACGAAGATCAGCGACGTGTTCGCGCCGGCTTCCTTCACCGCTTCGGCGACGGTGTCGAAGACCGGAACGCCCTCGACGTCCTGGCCGCCTTTGCCCGGAGTCACACCGGCGACGACGTTTGTGCCGTACGCGCGGTTGCGTAGGCCGTGGAACTTGCCCTCGGAGCCGGTGAGGCCCTGCACGACGAGGCGCGTGTCGTTGTCGACGATGATCGCCACTAGCTCTTCACTCCCTTGATCACGATCGTCGGCAGTCGCTTCTTGCCGTCCACGATCTCGTCTGCGAGCAACGTGCGCACGCGGTCTGCGTCCTCGCCGGTGCAGCCGGCGCGCTCGAGCCACGAGTCGACCTCGGCCCAGCGCTCCATCGTTTGCTCGTCGGTCACCTCGAGCCCCGCCTGCTCGAAGAAGATCCGCCATTCGGCGGCGGAGTAGTTGCGCACGTGCGTCGGATCCCTGAGGCGATCTGCTTCTTCGGACGCTTCGCTGACAAACGTGTTGTCGCAGATCACGACGCAGTCCTTCGAAACGCGCGCCATCTCGCGCAGCGCGGCGTTCACGTCGGCGAAGTGATGCGCCGCGATGCGGCACGCGACGACGTCGAAGCTCGCGTCGGCAAACGGCAGATCTTCGGCGGGCGCGGTCGTGTCGGCCTGCATGCCCGGAGCCGCGTCGGTCGTGACGACGGTCGCGCCGCCCTCGCGCAGCCGGCGCGCGACATGTCCGCCGCCGGTTGCGACATCAAGCGCGGTGACGCCTTCCGCCGGCTCGCAGAGCTCAACGACGAGATCGAGGTCGTCGCCGCTCGCGTGAATCTGGCTCGTGCGGTACCGCTCGGCGCGCTCGCTCCACAGGTCCGTCATGCTGAATTCTCTCCGGCGCCGGCCGAGCCGGCGCCTCCGCTCCCCGGCTCCGTCGAGCCTACGCCGGCAAGCTCCACTGCCTTGCGCGCCGCGTCGAGCATGGTCGGCTCGACGTAGAGATCCTTCGGCGCCGCGTCGGCGAGAATCTTGCGTCCTTCTTCGGCGTTCGTGCCGTCGAGGCGCACGACGAGCGGGACCTTGACGTCCATGCGCTCGAGCGCCTCGAGGATGCCGCGCGCGACTTCGTCGCAGCGCGTGATGCCGCCGAAGATGTTGAAGAGGATCGACTTCACCTGCGCGTCGCGAGTGATCACCTCGAGCGCGTCGACGACTCCCTGCGCGTTGCCGCCCCCGCCGAGGTCGCAGAAGTTCGCGGGCTTGCCGCCGGCGACGACAACGACGTCCACGGTGGACATCGACAGGCCGGCGCCGTTACCGAGGATGCCGACCGAGCCGTCGAGTTTCACGTACGTCACGCCTTTCTCGCGCGCGAATGACTCGAGCGGGTCGGCCGCCTTCGTGTCGCGGTACTCGGCGATGTCGGGATGCCGGAAGAGCGAGCTGTCGTCGACGGTGAACTTCGAGTCGAGCGCCTTCACTTCCCCGTCCGGAGTGACAATCAGCGGGTTGATCTCGCAAAGCATCGCGTCGCACTCGACGAAGCAGCGGTACAGCTTCTCGACGATCGACGCGATCTGCTTCTGCTCGCTCGGATCCTCGACGCCGCCGCCGTAGACGAGTTGGCGCGCTACCCACGGTTGAAAGCCCTCGAGGGGATCGATGTGCAGGCGCACGAGCGCGTCGGGATTGTTCGCGGCGACTTCTTCGATCTCCACTCCGCCCTGCGTGGTGAACATGAAGAGCGGCTTCTTCGCGCCGCGGTCAAAGGTGACCGAGAGGTAGTACTCCTTCGCGATATCCGACGCCTTCTCGAGCCAGAGCTTCTCGACGACATGCCCGCGGATGTCGAGCCCGATGATGTCGCGCGCCTTCTCTTCCGCGTCGCTCGGGTTCTCGGCGAGCTTCACGCCGCCGGCCTTCCCGCGGCCGCCGGTGAGCACTTGCGCCTTCACGACGACGGGGCCGCGTAGCTCCTCCGCCGCGCGCCGCGCTTCTGCGGGGCTGACGACGAGGCGACCGTCCGACACGGGAATGCCGAAGCGCTTGAAGAGCTCTTTGCCTTGATACTCGTAGAGGTCCACAGCCGCGGGCCACTCTAGCGATAGAGGTCGGTAGGCTCGGAGGGTGATCGCAGTCGAGGACCTCCGGAAGCAGTACGGCGACGTGAACGCGCTCGACGGAGTGACGTTCGACGTGCGCGAAGGCGAGGTCTTCGGGCTACTCGGACCGAACGGCGCGGGCAAGTCGACGACGGTCCGCATCCTCGTCACGCTGACGACCCCGGATAGCGGTAAGGCATCGGTCGGCGGCTTCGACGTGCGCCGCGAGCAGGCCTCCGTCCGTCGCACGATCGGCTATGTCCCACAGGACTCGGGCATCGACCAGTTCGGAACCGGGCGCGAGAACCTGATGCTGCAGGGCCGTGTGCAGGGAATGAGTGGACGCGCCCTGCGCGAGAGAACTTCCGAGCTGCTCCGGTTGGTCGGCATCGCGGATGCGGCGGATCGCATCGTCAAGACGTACTCCGGCGGCATGCGCCGCCGTCTCGACATCGCCTTGGGGCTCGTGCATCGTCCGCGCGTGTTGTTCCTCGACGAGCCGACCACGGGCCTCGATCCCGAGGCGCGCGTCGCGATGTGGGAAGAGGTCTCGCGCCTCGCGCAGGCGGAGTCGCTCACGATCCTGCTCACGACGCACTACCTCGAGGAGGCCGACCAGCTCGCCGACCGGCTCGCGATCGTGTCGCGCGGTCGCGTCGTCATCGAAGGGTCGCCTGTCGAGCTAAAGGCGCGACTGCAAGGCGATGCGGTACACGTCGAGCTCGAGAACGGCGCGGTCGAGTCGGCACAGAGCGTGATCGCCGGCATCGGCGCGCGCCCCGAGCAGGTATTGAACGGCAACACGATCGTCGCGCGCGCCGAGAACGGCGGCGCAGCCGTCCCGCACATCCTCTCCGCGCTCGACTCCGCCGGCATTCGTGTCGCGTCGGTGTCCGTCTCGCGGCCGTCGCTCGACGACGTGTACCTGCACTTCACCGGCCGCGACTTCACGTCGGAGGACCGTGCCGCATGACCGTGGCGCGCCACACGTGGTTCATGGTCGTGCGCCAGGCGCGCAACCTGATGCGCGAGCCGATCTGGATCGCACTGCTGCTCGTGCAGCCGATGGTCTGGCTGATCCTCTACGGGCAGCTCTTCAAGAACGTGACCCGCCTCGGCGGCTTCGGCACCGGTTCGTACGTGACGTTCCTCGCGCCGGCGATCGTCGTCATGAACGCGTTCTTCGGCGCGACGTGGAGCGGCATGGCGATGATCAACGACCTCGACCACAAGGTCGTCGAGCGTTTCCTCGCAACGCCGGCGTCACGGCTGTCGATCGTGCTCTCGCAGATCGTGCGCTCGGCGCTCACCGCCGCCATTCAGGCAGTCATCATCCTGCTCGTCGCGCTCGCCTTGGGCGTGCGCATTCACGCGGGCGTCGCGGGCTGGATCGTGATCATCCTCGCCGGCGTGCTGGTGAACAGCGCCTTCGCGGGACTCTCGCAGGCGATCGCGCTGCTGACGCGACGCGAAGCGACGATGATCGCCGTCGCGAACTTCATCGGCCTACCGCTGCTGTTCTTGTCGACGACGATGATCGCGCGTACGCAGATGCCGCACTGGATGCAGATCGCGGCGAAGTTCAACCCGGTCGACTGGGGCGTGCGCGCCGCGCGCGCCGTCGCGCTGCCGGGCACGTCATGGTCGACGGTCGGCTGGCATCTGTTGCTGTTGCTCGGGCTGACCGCGCTGACGACGGCGTGGGCGACGCGCACGTTCCACGCGTATCAGCGGTCGCTCTAGCCGGACTGGATAGTGCAGATGCGCTGGCCGGCGGTGACGCCCTGGCCGGCTGACACTGCGAGCTCGGCGACGACGCCTGCGCGGTGCGCGGTCACCTCGTTCTCCATCTTCATCGCCTCGACGATGCAGAGCACGTGACCCGCTGCGACTTCGTCGCCGTCGGTGACCTTCACGTCGAGCACCGTCCCCTGCATGGGGCTCGTCACAGCATCTGAGCCCGGGCCACCGCCGGCAGCCGAACGCTCGCGGCGCCGCCGCGCGAGCTCGCGATACGGCGGCTCAGGCACGAGCACCTTTACGTCGACGCGCCGACCGTCGACCTCGGCAACGGTTTCGCGCGTCGCCGCACCGGCAACCGTCGTTGCGGCACCGGGCGGGTCCGCGAGCTCCGCCGCGAGTGCCGCCAGCTCCGGAGACTCGACGATGCCGTGACAGGTCGTGCCGGCGCGGAAACACGGATGGTCGATCAAGGCGCGGTGGAACCCGATCAGCGTCGTCACGCCCTCGATCCGGTACTCGCCGAGCGCGCGCAGCATCCGGCCGATCGCATCTTCGCGATTCGCGCCGCGAACGATCAGTTTCGCGACCATCGGGTCGTACAGCGGCGAGATCTCCGAGCCCGTAGCGACGGCCGAGTCGACGCGAACGCCAGGTCCTGACGGCTCGTGATAGCCGGTGATGACGCCGGGCGAAGGGAGAAATCCGTTCGACGGGTCCTCGGCGTTGATGCGGCACTCGATCGCGTGACCTTGCAGATGAATCTCGTCCTGCGTGAACTCGAGACGCTCGCCCGCGGCGATCTGGATCTGTGCGCGGACGAGGTCGAGCCCGAACACGACCTCGGTGATCGTGTGCTCGACCTGAATGCGCGTGTTCATCTCCATGAAGTAGTAGGAACCGTCGGGGGCGAGCAACCCTTCGATCGTCCCCGCGGAGCGATAGCCGCACGCGCGCGCCGCATCGATGGCGATCTTTCCGATGCGGTTGCGCAGCTTCTGGTCGACCGCAGGCGACGGTGTCTCCTCGATCAGCTTCTGGTGGCGGCGCTGGAGCGTGCAGTCGCGCTCGCCGAGATGGATGACGTTGCCGTGGGCGTCCGCGAGCACCTGCACCTCGACATGCCGCGGATCCTCGAGGTACCGCTCGACGTATACCGCCGCGTCGGCGAAGTACGACAGCCCCTCTCGCTGCGCGGACTCGAACGCCTGCGCTGCCTCGTCGGCGGAGCGCACGATCTTCATCCCTTTGCCGCCGCCGCCGGCTGCCGCCTTGATCAGCAGCGGGTAGCCGATTTCCTCGCCAAGTGCGACGACCTCGTCGGCCGAGGCCACCGGCTCCGTCGTCCCGGGGATGATCGGAACGCCTGCCTCTTGCATCAGGGTGCGCGCCTGCGTCTTCGAGCCCATCAACTCGATCGCGCTCGGAGGCGGCCCGATCCACACCAGCCCTGCGTCCTCGACCGCGCGCGCGAAAGCCGCGTTCTCCGCGAGGAAGCCGTACCCGGGGTGCACCGCTTCGGCGCCTGAGCGCTGAGCGGCTTCGACCAGCTTCTCGATCCGAAGGTAACTGTCGGCCGCGCTCGCCCCGCCGAGCGCGTACGCCTCGTCGGCGAAGCTCGGGTGGAGCGCCGTGCGGTCGACGTCCGAGTAGACAGCAACCGAGCCGATCCGCATGTCGCGGAGCGTCCGGAAGATGCGGATCGCGATCTCCCCGCGGTTGGCTACGAGAACTTTCGTGAACATTCGCCGTATTCTCCTTGCGATGAGCCTCGCCGACCAATTGACCGTCGCCAGGGCGGCCGCCGTGCCTGTCGTCGTCGCGCTGTTCGCGGTCCCGTTCCACGGCCACGACTACTGGGGGACGGTCGTCTTCTGCGTCGCGATGGCGACGGATTGGTTCGACGGGCGTCTCGCACGGCGCGCCGGCCGGACGTCTCCGTTCGGCTCGCTGCTCGATCCGGTCGCCGACAAGCTGCTCGTGCTGGCGACGCTCGTCGTGCTGCTCGACCAGCATGTGTTCCGCGCGTGGATGGTCGCGGCGATCGTCGTGCGCGAATTGCTCGTGTCGGGTCTCCGGCTCGCGGCGATCGAGCGCGGCGTCGTGATTGCGGCCCGTGATCTCGGCAAGCTGAAGACGTGGTCGCAGGCGATCGCGGCCGGCATCGGCGGGCTCACTGCGGCCGGCGTGTGGAGCAACACGGTTGCGCTGTGGGCGCTCGGGGTCGCCCTCGCGCTGACGTGGATCTCAGGTCTCGACTATGCGCGGGTCGCGCCGCGCGTATTTCGCGCGCCGGCCGTCTAGCCGTGCCTTCTGCACCACCGGTCGAACTCCGCCCAGTTGCTCAGATAGTCCGCGAGCTGCCGTAGGCCGAGCTCAACCTCCGCACGAATCGCGAACGTGCAGTGGATGCAGTAAGGGCGATCGGGGAGCGCCTCATGTTCTCCGCACCGGATACACATGACACGGGTTGAACGGCCCGCGCCACGGCCGGGTTACGCCTCGTCGAGCGCTTCGTCGATTCCCGCTTGCCACCACGGATCGGGCTCCTCCCGTGCTTCTTGCAGCAGCTCGCCGAGCGCGCGGGTGACCTCGTCGGGTTGCGGGGGATCGAGCTCGAGAGCCATTGAACTGCTGAGCCTACTGGCCTACGATCGGCCCACTGCGGCTACTTGGGGAAGGTGATGTTCGTGAAGGCGTTTGTGCTTGCCCTGTTCGTGTGGGTGCTGATTCCTGCGACTGCGGCGGCGGGCAGCGGCTGGCTGCCGATTCCTACGCGTTATGGGCCGCAACTGCGGAAAGGGATCATGGAACCGGCCGTCAAGGCGAGCAACGGCAAAGCCCGCATCTCGCTCTGCAAGTTCACCGCGGGCAACCGGTTTTACGTCTGCATCTTCGGCACCGCCACAAATCCGGCGAAGGCCGCAGTCGAGATCGAGCGCACCAAGAAGTGCGACTTCATCATCTTTCTCGTCGACGTAACGAAGAAGCCGGCCCGCATCACGCACCAGACGACGTTCCACAACTGCTTCAAGTGACTGGTACTTGCCTGGTAGTTGCCAGGTAGTTGCCTGGCATTTGCCTGGCACCGTTTATACATTTCGACTGCATAAAGCAGGCGGATGCAGGGGCTTTTCGCGCGAGTTGCGAAAGTGACGCTCGGCGTCAGAGGGGGATGTTGCCGTGCTTGCGCGGCGGCTTCGGCTCGCGCTTGGTGATGGCCGTGCGTAGCGCGTCGATCAGCACCGGCCGCGTGCGGCGCGGCTCGATCACCTCGTCGACGTAACCGCGCTCGGCGGCTGTGTACGGATTCGCGAAGCGCTCGCGGTACTCCGTGATCAGCTCGGCGCGCCGCGCCTCGGGGTCGTCCGCTTCCTCGAGCTCACGGCGGAAGATGATGTTGACGGCGCCGTCCGGCCCCATCACCGCGACCTCCGCCGTCGGCCACGCGAAGTTGAAGTCCGCACGAATGTGCTTCGAGCTCATGACGTCGTACGCGCCGCCGTACGCTTTCCGCGTGATCACCGTGAGCTTCGGCACGGTCGCCTCGCAGTACGCATAGAGCAGCTTCGCGCCGTGGCGGATGATGCCGCCCCACTCCTGCTTCGTCCCCGGCAGGAAGCCCGGCACGTCGACGAACGTGATCAGCGGAATGTTGAACGCGTCGCAGGTGCGCACGAAGCGCGCCGCCTTCTCCGACGACGAGATGTCGAGCACGCCCGCCATCGCCTTCGGCTGGTTGCCGACGATGCCGACCGAGTAGCCGCCGAGCCGCGCGAAGCCGCAGACGATGTTCTCGGCGAACAGCGGTTGGATCTCGAGAAACTCGCCGTCGTCGACGACCGCCTCGATCACCCGCTTGATGTCGTACGGCTTCGTCGCCTCGTCGGGGATCAGCTCGTCGAGCTCCGGCGCCTCGCGATCCTCGGCGTCCGTCGGCGCGTCGTACGGCGTCGGATGTTTGTTCGACTGCGGCAGGAAGCTGAGCAGGTAGCGCGCGTCCTCGAGCGCCGACTCCTCATCGGGTGAGACGAGATGCGCGACGCCCGACTTGGTCGCGTGCGCGAGGGCGCCGCCGAGCTCCTCGAACGACACCTCCTCGCCCGTCACCGTCTTCACCACGTCAGGCCCGGTGATGAACATGTACGAGCTGCCTTCGGCCATGAGGATGAAGTCCGTCATCGCCGGCGAGTACACCGCGCCGCCCGCGCACGGGCCGAGCACGAGCGAGATCTGCGGGATCACGCCCGAGCACTGCACGTTGCGCCAGAAGATCTCCGCGTAGCCCGCAAGCGACACGACGCCTTCCTGGATGCGCGCGCCACCGGAGTCGTTGATGCCGATCAGCGGACAGCCGTACTTGGCCGCCATATCCATCACCTTGCAGATCTTCTCGGCGAACACCTCCGACAGCGAACCGCCGAAGACGGTGAAGTCCTGGCTGAAGACAAACACGCGCCGGCCGAAGATCGTCCCGTAGCCGGTGACGACCGCGTCGCCGTACGGGCGCCGGTCGAGCATCCCGAAGTTCGACTCGCGGTGGCGCACGTAGCGGTCAAGCTCGACGAACGAGCCGGGATCGCACAGCTTCTCGGCGCGCTCGCGGGCGAGCAGCTTGCCGGCGGCATGGTGCTTCTCGACCGCCTTCCCGGAGCCGGCATGCCTCGCCTCGTCGCGCAGCTCCGCCAGCCACTGCAGCTTCTCCGCGGTGGTTTGATGCGTGTGCTTCTCCGCCTTCGCCATGGGAGGAGAGCCTAGTGCGAAACTGCGTGCGTGGAACCGGATCGCTCGACCGTCTGGCCGTACGACGAGCGCGGGCAGCCGCGCGACTTCTACTACCAGCGCTACGCGCACCCGACCGGCGCGGCGGCCGAGGCTGCGCTCGGCGCGCTCGAGGGCGGCGACGCCCTGCTCTTCAGCTCCGGTACGGCGGCGGGAACCGCGTGCGTGTTCGCTTTGCTCCGGCCGGGCGCAACCGTCGCGCTCGCCGAGGGCGCGTACTTCGGGACGGGCGTGACCTTGCGCGAGTTCGCTGCGTGGGGACTCAACGTCGTCGAGTTCGACCAGACCGGCGCACCACCGGCGGGTGCGGATGTCGTTTGGCTCGAGTCGCCCTCGAACCCGACGCTCACCGTGCCGAACTGGGACGCCGCCCGCGCGCACGGCGCGCCGATCGTGTGCGACGCAACCGCGTCGACGCCCGTCTACCTGAAGCCGCTCGACGAAGGCGCGACCGTGTCGCTGCACTCGGCGACGAAGTTCTTGACCGGCCACCACGACGCGATGCTCGGCGCGTTGGTGGTACGCGACGCGGAGTTGCACACGAGGCTGCGCGACGTGCGCACGCGACTCGGCCTGCATGCCGCGCCGGATGCGTGCGCCTCGCTCTCGCGCGGACTTGAGACGCTCGCCGACCGGATGCCGAAGCACACCGAGAACGCAACCGAGATCGCGCGGCGTCTCGAAGCGCATCCCGCAGTCGTCAAGGTTCGCTATCCCGGCTTCGGCGGGCTGCTTTCGTTCGACGTCTCCGGCGATCCCGTGCCCGTCGAGACCGCGACGCGCCTGATCGCGAACCAGACCTCACTGGGCGGCGTCGACTCTTCGATGGAGAGCCGCTACCGCTGGGAGGGCGACCGCATCCCGGTCGGACTGCTGCGGCTTTCAGTTGGGCTTGAAGACGTCGACGCGATCTGGGCCGATCTCGAGCAGGCGCTCCAGAACGCGTAACAGCAAGTCCGCCCGCTAACGACGACCGAACGCCCTCTGCATCACATAGATGCTGAGGAGCGGCAGGACAAAAATCGTCCAAAGCGTGTAAAGGGGGCTGACTCCGGCGTCGAGATACAGAGTCGCGGCGACGATCACGCACCCGAGCCCGACCAAGAAAGGCACAAGCAGGACGAAGACAAGCTGTCCGGCGCTCACGCTTTCACGTGGGTGTCCTTGCATCGCAGCGATTATCGGCACGAGAGACGCGCGACCTAAACGAAGCCGGAGGTGGGACTCGAACCCACGGCCTGAGCTTTACAAAAGCCCTGCTCTGCCAACTGAGCTACTCCGGCGCAATTCTCATTTTAGGACATGTCGGTGTTGTCCAATCGGACGACAATTCGTCCGATCCTACCGGCAGACTTTCACGATGGAGAACCCAAAGGTCGTCGGAGATCGGTCGCTGATGATGATCGCGGTGGCGCTCGAAGCGCGAGGCTTCGACGTCTTCTTGCCGATGCACGAAAACACCCGCGTCGACCTGATCAGCTCCGACGGCCATCATCTCCGAAAGGTTCAGTGCAAGACCGGCCGCCTTCGAAACGGCTGCGTCCTCTTCGCGACCTGCAGCACGTACGGGCATCACCCCAACCCGAAGATTCTCAAGCGCCCCTACCACGGCGAGATCGACGACTTCGCCGTCTATTGCCCGGAACTCGGGAGCGTCTACGTCATCCCAATCGAGGACGTTCCAACGCGAACCGCCGCGAGTCTTCGTATCGAGCGACCGCGCAACAATCAGACGAAGCGGATCCGGCTCGCCGGCGCGTACGAGATCGCGAGGATCGACGTCTACTAGGCGTTCAGAACCTGGCGCGCATCTTGGTGCACCAGGATCTTGCGCTTGACGCGCTGGAGCGCGTTGTCGATCGTCTTCGTATCGCAGGCGAGCTCTTCGGCCATCTGCTCGTAGGAGCGGCCTTCGAGATACAGCCGCAGCGCGTCGGCCTCGAGCGGCGAGAGTGTCGTCGAGAGGCAGCCGACGAGCGACTGCAGTTCCTCGGTCGAGATCACGCGCACCGACGGGTCGTTGACAGCCGGCCCTGGCAGCGCATCGCCGAGCGTCACGTCGCCGTCGCCGTCCTGGCCCGCCGGCGTGTGGCTGAACGACACGTACGTGTTGAGCGGCGCGTGCTTGAAGCGGGTCGCCGTCTTGATCGCCGTGATGATCTGGCGCGTCACGCACAGCTCCGCGAACGACCGGAACGACGTCTCCTTCTCCGGCCGGAAGTCGCGCACCGCCTTGTAGAGGCCGACCAGGCCCTCCTGGATCAAGTCCTCCGAGTCGCCGCCGGCCAGGAAGTACGAGCTCGACTTCAGCCGCACGAACGACGTGTAGCGGCGGATCAGCTGGTCCATCGCCTGGCTCGACCCGTTGCGCGCCTTGAGGACGAGTTGCAGATCCTCCAGCTCGCGCTGGGCTTTCTGGGCGCTACGGGCGGGGTTGTTCTTCAGGGCGGTAGCGGCAGTCGGCGGCACGTCGTTACCCCTGTTCGTGGGCGGACGGGTGAGGAACCCTCACCCTGAGGTTGAGGTGAATTTAGCAAGGTCCCGCAAGGAACACAAGACCCAGTTGCTCTGGACCCGCTTACTAGTCTCCGCGGCGCATCCGGTCCAACAATGCGCGGGTGCGTTCGTCGAGCTTGCCGGCTAATCCCTGGGGCGCAGCTTCCCGCTGACGAGGGGGCTCGAGATCACGGAAGAAGGTGCGGGACGAGAGCTTGGCCACTTCGAGGCCGGCCGCGTTCGCCACCGTCAGGTCGCTGGTGACGAGCACCACCGGCTCGCTCGAGCGGTGCTCGGCCGCGAGGCGCTCGAGCATCGTGTCGGCATCCGGCGCGTAGCGCACCTCGAGCGGGCCGCGCACCGCGTCCTGGCCCACGCCGTCGAAGACCACCACCCCGCGCGCGCCCTTCATGGCGACGAAGCTCGCGAGCGCATCGACCAGCTCGCGCACCTCGTCATACGGCCCGGCGTGCAGCAGGTTGAAACCGTCGAAGAGATAGAGGTCTGTCTCAGCCACGCTGGCGCCGCGCTTCGTAGAGCAGCAACGCCGCGGCGACGCTCACGTTCAGCGACTCGACTTCGCCGCCCAGCGGGATCGCGACGAGTGCGTCGCACGTGCGCCGTACCAGCGGCCGCAGTCCCTTTCCTTCCGCGCCGAGGACGATCGCCGTACCGCCGGCCAGGTCGGTCTCCCACATCGAATTCGCCGTGTCGTCGAGCGCGGCGCCGTAGACCCACAGGTCTGGGCCTTTCACTTCCTCGAGATAGCGCGCGAGATTGGTGACGACCGCGATCGGCAAATGCTCGACCGCGCCCGCCGATGCGCGAGCAACCGCAGGCGTCACGACCGCCGACCCGTGCGCGGGAACGACCACGCCCGTCGCGCCCGCGCCGTCGGCGCTGCGACATACCGCGCCGAGGTTTCGCGGATCGGTCACGCGATCGAGGACGGCGAGCAGCGGCTTCTCGGCGCGCGCGAGCTCGTACGCGTCCGCGTACTTGAACGGCTCGACCATCGCAACGACACCCTGGTGGTCACGCGTGCCGGCGCGGTCGCCGATGTCACGCTCGAGCTTGATCTTCGGCGACGCTTCCGCGAGCCACGGCTCGCTCTTCACCGCACGCTCGGTCGCCCAGAGCTCGAGCACCTCCCGGTTGCCGCGCAGCGCTTCCCGCACCGCGCGCCGGCCGTAGACGACGTCGCTCACCGGCCGCGCCGGACGAGCGTGTAGCCGCCGTCCGGCTCGTCACGCATCTCCCAGCCCTCGCCGGCAAGCTCGTCGCGCAACCGGTCAGACGCCTCGAAATCGCGGTCGGCCCGGGCCTTTGCACGCCGCTCCGCCAGGTCGGCAATCTCCGGCGGCACCGTCTCCCGCTCGGCGAGCGACCCGAGCCCGAAGACCTCCAGCCCGCGCTGCAGCAGTTCGTGCTGGCCGTCGGAGGCCCACTCGTGCATTACCGCCAGCGCCCGCGGCGTGTCGAAGTCGTCGTCGAGCGCGGCTGCCAACGCCTCCCAGCGCGACTCATCGGTCGCGGCCGGCGCGCGTGTGAACGCGTTGCGCAGCGTCTCGACGCGCGCCGCGGCCTGCGCAAGCGTCTCCTCCGCGTAGTCCATCGGCTTACGCCAGTGTGCAGAGAGAAACAGCGCGAGGATCACCTCGCGTCCCCACTCGTCGATGCCATCACGCAGCGTCGTCGTGTTGCCGAGCGACTTCGACATCTTTTCGCCGGTGAACTCGAGCATGCCGTTGTGCGTCCAGATGCGCGCGAAGTCATGGCCGAGCGCCTGCGACTGCGCGACCTCGTTCTCGTGATGCGGGAACACGAGGTCCAAGCCGCCCCCATGAATCTCGAAAGTAGAGCCGTACGCCTGCTCCGCCATGACAGAGCACTCGATGTGCCAGCCCGGCCGCCCACGGCCCCACGGGGATTCCCACCACGTGTCCTCCGTCGCCGGCTTGTTTGCCTTCCACAGCGCGAAGTCACGCGGATCCTCCTTGAGCGGGCTCGGCTCCTCCTGCGACTCGACCTGGTCGACACGCTGGCCCGACAACCGACCGTACTCGGGAAACGACGCGACGCGGAAGTACACGTCGCCGCCCGATTCATACGCATGACCCGACGCGACCAGCTGCTCGATGAATACGACGATCTCGTCGACGGTGTCGGTCGCCTTCGGCAGAAAGTCCGGCATGCCGAGGCCGAGATCACCGGTGTCCTCGAGATACCACTCCGTCGCGCGCGAAGCGAGCTCCGCGCTCGCGCCCGGCGCGGCGTCGTAGATCTTGTCGTTGATGTCGGTGATGTTGTGCACGAGCTGTGCGTCGTAGCCGGTCGCGCGCAGCCACGAGCGCAACCACATGCCGAGGATGAACGGCCGCGCGTTGCCGACGTGCGCCCGCGCGTACACCGTCGGCCCGCAGAAATACATCCGCACCGGGCCGGGCGGCGGCGGCAGCTCCTGCAGCTGCCGGGTGTACGTGTCGTACAGGCGCATCCTGAAAAAGTAGTCGTGCCGGCCAGCCGGCACGACCTTTTGGTGCCTGACACTCCTTTGGATAGGTGTCAGGCACCTGGCGGCGCTTGCGCCGCCTTCTTAGGTAGTGCGCCGAAGCGCTTCTTCGCGCGGCAGCGCCGCCACGACCGCCCAGAGCTCGGGCCCACGCTCGGCGCCGGTGAGCGCCACGCGCAGCGCCTTCAGGTTGCCGCCGACCGCCTTCAGCTCGCGGATGATCTCGCGCGCCTGATCCTTGCCGATCGTCTCAGGGGCGCCCGAGCGGAGCTCCACAAATCGCTCGAGGGTCAACGGGTCGATGTGCTCACCGGCCGGCGCGTCCAGCACAGACGCAGCGAGCGCTCGTGCTTCGACCAGATCGTGCGCGCCGCGCACCAGCGGCACCGCAGCGACCGGAACACCGACGCGTTCAGCTAGCTCGTCGTCGCTCAGCGCTGCCAGCACGTCAACCGAAAGCGAGCGAATGCGCTCGAGGTCGAGGTGCACGTCGTGGCGCGGCAGCCCGAGCTCGTCGAGATACGCGCGCACGGCCTCCGCCGGATAGCCGGCGTCGCGCAGCGACGCGACCGTCGCACCCTCGGCGCGCTTCGACAGCTTCTTTCCGTCGTCGCCGACGAGGAGCCCCACATAGAGGAACTCCGGCATCGTCGCGCCGAGCGCGGCGAACAGCGCGCGCTGCACCGGCTCGTTCGGGCGATGGTCGGCGCCGCGAATGACGTGCGTGATGCCGAAGTCGACATCGTCGACGACGCTCGCGAGGTTGTACGTCGCGGTCCCGTTCTCGCGCACGAGGCGGAAGCCCTGGAGCTCCACAGGCAGGCCCGCCGACTTCCACGCCTCGACGTAGCGGTCGTTGCGTGCGCTCTGGCTAACAGGTCCTTCGTCCCACGCGATACCGAGCCAACGCAGATCCTCCTCGACCCCGGCCTCCCCGCCCGGCACGTTCCGCTCGGGGTCGGTGTCGTCGATGCGCAGCAGCAGCCAGTCTCCTGCGTTCCGGTTGGCGACGGCAGTCAGCGCGTTGCCGACATGGAGCGAGCCCGTTGGGCTCGGGGCGTAGCGCACGCGTTTCATGTGTCGAATCTAACGGCTCTAAGCAGATTCTCAGCTCCGCTTCACCTCGATCTCATGCCGCCGCGGAAAGCTGTGGCTATGACAATCGACCCCAAAACCCGCCGCGACGCTGCGGTTCGCCGCGTTCGCCGCGCAACTGCTGCCGTGCTGGCTGCCTCGGCAGCGCTGACCGGCGCGTTCTTCGGCCTCGCCGCCGGCTCGACCCATTCGGCGTCCAAGAGCTCGACGACCGAGAAGAAAACGACAACCACAGGGACCGTCACTGCCCCGACTCCGACGCTCACCGGAAACGAAGGCGAAAGTGGTGACGACAGCTCCTCCGCCCAGTCCCAGCAGACACCGACACCGACCCCGTCTCCGTCGGTCGCGCAAAGCGCACCCGTCGTCGTGTCAGGCGGCTCGTGACCGCATCACTCTCGTTCGAAGCACTCGGCACGACTGCGAGCGTGGTCGTCACACACGACGAGCAACTCGACGCGGCTGTCGACATCCTCGCTGCCGAGCTCCGGGCGATCGACCTGGCGTGCAGCCGGTTCCGCAAGGACTCGGAGCTCGCGCGCGTCAACGCATACGCCGGCGAGCTCGTCCCGATCAGCGACCTCTTCGCCGCAGCGTTGCGTGTTGCGCTCGACGCCGCCGACACGACCAACGGCCTCGTCGACCCCACGCTCGGCGCGAACCTGCGCAATGTCGGCTACGACCGAACATTCTCGCTCATCCGCGAGCGGGACAATTGGGCGATCGTTCGGAGCACACCGAAGCACGGGCGATGGCGTGAGATCGAGCTGAACGAACAAACCGTCCGCATTCCGCTCGGGTGCGAGCTCGATCTCGGCGCGACTGCCAAGGCATTCGCAGCCGATCGCGCGGCAGAACGCATCGCGCGCAGGACCGGCTCGGCCACGCTCGTGTCGCTCGGGGGTGATGTCGCCACGGCGGGCGCACCCGACGGAGGTTGGTGCATTCGCCTCGCCGAGGACCACACCGCACCCCTCGACAGCCCCGGGCCGTGCGTCTGCATCGAAAACGGCGGGCTCGCGACGTCGAGTACCGCGGTGCGCCGCTGGCAAACGGACAGCGGCGAGGCGCATCACCTGCTCGACCCGCGCACCGGCCGCCCGGCCGATTCTCCCTGGCGCACAGTTAGCGTCGCCGCGTCCAGCTGCGTCGACGCAAACATCGCGAGCACTGCGGCGATCGTGCTCGGCGACAGCGCACCGCGTTGGCTCGCCGAGCGCGGGCTCCCGGCACGTCTCGTCGCGAACGACGGCGGCGCGGTCCACGTGTTCGGCTGGCCGAGTGACGAGCTTGCGGTGGCGGCGTGATCCTCGCTGCCGGGACGACCTACTGGTACCTGACGCGTGCCAGCGGTGTCGTCGCCCTGCTGTTGCTCACCGCCGCAGTCGGCCTCGGAGTGCTCAGCTCGTTGCGTGTGGCCGGCGATCGCTGGCCGCGTTTCGCGATCACCGATTCGCATCGAAACCTCACGCTCGCGTCGATCGTCTTCACCTTCCTGCACGTCGTCACGACCGTGCTCGACGGCTACGCGCCGATCGGCTTCAAAGACGCATTCATCCCGTTCCTGTCGCCGTACCGGCCGCTCTGGCTCGGGCTCGGCGCAGTTTCGTTCGACCTGCTGCTCGCACTCGTGGTGACGAGCTTGCTGCGCGGTGTCGTACCGCCGCGACTGTGGCGCGGGCTCCACTGGCTTGCCTACGTCTCGTGGCCCGTCGCACTGGTGCACTCGCTCGGCACCGGCTCCGACGCGCGTTTCGGCTGGCTGCAGGCGCTCGCGGTGTTCTGTCTGCTCTTCGTTGCAGGCGCTGCGCTCGCTCGCATCGTGATCGGCGGTGGGGACATCCTCATCCGTGTCACCGGCGCTGCCGCGGCGATCGCCGTGCCGGTGGCCATTCTCGGCTGGTACCACAGCGGGCCTTGGCAAACGGGCTGGGCAAAGCGCGCCGGCACGCCCACGAGCGTCCTTGCAAAGAAGAAGTCGACCACTGTTGCCGCGAAGACGGTCGCGGAGCCGACGTCGTTCACGTCGAACCTGACCGGGACGGTGAAGAACGGCGAATCGTCGAACGACCTCGCACTCGTCACTATCACGCTGTCACTTCGCAACGGGCCGGGCGGCGCGGCGAAGATCCTGCTCGAGGGTTTGCCGCGCGGCGGTGGAGTCGAGATGACTGCGAGCGGCGTGACGTTCGTGCCGGCGACTACGCGATCCGTCTACACCGGGACGATCACCGGCCTCGACGGCACACAGATCGCCGCCAGCGTGAGTGACCGATCCGGCCACTCGCTGTCTCTCGACTTCGCGCTGTCGATCGACCCGTCATCGGGCAACGTCGGCGGCACAGTGAGAACAGCGTGACCGCGCCGGCAGTCGAGGCGACACGCGCGGCACCTCTCCTGCTCACAGGAATCCGCAACCGCGCACTGACGCTCGACGAGCACATGAATACGTTCGGCGAGCTCGTCCGTCACCGTGATCTGATCCAGGCGATCGCCCGCGCTGGTCTGCGCGGTCGGGGCGGCGCAGCGTTTCCAACCGCAGAAAAGTTGAAAGCGGTCGTCGGGCAACGGATGACGCCCACCGTTGTCGTCAACGCGGTCGAAGGTGAGCCGGCGAGCTCGAAGGACCGCGCATTGATGCGACTGACTCCACACCTGGTGCTCGACGGGGCCGCTCTCGCTGCAGACGCCGTCGGGGCGGATCGCGTCGTCGTCGCCCTCTCAGAGAGCGCGCGCCCCGAACGCCACGCGCTCGCGCAGGCGATTCGAGAGCGGCGCGGCGCGTTCGAGATCGCGACCGTCCCGGCGCGTTTCGTGGCAGGCGAAGAGACCGCTCTCCTGCAGGCGATCGAAGGGGGCCCGGCGAAGCCCACGCTCAAGCCGCCGTACCCGTTCGAGCGGGGTTATCTCGTGCAAAACGCAGAGACGCTTGCGCAGGTGGCGATCGTCGCGCGCCACGGCAGGACGACCGGAACAGCGCTCGTCACCTTGTCGGGAGCCGTCAACAGGCCGGGCGTGCACGAGATCGAGCTCGGCGGCACGCTTGCGGACGTCGTGCACTCGCTCGGCGGCACGAGCGAGCCGGTGTCTGCATTCCTCGTCGCCGGCTACTTCGGCTGTTGGGTTGCCGCGCGCGATGCCGCGACGATGACGCTCACGCCTGACAATCTCGGGGCCGGTGTGATCGTCGCGCTCCCCACGCGCGCGTCCGGCATCGGAGAAACAGCTCGCATCGCGCGCTACCTCGCCGGTGAGAGCGCCGGCCAGTGCGGCCCATGTGTACATGGTCTCGACGCAATCGCCGGCGCGCTCGAATCGCTCGCACGCGGCGACCGCGCTGCTGCGAGCCGCTTGACCCGTTGGACCGCGCACGTTCGCGGTCGCGGCGCGTGCCGTCATCCCGACGGCGCGGCACGGCTCGTCGAGAGCGCGCTGGCGGTGTTCGCATGAAGCGGTTGCGCGTCGACCCGATCGCCTGCGACGGCCACGGCCTGTGTGCGGAGCTCTTTCCCGAGCGGATCACCCTCGACGACTGGGGCTATCCCATCCTCGAGGACGGCGACATCTCCGGAAAGCTCGAACGGCACGCGAAGCGCGCCGTCGCGTCGTGCCCCGTGCGAGCCTTGCGGCTCGAGAGCCTCAAGACCGCACGTCGTTAGCGGCGTACGTCGTGCCAATGCGACCACGCGTGCGCCGCGGGAAGCTCGAGCACGGCGAACGCGACACCGGCCGCGATCGAGACCGCGACGAGCGCTGCGAGCAGCGCACTGCCCGGCACACGCTTCGAGATCTGCGCGCCCAGCGTCCGCAGATGCGCGAGCACGTGGAGTGACATTGCGCCGAACCAGATGACGAAGCTCACCTTGTGCAGCCCGAGGATCGGCCCACCATGCGGGTGCTCGATCACCAGCAGGACCCCGGTACCGAACAGCGTTATCGTCGTCAGCACCGTCACCGGCGCGACGAGGAAGCGCATGAACGGGTGCGGCGGTCCGAGTTCGAGGTATGCCGGGTCGTGGCGGTAGTAGCGTAGGAACCGCCACCCGGTCGATGCCATCTTCAGGGCGACCGGCGGGATCAGCAGCAGCCCGATGAAGACGTGCGGCGTGAGCAACTGGCCGATCCACGGGATAGTTGCGCCCTCGGCGGCAAGCAGCAGCAAGAGGATCGCTCCCACGACCGCAGTCAAGCGTGCGTTGGCAGCTGCGCCTCGCATGTCCCCATCGTGGCAACGGCAGCTGGGAACCAGCTGAGAGGCTTCAGGCAGACTCGCGACTGATGGCAGCGACAATTGCCTACTTCCGGGAGCGCCCGCGCGTCACCAGGTCGCTCCAGGCCGTCCTTGTGCTCGCGACGATCGGCTTCTGCGTCTGGGGTGTGCGTGACGAGTGGTCGAAGGCCGGGCCGCGCCTTGCCGACGCGAACATCACCGACCTTGTCATCGCGTTCGCGTGCATCGCGGCGTACTACCTCGTCTTCATCCTCGGCTGGATTCGCATGCTCGCGGCATGGGACATCAACATTTCGTACCGCGTTGCACTGCAGGCGGAGATGGTCTCGATGCTCGCGAAGTACTTGCCAGGTGGTGTCTGGACGCCGGCCGCGCGCGCGGTTGCGTTGCGCCGCAACGCAGGGGTCACGGAGACGCCGACCGTCCTCGCATCGATCCTCGTCGAGGCGGCGCTCTCCGCAATCTCCGGCGTGATCGTCTTCATCGCGAGTCTTGCGTGGGTGCGCGGGGTCGACGCACCGTGGCCGCTTCTTGTCGCGTTTGGCTTGCTCCTCACGGCTGCGATCCACCCGCGCATCTTTCGGCCGCTCTCGGCGCGCATCCTCAAGCCGTTCGGCGCTTCGGTCGAACCGCTGCCGACCGGACTCACGGGCGCATTGCTGCTCTTCTACTGCGGCACGTGGATCGTCGGCGGCTTCGGCCTGTATTTCTTGATTCGCAGCGTCGGCGCCGATCCGGGGCTTTCGACGATTGCGTTCCTCGGCGGTGTATCGGCAGTCGGCGCGATCGTCGCGGTGCTCGCAGTTTTCACGCCGTCCGGTCTCGGATTGCGCGAGGCGTCGATGTACGGGCTCCTGCTCGCGGTGACGAGCTCCGGGCCGGCGCTCGGAGCGACGCTGCTCAACCGGCTCGTGATCACAGTGGTCGAAGTCGCGCTGTTCGCGGTCGGGCTCGTCAGCTGGCGCTCGATGCGGCGCACGAACACCTAGGCCCTTCACGCCTGAGAATTCCCTGAGAGAACCGACCGGGATTCCCAGCCGGTTCTCAGGTTGAACTGGGAGGATGGTCCCATGGACGAACGTCGTTCCCACCGCATCCTGGTCGTCGACGACGAGCCGTCGATCGTCGACGCCGTCGCCACAGCCCTTCGTTACGAGGGCTACGACGTCGACGAATGCCTCGGCGGCCGCGATGCCCTCGCGAAGGTGCAGGAACACGAGCCTGACTTGGTCGTGCTCGACTGGATGCTCCCCGACCTCGAAGGGATCGAGGTCGGCCGGCGCCTCCGCGCGCAGGGGTTCAAGACGGCGATTCTCTTCCTCACCGCAAAAGACGACACCGAGAACAAGATCGACGCGCTGCGCGCAGGCGGCGACGACTACGTGACGAAGCCCTTCAGCCTCGCCGAGCTCGTCGCGCGCATCGAAGCAGTCCTGCGCCGCACCGCCGGTGACCTGCCGGGCGATGTTCTGCACTTTGCCGACCTGACTCTCGACGAAGCGCGCCATGAGGTGCGCCGCGGGGAGACGCGCATCGACTTGACGGCAACCGAGTTCAACCTGTTGCGCTACTTCATGCTCAACCCACGCCGCGTGTTGTCGAAGAGCCAGATCCTGCAGAACGTGTGGCGCTACGACTTCGGCGGCAACTCGAACGTCGTCGAGACGTACGTCAGCTATCTCCGCAAGAAGCTCGACGCGCTCGGCCCCCCGCTACTGCGCACGATCCGGCAGGCGGGCTACATGCTCGAAGCCGGCCCCGACTAATGCTGCAACGGCTCTCGCTGCGCACGCGGCTCGTGCTCGGCGTCGTCGTGCTCGCCGCCCTCGGCCTGATCGCCGCCGACATCGCGACGTACCGCTCGCTCCATTCGTTTCTCGTCGGCCGCATCGACAACACGCTCGAGACCACGCACGGTGGCGTCGAGAACGCGGTCTTCGGCGACCATCCCAGCAGCGGCGATGACGAGATCGAAGGATTGCTGCAGGCGATCCCAGGCTACTGCGTCCAGCTGCGCACGGTGAGCACGCAACACGTCATCAGGTCGAATTGCGTCCCGGAATTCGAGGAGACCGAAGCGGCACCGGCGCCAACGTTCCCGCGAACTGTCTCGGTGCCGTCGCGTCCGAATCACCGCGAAGGCGACCGCGTCCACTACTACACGGTCGGTTCCGTCAGCGGCAGCGACCGCTACCGCGTGCGCGTGTCGATCGAGGGCGAGCACGAGCACGACTACCTGCTGATCGCCGCGCCGCTGCACGGAGTCGACGACACGCTGCATCGCCTGTTCTTGATCGAGCTGCTCGTGACGGCTGCCGTGCTCGTGGGCCTAACCGCGCTCGGGCTGTGGGTCGTGCGGATCGGCCTGCGGCCGCTGCGCGCGATCGAGGCGACGGCGGAAGCGATCGCAGCTGGCGATCTCTCGCAGCGCATCGACCACGCAGAGCCACGGACAGAGGTTGGCCGTCTCGGGCTTTCGTTGAACGCGATGCTCGGACAGATCGAGACGGCGTTCAATGCGCGCGCAGCATCGGAGGCGCGGCTGCGGCGGTTCATCGCCGATGCGTCGCACGAGCTGCGTACACCGCTCACGGCGGTCCGCGCGTACTCGGAGCTCTTCAACCGCGGCGCTTCGACGCATCCCGACGATCTCGCGCGGTCGATGGCGGGGATCGAGCGCGAGTCGCGGCGGATGGGCGTGCTGGTCGACGACCTGCTGCTGCTCGCACGTCTCGACGAGGGCCGTCCGCTCGAGCGGAAGCCGGTCATGCTCGACGCAATCGCACGCGAAGCGGTCGAGACCGCCCGAACTGTCGACCCCGAACGACCGCTGGATCTCGACGCTGAGCCGACACAGGTACTCGGCGACCGCGATCGGCTCCGGCAAGTACTCGACAACCTGTTGGCAAACGTCCGCGCGCACACGCCGACGGGCACTCCGGCGCGCGTGTCCGTTCGTCGTGACGGCGACAACGCCGTGCTCGCGGTTCACGACGACGGCCCAGGTCTGTCGCAGGCCGACGTCGACCGCGTGTTCGAGCGCTTCTACCGCGCCGACTCGTCGCGTTCGCGCGCGAGCGGCGGAACCGGACTCGGCCTCTCGATCGTTGCCGCGGTCGTCGAAGCGCTTGGCGGGAGCGTGAGCGTCGAGTCCGAGCACGGCACAACCTTCACGATCCGACTGCCTCTAGTCTCAACCCACGCTGCTTGATCCCTTTGACGATCGCCGGCAGCGCGTCGAGCGTCGCCGAACGGTCACCTCCGCCGTCGTGAAGGATCACGATCGAGCCTGGACGCACGGACGACAAGACGTTGCGCACGATCTCCGCTGTGCCGATTCCCGCCCAGTCACGCGGATCGACCGACCAGAGCACGACACGCTCGCCGTGTGCCTGCGCAGCCTTGACCACCGAGTTGGAGAAGCTTCCTTCCGGCGGACGAAACAGCGTCGGCGTCACGCCGGCGTGACCCAGGCTCGCGGCGCCGAGCGCGATCTCGTCGTCGAGCAGCTTCGAGGGCAACTGGTCGAACGCAGGCACGGAGGGATGGTTGTAGCTGTGGTTCCCCACCGTCATGCCAAGCCGTTTCTCCCTGCGGACGATTGACGGGTACTCGTCGGCGAGGTAGCCGATCACGAAGAAGGTCGCCTTCACGTGCAGCCGCTTCAGCGTGTCGAGGATGCGCGGCGTGTACGTCGGCGACGGGCCGTCGTCGAACGTCAACGCAACCGCGCGCTCGCGTGTGGCCTTTCCCGCAGGCAGGAACGTCACGGAAACGAGCTTGCGTGACACAGCACCGCGAATCTCGACTTGACGCCCAGGCGTGTGGATCAGGAAGAACTGCGGATCGGCGTACTCGCCGCCGGGAACGCGCGAGACGATCTTCACCGTCCGCTCGCGGCGATCTTTGCCGCGCACCACGCTGACCGTGTCGCCGTCGTGCAGCTTCGTCGAGGCGGCCGCGATCTTCCCGTCGAGCTCAACCTTCCCCGCATATACGCCCGCGTGCAGCACCGTACCGTCGACCGCGAGCAGGTTGCCGGCCGGTGCGTGGACCCCGAGCTTCGCAAGCGTCGTCCCGTCGGCGACCGTTACGTCGCGATCCGGTAGGTGGACCGTGAGGCGTCCGCCACCGCATCCGGCCAGCAGCGGAAGCGCTAGAGCGATGACGAGCAGGCGATGTCTCAGTGACCCCAAAGGCGAAAGCCGCCGGTGAATGCGTTCGCGTTCGATCCAGGGCGAGCATTCGGCGGCAACTCGTCGAGCTCCTTCACGGCACCGCCGCCGAGCACGACGTAATCCGGCTCGAGCGCGGCGGTGAACAACTCGACGACTTCGAACACGGCAGCCTTCCACTTCGCGTAGCCCTCCTGCTCGAGGCCGCGCGTGCCGACGTAGTCCTCGTATGTTTTCGTGCGGAACGGGAGATGGCCGATCTCGAAAGGCGCGATCGTGCCGTCGACTATCAACGTCGAGCCAAGGCCCGTGCCGAGCCCGAGGAAGAGCATGCTGCCGCCTTCGTAGCTGCCGAGGGCCTGCATCGCCGCGTCGTTGATGACCTTCGTCGGCACGCCGAACTCCGATTCGAAGTCGAAGTCGACCCAACCCGGCCCGAGGTTGATCGGCTCGCGGATGAGCTTGCCGTTCTTCACCGGCGTCGGGATGCCGACGCTGATCACGTCCCACGACCAGCCTTCCCGGTTCGCCTTGATGCCCTCGACCAGCTGCTGCGGCGTGAAATCCGGCCCGGACACGAAGGAGCGACGCTCATCCGAGCTCGAGGTCAGCAGCTTGACGCGATTGCCGCCGATATCGATCGCGAGCACAGCCGGATCCGCCATCAAGCGGAACGCTAACCGAGAGGCAGCAGCGCGCCTTCGTGTTCCAGCAGAAAGCGCTTGCGATGCAGGCCGCCGCCAAAACCGGTGAGCGATCCATCGGCGCCGATCACGCGATGGCACGGCAGAACGATCGGAAGGGGGTTCTGTCCGTTCGCCGCACCGACCGCGCGTGCCGCGTCGGGGCCAAGCCCGAGCCGGCGCGCCTGCTCGCCGTAGCTCACCGTCTGGCCGTACGGGATCGTCGCGAGCGCGAGCCAGCACTGCTGCTGGAACTCGGTGCCGTCGAGGTCGAGCGGAAGGTCGAAGCTCGTCAGCTCGCCGGCGAAGTACGCAGCGAGCTGCGCCGCCGCCTCGTCGAGGAGTGCCGACGATTCGTCCGGCAGGCCGTTCGCCGACCAGCGGATGCTCGTGAGGCCCGTTTCGGAGGCGACGATCCCGAAGGTCCCGATCGGTGTATCGACAGCGCGGCTTGACATCTCCTCAATCTAAAACGCCGGCCGGTCTCCAATTGTGAGATCTAGACCCGCTGTCGCCAGCGGGTGAAGACATCCTCGATCTCCGGTCCTTTCCCTTGCGGAACGAGCAGGAACAACACGTCACCAGCCTGCACGGTTGTGCTGCCCCGCGGCGGAATCGCATCGTCGCCGCGAACAAGCACTGCGACGAGCGCCTCACGCGGGAGCCCCAGCTCACGCACAGCGGATCCGGCGATCGAATGCGCTTCGGACACAGGAAACTCGACAAGGTTCAGCGAGTTCCAGGCACGGGTGACTTCAAGCGGCGGCTCGGGATGCGGAGTGACGATCAGCAAGCGCAACTTGCTCGCCACCCACTCCAGCGTCGTCCCTTGCAACACGGCGGAGACCAGGACAACGAAGAAGACAGCGTCGAAGATCGTGTCGGCGCCACGGAGATGCGACGAAAGAACGAACGTGCCCAGCACAATCGGGACGGCGCCGCGCAAACCGGCCCAGCCGAGAAGCAGCCGCTCACGCCGATCGAAGCGACGAAGCATCGCGGTGGAGAGCCAAACGGCGACCGGACGGGCGGCCAGGATCAAAACCGCAGCGAGGCCGAGGCCGGCGAGCGCGACGTGTGGCAGCCGCGACGGGAAGACCAGTAAACCGAGAACGATGAACAACGCGACCTGCGCGACATACGCGACGCCGACATGGAACGTCACAAGCTGGCTTCGGTAGCGGGAAGGCGTCGAGCCGACAGCGAGACCGACGATGTAGACGGCGAGGAACCCACTGCCTCGCGCAACGTCGGCGGCGCCGTAGGCGACAGCCGCGGCGGCGATCGAGGCGACCGGTACGAACGCGGAGATCGACGACGGAATCCGCGCGAAGATCCACATCGCGACAAGACCGAGGGCGAGTCCGATCAGCAAACCCAGCCCAAGTTGGCGAACGAGCAACCATGCGAGGTCGCCGGCGCCGTACTGAGGCTTCTGGACCCAGGCGATCAAGCCGAGCGTCAGCGCGATGGCAACCGGGTCATTCGCCCCGGACTCTGCTTCCAGCGTGCGGGCGAGGCTGCGACGAACGCGGGTGTTTCGAATCGTTGCGAAGACGGCCGCGGCGTCAGTTGATGCGACAACCGCGCCGAGCAGCAACGACTTCGTCCAAGTGAGATCGAACAACCCGTAGGCGGCGGCGCCGGTTATCCCGGCTGTGACGAACACTCCCACCGTCGCCAGCAGAAGCGCCGGCGTGACGACCTCGCGCAAGCGGCGCCAAGACGTCGACAAGCCACCCTCGTACAAGATGGCCGCCAGCGAAACTACGCCGACCTCGCGCGCCAGCCGAGCATCGTCGAAGGCAATGCCACCGGGGCCGTCCGATCCGAGCAGCATTCCCAAACCGAGGAACGCAACGAGTGCCGGCAGTCCCGACTTCGCTGCGCCGAGCGCGACCGCAACGCTGGCCGCCAGGATGCCCCCGACAGCCAGCATGGCTAGGCCGATGTTCAGGTCGTCTGAGCTCCCATCGCCTGAATCTTCGCACTCAGGCTTGCAAACGCTTCGCCATCGCATCCATCCCGGTTCTCAGGCCGGAACGAGTCAGATACGGCCTCTCGACCGGGATCGCGCGATACGAGAAGAGGCCGTCGAACCCGAGCGTGAGCAGTGGCGTACCGTCGGCGGCGTATTCGCCGACGACCGAGTCGCCGCCCCACGAGATGAGCCAGTCACCGTCGTCCATCAACCGCGCCGAGCCACAGCAGGCGGAGGCCGTAACCGTCGGATCGGAAACCGACGTGACGAACGTAGCCGTGTGCGCGCCGGCATCGATCCGGTATTGCACGGCGCGCGGCGCTCGTACGAAGCTGCCGTCGTCGAAAACCGTGACGGTTCCGTCCGCCAACTGTCGCGCGTCGTGCTGGCCGACCAGCGGATTCGCGCCGAGCGGATCGCCGACCACCGTCAGGCTTTGCGGTGTTGGCACGCCGCCGAGCTTCCAGAGAATCGCGCCGGTCGTGCGGTCGATCGCGTAGATCGCGTTGGCGTAACGCAGCGAGAGCAGGACGACGTTGCCGCGAATCGAGATCGAGTTTGCATGGACGATGTCGTACACAGGCCCGGCTGCGGTTGTCACAGGCGCACCGACAATCGTGCCCGTCCAGGCCGCGAGCTCGTCGAGTGCGACGTGCCCGTCGGTCGACCACGACCACACGAGCTTCCCGTCCGGCGAGCGCTCTTCGATTACGCCTTCATCGGCGGTCGCGTCGGCCGGTCCTCCGAGCGACGTCAGGTCGACATGCGGCTTCGGCTGGTAGACGAGGTAGTAGGTGTCGCCGTTCGCGACCGTCTGCAATTCATGGTCGTCAATCTGTCCGTCGGGTGAGGCGATGCGTTCGACAAGCGTTCCGTCGAGGCGACGCACCTGGTAGGCGGGATTCGCACCGTTGAACTCGGCGAACGCAACGTCGCCGTTCGGTAGCACCTTCGCGTCCATGGGCTGGCCGGCGTCGCGGTACCACCAGACAGGCACACCGTGGTCGTCGAAGATGACGACGTAGTGCCCCTGCGCCGTGCCGAGGGAGAGCGACGGCGTCGTCACGAAGTAGTGGCCCGGCGATCCCATACCGTTCGCCTCCCACGTCGGGAAGTCGGACGGCAGACAGCGGACGTGGTAGGTGATGCTCTGCCTGCCGCTCGCACCGGTCACGGTCACCTCCTGATTCGCATGCATCGCGACGGTCGCGCTGGCTTCTCGCTTCCCGTCGATCGCAACGGAGGTGCCGGGCGCGGCACCCGTGTCGAAGCTTGTTCTCGCAGCATCGGTGCAACGGACCACGTAGTCGGTGACCGCCGGGTCGAAGGCGGGAAAGAGACCCGCCGACGAGGTGAGCAACGACAGCACCGGGACGGCCGGCCGCTGTTGAGCGCCGGCGGCGTTTTCCGCTGCGAGCAGCACGCCGACCACGACCGCCCCGAAGGCGAGAGCCACAGCACTCATCCGCACGAGCGCAGAGCCAACCTGAGCCACCTAAGGAATCCCCAAGCTCTGCTGATCGCCTGCTAAGACGCTGTCTCTGCCCTTGTTACTAGGCAGGCGCTAGAAGCGCTCGCGCGTGTGTCCATCGTCATAGCCAGTGGGCCGTCCGCTGCCCTGCGGCCGTCTTGCCTGACTGCGCGCTTCGTAACGTTCTTCTTCGGCAGCGTGACGAGCCGCAGCGTTCTCGTAATGATCGACGGCTCGGTCGCGACGCCACTGAAGAAACCGTTCCCTGATGCTCGGCATCACACAAACTTTAGTCTCATTTACCCCACGTGTTCGCTATAGGCCTTCATGACCCGACGATGACGACGCTTCAAGCGAACCCAAATCGCAAGCAAGAGGAGCAGTACAGCAGCACCGACCGCTCCGAGCCCAAGAAACAATCCGGGCCTCTTTGCGCCCGGACTGGTCACGCCGTAGCCGCGGTCGAAGCGGAACATTTTGAAGTCGTTCGGCCCAATGATTCCGTTCTTGCCAAAGGTCGCCGCTGCGTAAAAAGAGTTCACGACCCAGCGACCGCGAATCTTGCGCATATCGACAGCGAACGCAGTTTGGACCTGCCCCTTGCTGCCTGGCCGCGGGTGCATGACGGCGGCCAACTCGGCCTCCGTCGCTGAGACCAGGCGACCGGTCCACGCGTCGCGAAAGTCGCTGCCCTTTGCCGGGAACGCGGGAACCGTCACGCCGGTGCCCTTGATCCAGCTCGCACGGGTCGTGCCGGCGCGGAGATCTGATCCGGCCAAATTCCATCCGGCCGCAAGGTTGTGACGCTGCACGACGTCCTTCACGAACTGATCGAACGCAATCCCGATTGCCGTGCGATCGGCCGGCGTCATGCGCGGCGCTGCGGATGCGTTTCCCGCGACCGAGGACACCACCACCAGAAGCGCGACGACGGCTGTGCACATGCGGCTCGACCGTGAAACGCCGGACACTCAGACCACACTAGTCTTCAAGACGTGAGGTCGCCGCTTTTGGCTTGGTACCAGGCGAACGGGCGCGATCTACCGTGGCGGACAACGCGCGACCCATACGCGATCCTCGTCAGCGAAGTGATGCTGCAGCAGACGCAGGTCGATCGCGTCATACCGCGCTACCTGCAGTGGCTCGAGCGGTGGCCGACGGTGGACGCGCTCGCTGCCGCGTCGACGGCGGACGTGATCGTCGAATGGCAAGGGCTCGGCTACAACCGCCGCGCCGTCAACTTGCATCGCGCCGCGCGAGTCGTCGCGGAGCGCGGCTGGCCCGACGACATCACTGAGCTTCCCGGCGTCGGCCCGTACACCGCCGCGGCCGTGGCGAACTTTGCATTCGGTCGCGACGTGCTGCCGGTCGACGTGAACATCCGTCGCGTCCAGGAGCGCACCGGTGAAGCGTTCGACGGCGAGTGCGCGCAGGCGCTGTTCGATCTCGGCGCGACGATCTGTCTTGCACGCATTCCGCGGTGCGACGTTTGTCCGCTTGCCCAACGGTGTCCGTCACGCGGCTCGCGCTACGAGCCCGAGCGCAAGCAGAGCCGGTTCGAAGGCTCGTTCCGACAGCGGCGCTCGATCGTGTTGCGCGCGGTCGCAGCAGGCGAGCAGCCAGATGACGCCGAAGCGATCGCGTCACTCGAGCGCGACGGTCTCGTCGAACTGCGCGACGGCGTTGCGTCGCTTCCGGCCTAATGGGGGTCAGGCACGGGTCTGACCCCGCTACCTATGCACGTGCCTAGGCAGCCGGCCTGAGGCGCGATACGAGCAGCGCGTGCGCAAGCGACGGGAAGTCGGTGACGACCCCGTCGACGCCGAGCTCGATCAGCTCCGCCATGCGGTTCGCGGCGTTCACCGTCCACGGGACGACGCGCATGCCGACGCCATGTGCTGCCTCGACGAGGTCGCGGTTGACGAGCTCGTGCGTCGGTCCCAGCGTCGTTGCGACAGTCGCCTGACGCAGATGTTCTGCGAACAAGATCGTCGTCGGCGTCCGCGTGCAGCGCGCGTGCACCTCGATCAACACGCGCTCGTCGAACGACGTCACCGACACGTGCTTGAGATGCGGACGCAGAGCATGCGCGAACGCTGCAGGTGATGCGGTCTCGGGCGGTGCGCACTTCACCTCGACGACGAGCGGAGTTTCGCCGACGATCGCACGTGCATCGTCGAGCGTCATCCCGGTCGCGTCACTGAGGTCGCGCTCGTGCGAAACGATCAACCTCCCCTCCGGCGTCATCCCGACATCGAGCTCGACCGACGTGGGGCGGCCGACCAGCAACCGCTTCAGCCGGAAGGGATCGTTGCCACGGTGCGCCTGAACCTCGAACGGCACGGTTCTTTCATTCGGCGCGGAAGGGTCAGTTTCCTAGGAGGGCTCGGCGGGGTGGCGCCCGTCGCGGGGATGCGCTGGGCGTTCGCGCTGCAAGGACGCAGGGAGCGGACGTAGCAGCGCTACGGACGCGACCGAGGACGCCGCAGCGCCCCGATCCAGCGCACCATCCGCGACATCGCTGCTAGCCCGCCGAGCCCTCCAAAAGCGCAACCGCGGTCGCGGCAAGCCCTTCGCCGCGGCCGGTGAAGCCAAGCCCGTCCGTCGTCGTCGCGCGCACGTTGACCTCGGCGCCGCCCAGCTTCTCCGACAAACGGTCGCGCATCTGCACCCGGTGCAGAGCGATCCTCGGCTCCTCGCCGATCAACACGCAGTCCGCGTTCACCAGGGTCCAACCAGCCGCTTTGACCTGTTCATACGACTCCTGCAGCAGGTCGAGCGAAGAGATGCCTTTCGGTGTCGCATCGCTCGACGGGAACAGCGAACCGATGTCGCCGAGGCCCGCCGCGCCGAGCAGCGCGTCGATCAGCGCATGCGTGATCACGTCTCCATCCGAGTGGCCGGCAAGCCCGCGCGGATAGACCAGCTCGACGCCGCCGAGCACGAGCGGCACGCCGTCGACAAGCGCGTGCGCATCGAAGCCGGTGCCGACGCGGAAGCTCATGACGCGATCATCGCAGCGACACGGTCGAGATCGGCGCGCGTCGTCACCTTCAGCAGACGCTCGTCGCCCTCGACAACCGCAACGCGCCCACCGGCGGCCTCGACGAGCGACGCGCAATCGGTCCCTTCCACGCCGCGCGCCAACGCAGAACGGAGAACGGACGCGACAAACGCCTGCGGCGTCTGCACGCCGACCAGCTCGCTGCGGTCGAGCGTCTCCGCCACGGCACCGGAAGCGACGCGCTTCACCGTGTCGTGCAGCGGCACCACCGGTACCGCGCCGTCGAAGCCCTGCCCGAGCGCGTCGACCAAGCGTCCCACCACCTCAGGCGGCAACAAAGGCCGCGCCGCGTCGTGAACCAGGATCACCGCCGCATCGTCGGGAACCTCCGCGATACCCGCGCGCACCGAAGCAGTGCGGGTGTCGCCGCCGGTGACACATGCCGTCACCTTCGACGCGCCGATCTCCTCGGCGAGCAGAATTGCCGGCTCCTCCCATTCGGGCGGCGCAACCAACACGACAGCGTCGATCCACGCACTGTCGTCGAGCCGGCGCAGCGGCTCCGCAAGCAGGGGGAGCTCGCCGAGACGAACGAACGCCTTCGGCCGATCTTCCCCGAGCCGCTCCCCTCGCCCAGCGGCGACGAGAACAGCCCAGACACTCACTAGCGCGCGGCTGCTGTGGGCTTCTTCTTGGCGGCGGAAGCGGCCGGCTTCTTCGCGGCGGCCGCAGGCGCCTTCTTGGCTGCCGCGGTCGTCGTCGTGGTCTTGCGGGCCGCCTTCGGCTTCGCGCCGTTCGTCAGCGTCTCTTCGAGCCAGGCGAGCGCGTCCTCTTCGGACATCGACTTCGCGTACATCAGCTCGGAGGCGAGGATCTTCTTCGCCTTCACGTACATCTGCTTCTCGCCGGTCGAGAGACCCTTCTCGCCGTCACGCAGCGCCAGGTTCCGCACCACTTCGGCGAGCTCGAAGATGTCACCCGTCTTCATCTTGTCGCGGTTGTGCTTGAAGCGGCGGTTCCAGTTCTTCGGCATCTCGGTTCCGCCGGAGGTCAAGTACCTGACGACCTTCTTGACGGCCTCCTCGTCGATCACCTTGCGCAGCCCCACCAGTTCGCAGTTCTCGGCAGGGACGTTGACCGTCATGTCGTTGTGCAGGATCTTGATCGTCAGGTACTCGCGCTTTTCGCCCAACACCTCGCGCTTTTCCCGCTTGACGACCGTCCCGGCACCGTGGTGCGGATACACCACCTTGTCACCGACCTTGTACAAGTGCGCTCCTCTGATCCGCGATGTTCGTAACTGAGTCTTCTGACAAAACAGTGCCAGCGGCCCTAAATGGGCTCACCGGCGGGAACGACAGGGTACCAGAATTCCTGGAAAAACGCCACATTTCCAGGGTTTTTCGACCGAAATCCCTGCTCAGGCAGGGTTCTCGAGAGCCGCCTGCAGCGCCTTCCGCAGAGTGTCGGCCGCGACGGTCGCGCCCTTCGTGCCGGCCGGCGCAAGCACCGTCGAAATCCCCAATTTGCGACATTCCTCGACGCGACGGTCGGCCTGCGCCGCCCCGCGCAGCCGGCCCGTCAGGCCGATCTCGCCGAACGCTGCAAGGTCGTTTTTCACGGGCACGCCCTTCGCCGCCGACGCAATTGCGAGCGCAATTCCGAGGTCTGCGCCCGGCTCGTCGATGCGCACGCCGCCCGCAACGTTCACGAACACGTCGGCGGCGCCCAGCCCGATGCCCGCATGCCGTGCGAGCACGGCGACGATCATCGCGAGCCGCTTCGGATCGACGCCGGTGCCGACGCGCCGCGGCATGGCGAGGTCGGTCGGCGCGACCAGTGACTGAATCTCGAGCAACAGCGGTCGCG
The DNA here is from genome assembly GCA_036278975.1 of Gaiellaceae bacterium. Taxonomy (GTDB): domain Bacteria; phylum Actinomycetota; class Thermoleophilia; order Gaiellales; family Gaiellaceae; genus PALSA-600. The sequence goes on from DASUKC010000005.1 coordinate 35,273, forward strand.
TCCCCTCGAGCGTGCAGGCAACCGCCGCTCCCACCTCGCCGCCCTGCACGCGCCCGAACAGCTCGGAGGGATCGGGCACGCCGACCAGCCCGGCCCCGGTCATCTCAAACACGCCGAGCTCGTTGGTCGAGCCGAAACGGTTCTTCACCGCGCGCAGCACGCGATGCGCGTGGTAGCGGTCACCTTCGAACTGCAGCACGCAGTCGACGAGGTGCTCGAGCACGCGCGGACCGGCGACGGCGCCGTCCTTCGTGACGTGGCCGACGAGGAAGGTGGCGACGCCCGTCTCCTTGGCGACGCGTAGCAGCCGCGACGCGGCCTCGCGCACCTGGGACACGGAGCCCGGCGCGGAGCCGACCTCCTGCGACCAGAGCGTCTGCACCGAGTCGACCACGCAAACTGCCGGTCGTTCACGCTCGAGCGTCTCGCAGACGACGTCGAGCTCGGTCTCGGCCAGGATCTCGACGTCGTCGCAACCGCCGAGACGCGCGGCACGGAGCTTCACCTGCGCGACCGACTCCTCGCCGGTGACGAGCAGCGCGCGACGATCCGCCGACATCGCACCGAGCGCGGACAAAAGAAGCGTCGACTTGCCGACGCCCGGCTCGCCGCCGACGAGCACGACCGACGCAGGCACCAGCCCGCCGCCGAGCACGCGGTCGAGCTCCGGCACGCCGGTCGACATGCGCTCCGACTCCTCGGCAACCACCTCGACGAGCCGCAAAGGCGCAGCCCCAGCAGGCCGCCGGCCACCGCGTGGCGCAGGCGCCTCGGCGACCAGAGTTCCGTAGGCGCCGCAGCCCGGGCAGCGCCCGAGCCAGCGGGTCGAGGCGGTGCCGCACTCGCTGCAGACGTGCTGGATCGCTGCTGTCTTGGCCACGGGCAGACGACGGTACTCCCAGCCCCCGACGGCATTGTGTCGTCCTCGACACGAAATAGAGGCTTCTCTATATCGTTGGCCGACGTGGAGCGGGTCGATCGTTATGCAGAGCTGATCGTGCGCGTCGGGGCGAACGTCCAACCCGGCCAGCGGGTGTTCATCAACGCTGCCGTCGAGCACGCCGACCTCGTCCGCGCGCTGACCCGCGCTGCCTATTCCGCAGGCGCTGAGTACGTCGACGTGCTGTACGGCGACGGCCACGTGCGCCGCGCGATGATCGAGAACGCCGACGAGGATGTCCTCACGTATTCGCCGCCCTGGATGGTCGAGCGCATGAGCAACTCGGCTGACGGTGGCGCGCTGATCATGGTCGCGGGCGACCCCGACCCTGAGCTGCTTGCCGATCTCAACCAGACCCGCGTCGGCAAAGCGCGGCTGATCAGCGTGCTCGAACAGGCGCGTCGCGGCCAGAACACCCGCACGATGAGCTGGACGATCGCAGCCTGTCCCGTCGCAGGCTGGGCGGAGCAAGTCTTCGGCGAGCCCGATGTCGAACGGCTCTGGGGCGCCGTCGCCGAAACGGTCGGCCTCGACGAGCCCGACCCCGTCGCTGCGTGGCGCGAGCACACGGCGCGGCTGCGGGAGCGCGCTGTGCAGCTGAACGAGCGCAGGTTCGACGCTCTCCGTTACACCGGCCCCGGCACCGAGCTAACGGTCGGCCTCTTGCCGGAACACAAATGGATGGGCGGCGGCACCGAGACGACCTCAGGCGTGTTTCACGTCGCGAACATGCCTACCGAAGAGGTCTTCACCACGCCGGACCGCCGTCGCGCGGACGGAACGATCCGCTCGACGCTCCCGCTGCAGCTCGGCGGCACCGTCGTGCACGACCTGGTCGTGACTCTGGCCGACGGCCGCATCGTCGACGTCTCAGCCTCAGTCGGTGTCGACGCCGTGCGCGCGCAGCTCGACACCGACGACAGCGCGCGGCATCTCGGCGAGCTCGCGCTCGTCGACGGCACATCGCGCGTCGGCAAGACCGGCATCACGTTCTTCAACACGCTGTTCGACGAGAACGCGACGTGTCACATCGCGTTCGGTAGCGCGATCCAGGCCGCGACCGACGGCAGCCTCGACGGCCTCGACACGAACGGCTTGCAGGAGCGCGGCTTGAACGTTTCCGCCGTGCACACCGATTTCATGGTCGGCGGCCAAGAGGTGACCGTCACCGGCGTCCACAAGGACGGCAGCGAGGAGACGATCATCGAGAAGGACGTATGGCAGCTGAGCTAGACGAGCGCCTCGAGAAGTACGCGGAGCTCGCGGTCAAGGTCGGCACGAATCTCCAACCGGGTCAGGACCTGTTCATCACGGCGATCGTGCAGCACGCCCCGCTCGTGCGCGCGCTCACGCGGGCCGGCTACGCGGCGGGCGCGCGCTACGTCGACGTGCTCTACACCGACCAGCACGTGCGTAAGGCGAAGCTCGAGCTCGGCCCCGAGGGAGCGGTCGGTTATTCGCCCGAGTGGCTGAAAGAGCGCTGGAGTGCAATGGCGGGCAACGCCACGTTTGGCACGACCGGCGACCCCGAGCCGGAGTTGCTTGCGGGCCTCGACGGACAGCTCGTCGGCCGCGACCGCATGACCGGCGTGATCGAGATCGCCATGAAGCACTACAGCGACCACGTCCTCAACTGGTCGGGGCTTGCGTATCCGAACGAGGGTTGGGCGACGAAGGTGTTCGGCAAGCCGGACGTCGAGAAGCTCTGGGAAGCAGTCGCGTTTTGCACGCGCCTGAACGAGCCCGACCCTGTCGCCGCATGGCAGGAGCACGTCGCGAAGCTCAAAGCGCGCGCCGCAATACTCAACCAGCGCAAGTTCGACGCGATCCGCTACCGCGGCCCGGGCACCGATCTCACCGTGGGCCTCCTCGACCAGGCCGACTGGCTCGCCGCCGAGTTCACGACCGCGTCCGGCATCCCTTATGTGCCGAACATGCCGACGGAAGAGGTTTTCACGACACCCGACTGCCGGCGCGCCGAGGGTTACATCACCTCGACGAAGCCGCTTGCCCTCGCAGGCGACGTCGTCGAGGGTCTGAAGGTGACGTTCAAGGACGGGAAGATCGTCGAGGTCGACGCGAAGCACGGCGCCGACGTCGTCCGTGGCCAGCTCGCCTCCGACGAGCGCGCTGCCTATCTCGGTGAGCTCGCGCTCGTCGACGGCGATTCGAAGGTCGGCCAGACCGGGCTTACGTTCTTCGACACGCTGTACGACGAGAACGCCACCTGCCATATCGCCTATGGCTTCGCGATCGTCGAGTGCATCCGCGGCGAGCTCGGCGAAGGCGTCAATGCGAGCTCGACGGTTCACACCGACTTCATGGTCGGTGGCCCGCAGCTCGACGTCGACGGCATCACAGCCGCCGGCGAAGCCGTACCGATCCTTCGCGAGGACGTATGGCAACTGACGAGCTGATCGAGCGGTACGCAGAGCTCGCAGTCCGCGTCGGCGCGAACGTCCAGCCAGGGCAGCTCGTCGAGGTACTCGGCCGCGTCGAGCACGCGCCGGTCATTCGCGCAGTGACGCGCGCCGCGTACGCCGCGGGCGCGCGCTACGTCGACGTGCTCTACAGCGACCAGCACATCCGCCGCGCCATGATCGAGACCGCGCCCGCGGACGTGCTGTCGTGGACGCCGCCGTGGCTGCTCTCGCGTGCGAAGGATATCGGCGAAGAGAAGGCAGCGATCGTCGCTTTGACGGGTGAGGCCGAGCCGGAGCTACTTGCGGACCTTCCGGGCGAGCGCGTCGGCAAAGCGCGCATGCTCGAACTGGCGGAAGAGAACATGCGCCAGGTCGCAGCGATGCTGAACAACTGGACGGTGATCTCGTGCCCGAACGAGGGCTGGGCCCGTACCGTGTTCGGCGAGCCCGACATGGACAAGCTGTGGGAGGCGGTCGCGTTCTGCGTGCGGCTCGACGAAGACGATCCGGTGCAGGCGTGGCGCGACCACGTCGAGCGGCTCGAGCGCCGCGTCGTCGCGCTCGACGCGCTCGGCATCGACGCGCTGCATTTCGTCGGGCCGGGCACCGATCTCACCGTCGGGTTGCTCGACGAGTCGCGCTGGAAAGGCGCCGACTCCGTGACGATGGACGGCCTGCACTACGTCGCGAACATGCCGACGGAAGAAGTCTTCACCACACCGGCCAAGGTGCGCACGAACGGCGTTGTCACGTCGACGCGCCCGCTCGAGCTGAACGGGCAGGTGATCCGTGGGCTCGTCGTCACGTTCAAGGACGGGAAGATCGTCGACGTGCAGGCGGAGAACGGCGCCGAGGTCGTGCGCGGCCAGCTCGACACCGACGAGAACGCGCCGTTTCTCGGCGAGGTGTCGCTCGTCGACGGCACGTCGCGCGTCGGCCAGACCGGGATCATCTTCTCCGACACGCTGTTCGACGAGAACGCCACGTGCCACATCGCCTACGGCGGCGGCTACACCGAGGCTTTGTCCGACCCGGATGCGCCCGGTGCGAATATCAAGTCGTCGGTGCACACGGACTTCATGATCGGCGGCCCCGAGGTTGCGGTCGACGCGCACACGCGCGACGGCAGAGTTGTTCCGCTGCTGCGGAGCGACGTTTGGCAGCTCTCGGATTAGTGCCAGGCGCACTTGGTGCCTGGCACCTTTATGATGATCGCGTCAACCAAGGAAGGGGCACCCGTTGCCACACGCAGTCATGACCACGAATTGCTTTGCGACCTATTCGGAGGGTATGACGCGTGTCTCGGAAAGAGCTCAACCTTGGAATCCTGGCGCATGTAGACGCCGGTAAGACAACTCTCACAGAGCGCCTGCTGTACAACGCGGGCGTCATCACCAAGCTCGGCAGTGTCGACGCGGGAACGACACACACCGACACGCTCGCGCTCGAACGGCAACGCGGGATTACGATCCGTTCGACAGTGGCGTCGTTCGCGATCGGCGACGTCCACGTCAACCTGATCGACACACCGGGGCACCCGGACTTCATCGCCGAGGTGGAGCGCGTGCTGAGCGTGCTCGACGGCGCAGTGCTCGTCGTGTCGGGCGTCGAAGGCGTGCAGCCGCAGACGCGCATCCTGATGCGCGCGCTCGAGCGGCTGGAGGTGCCGACGCTGTTCTTCGTCAACAAGCTCGACCGCACGGGCGCCGACGCCGGGCGTGTGATCGGCGAGATCCGCGAGCGCCTGGGACGGGATGATCCGACCTTCCAAGGTTCGGCACGAACCGGTGAAGGCGTCGAGGAGCTCGCAGCCGGCATCGTGCAGCTGCTGCCGGGCGCGTCCGGCGATCCTTCGGCACTCGCTTCGGCGAAGGTGTTCAAGATCGAGCGCGGCCCGCGCAACGAGAAGATCGTCTACGCCCGACTGTTCGGCGGGACGATTCGCACGCGTGATCGCATCGGCGGCGCGAAAGTAACCGCGCTCGCCGTATTCGAACAGGGCGGTGCGGTGACTCGGCCGTCGGCGTCCGCCGGCGAGGTCGCGAAGCTTTGGGGCCTCGAGGGGGCGCGGGTCGGCGACTGGCTCGGCGAAGGACATTCGTCGCGCGACCATCACTTCGCTCCGCCCACGCTCGAGTCGGTCGTCGCTCCGCTGAATCCGGGCGACGGACCGAAGCTGCGCCTCGCGCTGACGCAGCTCGAAGAGCAGGACCCGCTGATCGGCGTGCGCCGCTCGGACGGCGTCATCTCCGTATCGCTGTACGGCGAGGTGCAGAAGGAGGTGGTCGGCGCGACGCTTGCCGACGAGTTCGGCATCGCGGTCGAGTTCCGCGAGACGACGCCGATCTACGTCGAGCGCCCGGTGCGCAGCGGCCGCGCGTTCGTCGCCATCCACGAAGACGGCAACCCGTTCGACGCGACACTCGGCTTCCGCATCGAGCCGGGCCCGCCGGAGTCAGGGCTCGTCTACCGCGCGGAGACAGGCGCCGACGTCGTGCCGCTGCACATCTACAAGACGCATGCCGGCTTCGAGGAGCACATGCGCGAGTACGTCGAGGCCACGTTGCTGTCCGGGCTGTACGGCTGGCAGGTCACCGACTGCATCGTGACGCTCACCGAGGTTGCGCACGCTGTCGCGGACGGTTCGCCGTCGAAGCGCGGCGCGTCGACGGCCGGCGACTTCAAGGGGCTGACACCGCTCGTCATCCGCGAGGCGGTGAAGCGTGCCGGCACGGTGGTCTGCGAGCCGATGCTGCGCACACGCACCGAGATCCCGGTCGCGCTGATCGGCCCGTTGACGGCGACGATCGCCAGGCTCGGCGGTACCGTCGACGACACGTCGCTCGACGGCGACGTCGCCGTGCTCGAAGGCGAGCTGCCCGCGGCGCGGCTGCACGAGCTGCAGCGCCAGCTGCCGGATCTCACCGGCGGCGAAGGCGTGCTCGACAGCTCGTTCGCGGGCTACCGGGCGGTCAGCGGGGTGCCGCCGAGGCGCGCGCTGTAGGAGGCCTCCTAGTTGGCTTCGTCGAGCTCGTCGCCGGGCGTGTCGGGCGCGGCGGAGACGCCGATCATCTCGGGCGCCGCAGGCGGCACGACCGTGATGTCGACTTCCTCGTCGTTCTTGCGGGCGACGAGGATCGTCGACCCCGGCTGCAGCTCGCGGCCAAGGATGTAGTCGGCGAGCGGATCCTCGATGTAGCGCTGGATCGCGCGGCGCAGCGGCCGCGCACCCATCGTGGGATCCCAGCCCTTCTCGACCAGCATGTCCTTCGCCTCGTCGGTCAGCTCGATCGTCACCTCGTGCTCCGCCATTTGCACGCGCACGCGGTTCATCATCAGGTCGACGATCTGCAGCACCTCGTCCTTGGCGAGCTTCGGGAAGACGATGATCTCGTCGATGCGGTTAAGCAACTCCGGCCGGAACGCCTTCTTCAGGTCGGTCATGACCCGCGTCTTCATGTCGTCGTAGCTGAGACCCTCGTCGGCCGAGATGCTGAAACCGAGCGTGACGTTCTTCGAGATCGACGCCGAGCCGATGTTCGACGTCATGATCACGATGACGTTGCGGAAGTCGACCTTGCGGCCCTGCGAGTCGGTGAGCTTCCCGTCCTCGAGGATCTGCAGCAGGATGTTGAAGACATCCGGGTGCGCCTTCTCGATCTCGTCGAAGAGCAGGACCGAGTACGGCTTGCGGCGCACCGACTCTGTGAGCTGCCCACCTTCGTCGTAGCCGATGTACCCAGGCGGCGAGCCGACCAGGCGCGAGACGGCGTGCTTCTCCATGTACTCCGACATGTCGATCTGGATGAGCGCGTCCTCGTCACCGAACAGGAACTCGGCGAGCGTGCGCGCGAGCTCGGTCTTCCCGACGCCTGACGGGCCGAGGAAGATGAACGAGCCGGTGGGGCGCTTCGGATCCTTGATGCCGGCGCGCGCGCGGCGGATCGACTTCGAGACGGCGACGATCGCCGCGTCCTGGCCGATGACGCGCTTGTGCAGCTCCTCCTCCATGCGAACGAGGCGCTTCGACTCGGCTTCGGTCAGCTCGAACACCGGGATGCCCGTCCACATCGAGACGATGTCGGCGATCTCTTCTTTGCCGATCTCCGGCTGCTCGACCTGCTCCTGGTCGCGCCACTGCTCCTCGAGCTCCCGCTTCTTCTGCGTGAGCTTGCGCTCCTTGTCGCGGAGCGACGCAGCAGTCTCGAACTCCTGGTTCTCGATCGACGCTTCCTTCTCCGTGCGCACCTTCTCGATCTCGTCCTCCAGCTCGCGGTAACGCGGCGGGGCGGTCATCGTCTTGATGCGCATGCGCGACGCGGCCTCGTCGATCAGGTCGATGGCCTTGTCGGGGAGATGGCGATCCTGGATGTAGCGGTCGGCGAGCGAGGCGGCTGCGTCGAGCGCCTCGTCGGTGATCTTGCAGCGATGGTGCGCTTCGTAGCGGTCGCGCAGGCCGCGCAGGATCTGCACCGTGTCGTCGGTGGTCGGCTCGTCGACACGGATCTGCTGGAAGCGGCGCTCGAGCGCGCTGTCGCGCTCCAAATACTTGCGATACTCGTCGAGCGTCGTCGCGCCGATCGTCTGCAGCTCGCCGCGCGCAAGCGCAGGCTTGAGAATCGATGCAGCATCGATCGCACCTTCGGCAGCGCCCGCGCCGACGAGGTTGTGGAGCTCGTCGATGAACAGAATGATGTCGCCGCGCTGGGTGATCTCCTTCATCACCTTCTTCAGGCGCTCTTCGAACTCACCGCGGTACTTCGAGCCGGCGACGAGCGCGGCCAGGTCGAGGCTGTAGATCTGCTTGTTCTTCAGCGTGTCGGGAACCTGGTTGCCCGAGATGCGCTGCGCGAGCCCTTCGACGACGGCAGTCTTGCCGACGCCCGGTTCGCCGATGAGGACCGGGTTGTTCTTCGTGCGCCGGCTGAGGATCTGCATGATCCGCTCGATCTCCGTCTGGCGGCCGACGACCGGATCGAGCTTGCCTTCGCTCGCGAGCTTCGTGAAGTTGCGGCCGAACTGGTCGAGCAGCTTCGAGCTCTTGCCCTTCTCGCTTGCGGGACCCGCGCCGCCCTGCCGGCGGCCGGGGCCGGACAGCATGCGGATGATCTCGTTCCGGATCTTTTCCGCGTCGGCGTCGAAGTCGAGCAGGATCCGTGCAGCAACACCTTCGTTCTCGCGCACGAGGCCGAGCAGGATGTGCTCGGTGCCGATGTAGTTGTGGCCGAGCGAAAGCGCTTCGCGCAACGCGAGCTCGAGCACCTTCTTCGCGCGCGGCGTGAACGGGATCTGGCCGGTGGTGACTTCGTCACCCTGGCCGACGATGCGGGCAACCTGCGCGCGGACTTCCTCGACGGTGATGTCGAGCGACTCGAGGACGCGGGCAGCAAGGCCCTCCTCTTCGCGCAGCAGGCCGAGCAGGATGTGCTCGGTGCCGATGTAGTTGTGCTTCAGCGCGCGTGCTTCGTCCTGAGCGAGGACGACGACTTGGCGAGCCCGTTCGGTGAACCTTTCGAACACTGTGTCTCTCTTTCTTCCGCCTGACCGGGCGGTTTCAAACGGATTGCCCTCTTGGAGCAGGCCATGGTACTCCCCGGATCGGGGGTCCCGCGGCGCGCGAAAAGTTGCTGGAAATCACAGAGTGGTGACGAAAGCGCGGAGCGTCGCGGCGCGCAGCTCGTCCTCGGTCGTGCCGAGGTCGCGCACGATCAGCGTCGAGAAAGCCTCCGTCTCACGCAGCATCGAAAGGAAGACGTGCTCCGTTCCGACAAGCGAGTGGCCGAGCTCATCAGCCTCCGTAGCTGCCCGCTCGAGCACGCCCTGGGAGCGCGGCGTGAGCGGGATCATCCCCTCGGGCGAGTGGCGCCCCGGCCCGGCAACGCTGATCGTGCGCTCGCGAACCGGTTCGAGCGTGACGCCGTTTGCGGCGAGCACGCGGGCGGCGATGCCCTCCCCTTCGCGGAGCAGGCCGAGCAGAAGATGCTCGGTGCCGATGTAATCGTGGTCGAGCGCGCGCGCCTCTTCTTCCGCGAGCCTGAGCACACTGCGAGCGGACGGCGTGAAGCGCTCGAACACCGTCTACCTCGGACGAACCATCAGTCGCGTGCGCGCAGCGCGGGGAAAAGAATGACGTCGCGAATCGAGTCCTTGCCGAGAAACATCATGGTGAGACGGTCGATGCCGAAACCGATGCCGCCTGCGGGCGGCATGCCGTAGCGCAACGACTCGACGTAATCGGCGTCGCCGGGCTCGGCCTCGACGTTGCCGCCTGCGCCTTCGTCCTTCTGCATCGCGAAACGCTCTGCCTGTTCCTCGGCGTCGTTCAGCTCGCTGAACGCGTTGCAGATCTCGGTACCGGCGACGAAGCCTTCGAAGCGCTCGACGATCGTCTTGCTCCCGTCCGTGAGCCGCGCAAACGGCGACAGCCGCACCGGGTAGTCGTAGAGAAACGTCGGCTCGATCAGCCGCGGCTCGACGTAATTCGTCAGCGCATGGTCGACGAGCAGCGACCACGTCTTGTCGTTTGTCGTGTCGATGCCCTTGTCTTCGAGAAGCTTGCGCAACTCGGCCTCGTCCTCCGACCAGACGCCGTGCTCCTCGAGCGCGTCGACGAGCTTCAGCCGCTTCCACGGTGGCTTGAGATCGACAGTGTGTCCGCGCCACTCGACGACAGTCGTGCCGACCAAGTCCTGCGCGACTCCCGCGATCAAATTCTCGAACCGCTCCATCGTGTCGCGGTAGTCGACAAACGCTTCGTACCACTCGAGCATCGTGAACTCGGGGTTGTGCTTGTAGTCGACGCCTTCGTTGCGAAAGACCTTCCCGATCTCGTAGACCTTCTCGAGCCCGCCGACGATCAGCCGCTTCAACGGCAGCTCGAGCGCGATGCGTAGATAGAGGTCTTGCGCGAGCTGGTTGTGGTGCGTCGTGAACGGCCGGCCGAACGCTCCGCCGTACTGCGTCTGCAAGACCGGCGTCTCGACCTCGACGAACCCGTCCCCGTCGAGGCGTCGCCGAAGTGCGGATGTCAGCCGGGAGCGAAAGACGAAGTCGTTCCGCGTCTCCTCGTTCATCAGCAGGTCGACGTAGCGGCGGCGGTAACGCGCCTCGACGTCGGTGATCCCGTGGAACGTGTCGGGCAGCGGCACGGTGATCCGCGCGAGCAGCTCGAGCTGCGTCACCGTCAGCGACGGCTCGCCGCGTCTTGATCTCCCGGGTGCTCCCGTGACACCGGCGATGTCGCCGAGGTTGAGCTCTTTTGCCTGGTCTGCGAGCTCGGCGGGAACGATCAGCTGGATGCGCCCGCTGCGATCGACGAGGTCGATGAAGACGAGCTTGCCCATGTCGCGGCGCGCCATGACACGGCCGGCGACACGACGCGGTGCTGCGTTTTCGTCGTCGACGGCGCCGAGAACGTCGGCGATCTGATCGCGATCCGGGAATCTCTTCGGAAGGCTCATTGGGGATGCCTGACCACGGGGTTTCGGACCATAGCCCAGCAGTGTGGCCCGTCTATTGGCGTTTCCCCTTGGAACACGGTGCGGAAGCCGTGACGCTCGTAGAAGGAGAGGTTGAGCTCGCTGTTCGTGAGCAGCACGGCCGGCACTCCGTCGCGTGCCGAGCCGTCGAGCCCCGGCTGCATCAGCGCGCCGCCGATCCCCTGCCGCTGCTCGGCCGGGTCGACGCCGATGCCCGCGAGGTACCAGTGCGGCCCCGGGGCGACGCGCGTGCGCATCGACTCGACTGATCTTCCGTAGGCGAGGAACCTGCCGGTGGTCGCGCCGAGCCGCAGCGGCGTCATCGCGAGCGCGCGCAGCGTCGGGCCGAACCGCATCGCCGGCCGTCCCGGCGGCAGCCAGCGCGCGGCTCCGACCACAGGGCCGTCGGCGTTCACCCACACGTCGGCCGCCGTCATGTCGAAGCCGAGCCGAAACAGCCACGGCAGGATGCGCGCGCGACGACTCCGGCTCGGGAACATCCAGACCCAAGCCGGGTCGTCGAAGAATGCGCGGGCGAGAACGTCGCTCGCTTCGTGGAGCCTCGACCGCTGCAGCCGCATGATTTCCATGCAGCCGACCGTACTACGCGGCTTTGATCTCCATGATCTTGAACTTGAGTGCGCCGCGCGGTGCGGCGACCTCGACGATCTCGCCCTTCTTGCGGCCCATGATCGCCTTGCCGACCGGCGACTCGTTGGACAGCTTGTTCTCGGCCGGATTCGCCTCGGCGGAACCGACGATGTGGTACTCGATCGACTTGTTTGCCTGCATGTCGCGCAGGCGGACGTGCGAGCCGACGGACACGGTGTCCTTCGAGATCTCGCGCTTTGTGATCACCCGAGCCGAGAGGAGGCGCTCCTCGAGCTGGGCGATCCGGTGCTCGAGCATCGCCTGCTCGTTCTTGGCGTCGTCGTACTCTGCGTTCTCGGCGATGTCGCCGAACTCGCGCGCGACGCGGATGCGCTCGGCCACCTCACGGCGTTTGTCGCCGCGGAGAAGGTCGATCTCCTTCTTCAGTTTTTCGTACCCCTCGGCGGTGAGGATTACTTCCTTCAAAAGACCTCCAGTCGCCCCAAAACGGGCGGGAATGGTAGCCGCACCGTCAAGCGCGCCGCAAGATGGGGGCTACGATTTCCGGGCAATGAGCGTCGACCTGCGTGAGCCCTGGTTCCTGGGCGGTGTCGAGATCCCGAGCCGCCTCGTTCTGGCGCCGATGGCAGGCGTCAGCGTGCAGGCATTTCGCCGGCAGGGCCGCCGCTACGGGGCGGGGTTGATGTGCTCCGAGATGGTCTCGGTGGCCGGCATCCAGCACCGCAACGAGAGGACGCTCGGCTACCTGCGCGTGGCGGCCGACGAGCATCCCCTGGCGATCCAGATCTTCGGCTCGGAGCCGGCGGCGATGGCGGAGGCGGCGCGGATCGTGGAGGCCGCCGGCGCAGACATCGTCGACATGAACTTCGGCTGCCCGGTGCGCAAGGTCACCAAGACGGGCGCCGGTGCGTCGCTGCTCGACGATCCCGATCATGCGTGCCGGCTCGTCTCGGCGGTTGCGGAGGCGACGTCGCTGCCGGTCTCGGTGAAGATGCGGCGCGGAGTCGAGAACGGCTCGCGCACGTGTCTCGAGGTCGGGCCGCGCTTGGTGGAGGCGGGCGCGTCCTCGTTGACGCTGCATCCGCGCTCGGCGAAGCAGATGTACACCGGCACCGCCGACCACTCGCTGACGGCCGAGCTCGTGTCGCTCGTCGACGTGCCGATCGTCGCGTCAGGCGATGTGAATTCGCGCGCACGTGCGCAGATGGTGCTCGCGACCACCGGTGCTGCCGCCGTGATGGTCGGCCGCGCCGCGCAAGGAAACCCGTGGGCGCTGCGCGAGATCATGGGCGACGACTCCGAGCCGTCGCGCGAAGAGGTCGTCGCAGAGCTCGTGCTGTTCATGCGCGAGACCGCGCGCGAGCTCGGCGAGCAGCGCGCGACGAGCTTCCTGAAGAAGTTCTACGGCTGGTACCTCGGCCGCGGGCGGTTCGCGAAGCCGTTCAAGCAGGAGATCGTGGTCTTGAATTCGCTCGACGAGGTCGAGGCTCGCCTCTTCGCTGCCGCACCCGGCGCGCGCTTCGTGCTCGAGCGGCTGCTCGACGAGCTTCCCGAGGTGGACGAGGTGCTGCTCGACTCGCTGCCGATCAGCCTCTACGGCGGCGGCTAGCGCCAGCCTGGCACCGGTTTACGCCCGGTTTCTCTCCCACACGAGCCGCAGGCCCTCGAGCGTGAGCTCCGGGTCGACCGCGGTGATCGTGCGGGAATGCGGTGCGATCAGGTCGGCGAGGCCGCCGGTCGCCACAACGGGCGCATCGGGTGCGGCCAGTTCCTCGCGGATGCGGTCGACGATCGCGTCGACCTGGCCGGCGAAGCCGTAGACGAGCCCCGACTGCAGCGCCGCCACGGTCGTCTGGCTGATCACACGCTCCGGCGCGGCGAAGGGAACACGCGGTAGCCGCGCTGCGCGCGCGAACAGCGCGTCCATCGAGATCTCGACGCCCGGCGCCAATACGCCGCCCGCGAACTC
>DASUKC010000006.1:0-3485 GCA_036278975.1 Gaiellaceae bacterium
GTCCACGCTGGTTCGCGTCCTCTCGACGCTCCTGCTGCCGGACGGCGGCGAGGCATGGGTCTTCGGCCACGACGTCTTCAAGGACGCCAGAGCTGTCCGGAGGTTGGTCAACCGGGTCAGTGTCGAAGCGAGCTTCTTCAAGAAGATGAGTGCGGCTGAGAACCTCGCCTACGCGGCGCGTTTCTACGGCATGGGGCCGCGCGAGACGCATGTGAAGATCCCCGCGATCCTCGAGCGCGTCGGCTTCCCGTCCGACCGTCGAGGCGAGGCGATGGAGAACCTGTCGCGTGGCATGCAGCAAAAGGTCGCGCTCGCACGTGCGCTGCTCACGTCACCCGTCGTGCTGCTGCTCGACGAGCCGACGACGGGCCTCGACCCGCGGTCGAAGGCAGAAGTGCAGTCGTTCATCCGCGAGATCCGCGCGAATCACGACTCTACGATCCTGCTCTGCACGCACGACATGCGTGAGGCGGAGGAACTGGCCGACCGCGTCGGCTTGCTCGACCGGGGTGAGCTGCTGTTCCTGGAATCCGTCGACGAGGCGAAACGCCGCTACGGCGTGAACACGCTCGAAGAGGTGTTCTTCGCTGCGACCGGTCGCACGTTCGAAGACGAGACATCCGAAGAAGAGAAGGACCGGGAGGTGTTCGCGTAAATGACGCTTGCTGAGTACTCACCTACGCGCGCGCGTGTGTTGCGCGACGAGCTGATCGGCTTGTACGGCGTCGTCGAGCGCAACCTGTATCTGACGAAGCGCTACTTCCTGTGGGATCTCGCGTTCCTGCTCTGGACGATCGCGAACACGCTGACGATCGTGTTCATCGCGAAAGGCGTCGGCGTGTCGCCGGCCGAGCAGAACTCGCTCGAGGCGAAGCTGCTCGTCGGCGGCGTCATCTGGGCGTTCCTCGGGATCATCTTCGAGATCGTCACCGAGACGGTCGCGTGGGAGCGTTGGGAAGGGACGATCGAATACACGTTCATGGCACCGGTTTCGCGGCCGGTGCACCTGATCGGCATGGGCGTGTACGCGGTGATCTACGGCCTCGTGCGCGCGGCCGCGGTGTTCCTCGCCGTCGTCGCCTTCATCGGGCTGCACGTCCCGCATGCGAATTACGGTGCGGCTGTTGCGTTGCTCGCGATTGCGTCGGTGTCGTTCATCGGCGTCGGGATGATGACCGCGGTGCTGCCGCTGATCTCGCCGGAGAAAGGCACGCAGCTCGGCTTCGTCGCGCAGGGCCTGATGCTCGTCGTGTCGGGCGTTTACTACCCGGTGACCGTGCTGCCGACCTGGATGCAGTGGATCGCGAAGATCTCGCCGGCGACCTACGCGTTGCGTGGCAACCGCGAGCAGATCCTGAACGGGGCGGGGCTCGCGTGGGCGGACGTCTGGCCGCTGCTGATCATCGGCGCGTTCTCGATCCCGATCGGCCTCCTCGTCTTCAAGGCGGGCGAGCGGTACGCGAAGAAGCACGGCAAGCTCAAGCGCTCCGGATGATCGAGATCCGCGTAGCCGAGTCCGACGCCGACCTCGAGCTCTGGCGGCAGGTCCGGCTCGCCGTTCTTCCGTACGAGCTGTGCCCGCCGGTCGACGAGCTTCGGCGGACCGCCGAGCCTGGGAAGCTCTTCCTCGTTGCGGAACTGGACGGCGTGCTCGCGGGATCGGGGCTCGCCGGCCAGTCCGATCTCGGCGGGGCGTCCGTCGCGCCGCGGGTTCTGCCCGAGGCACGCCGGCGCGGCGTCGGTACCGCGTTGCTTCGGGCGCTCGCCGACCATGCGTCGCAGCTCGGCTACGACCGGGCGAGCGCGAACTGCGACGACCCCGGATCGTTCGCGTTCGCCGAGCGGTTCGGGTTTCGTGAGACGGGCCGCCAGATCGAGCAGGTGCGCAACGTTGGAGAGGGCGAGCCGATGCCGGAGTCGCCGGCTGGGATCGAGCTTGTCCCGCTAGCCGAGCGCGACGATCTGTTCCGGCGCGTGTACGAAGAGCTCGCGGTCGAGGTGCTGCGAGACGTTCCCACCCCGACGCCGTTGCAGGTGACCGCCGACGACTGGGAGCGCAGGTGGCTGCCGTGGCGCGACGCCTCCTTCGTTGCAATGGCGGACGGAGAAATTGTCGGCTGCGCCGGGCTGATCGAGGATCGCGACCAGCCCGATCGCGCAGAGCACGCCTTGACCGCGGTCCGCCGAGACTGGCGGCGGCGAGGCGTGGCCAAGGCGCTGAAGCAGGCGACGATCGCGTGGGCTTCCGCACACGGAGTGCGTGAGCTCTACACCTGGACGCAGACCGGCAACGAGGCGATGCAGGCGCTCAACCGCAGCCTTGGCTACGTCGATCGTCACGCCGCTGTCACCGTCGCACGCGATCTCCCGCTCGCTTAGAGTCGCGGCATGGCCATGATCGAGAGCAAAGACCGCGCAACGTCGGACCCGGAGGCACGAAAGCGGGTCATCAAGGAGATTGAGAAGCACGGCGTCGAGTACGTGCTGTTTTGGTTCACCGACATCGAGGGTCACCTCAAGTCGTTTGCGATTACGCCGTCCGAGATGGCGGGCGCGCTCGACGACGGGATGGGCTTCGACGGCTCGTCTGTGACGGGCTTCAACGCGATCGAAGAGTCCGACATGGTCGCGATCCCCGATCCCGCAACGTTCCAGTTGATGCCGCGGCGCGAGGGCGAGGCGGCGGTCGGCCGCATGATCTGCGACATCGTCAAGCCGGACGGGCAGCCGTACGAAGGCGATCCGCGCTACGTGCTGCGCCGCGCGCTCGACCGGATGCAGTCGATGGGCTTCGACACGTTCAACATCGGCCCGGAGCTCGAGTACTTCCTTTTCCGCGACAAAGAGTCGACCGCCACGCTCGACGAGGGCGGCTATTTCGCGATGACGGCGCAGGATGCTGCGACCGAGCTGCGCAACGAGACAATTCGCGCGCTCGAGGCGATGGGCATCGCGATCGAGTACCACCACCACGAGGTTGCGCCGTCGCAGCACGAGATCGACATGCGCTACGCCCCGGCGCTCGACATGGCGGACGCGACGATCACGTACCGGCTGATCGTCAAGGAGGTCGCGGCGAAGAACGGCGTCTACGCGACGTTCATGCCGAAGCCGCTGTTCGGCGAGAACGGGTCGGGCATGCACACGCATATGTCGCTGTTCACCGGCGGGCGGAACCGCTTCTTCGACGGTGACGACGCGCATCACCTGTCGCCGGAAGGCAAGCAGTTCATCGCGGGCCTGCTGCGTCATGCGCGCGAGCTGTCGGCGGTGTTCGCGCAGTGGGTGAACTCGTACAAGCGGCTGGTGCCGGGCTTCGAGGCGCCGGTGTACGTGGCGTGGTCGCAGCGCAACCGTTCGGCGCTGATCCGCATCCCGCTCTACAAGCCGGGGTCGGAGCAGGCGACGCGCGCGGAAATTCGTTGCCCCGATCCGGCGTGCAATCCGTACCTCACCTTTGCAGCGCTGCTGCACGCGGGGCTCGA
>DASUKC010000007.1:0-2772 GCA_036278975.1 Gaiellaceae bacterium
CGGGACGCGAACGCCCCGCCCGCTGCCGTCAGTCGCCTGACCGACTGCTTGTTAGAACACCTAGGACTGGTGCTCGATCGACTTCGCCGTGCTCGACACGCACATGCCGAACGCGTTGGAGCGGTTCGCGTTCGTGCCCCAATGGGTTACGAAGCCCGACAACGTCTGCTCGGTGAGACAGAGCCGCGCGGCTGAGTCTTCTGCAGCCGTCTGCGCATGCGCGGCCTTCGCCACACACTTGCCGAACGCGTTCTTCGGCTGAGTCCGGACGCTTATGCACGACCGAGCCGGGTTCGGCCGAGTCTGCCGCACGACCTGCGCCGACGCCTGGCTCTTGTCCGAGACGCACTTGCCAAACACGTTCCTGCCACTGCCGTAGAGCGGCTCGAACATGACACCGTTATGGGTCTTGCCCAACGTGGTGGCGCACAACTCCTGCGCGCTTGTCGCATTCATCCGTTCGAGCGGGGTCATCGCCGACACGCACGACCCAAAGGTCGCATACGCCTTGCCGAAGGCGGTTGCGCCCATCTTTGCCTTCAGCGTGGTGCAGTCGCGGCTTGCGTTCGACGACGGAGTTGCCAAGGCCGTCGCCGGAATGAGCAGCGCGACGGCCACTACGAGAACGAGATAGCGCTTCATGCATCCCTCATTCCCGTGGGGTATGAAGAATGTGCATCAACGCTCGTAAGCGCTGCGTAAACGGCTAGTGCTTGTGATGCCCGTGCCCGTGTTGCGGCGGCGGTGGCGGAGCCGGCGTTGTTGTCGTCGTTGTGGTCGTTGCTGTGGTCGTCGTCGGCGGAGGTGGGGGAGGCGGCGACGATTTCTTCGTCGTGGTCGTCGTCTGCGGCGCGGCTGCGGCATAAAGGTTCGGCGCGTAGTGCGCAGTGCCGGTGAGCGTGGGCGTCGCGAAGTTCAGGACGGGCGTGCGCCACAGCGCGGCGCTCATGAAGTCGTGCCAGATCGCTGCGGGAATCGTGCCGCCGTACACCGGCGAGTAGCCCTCGACGTAATCCATCGGCACCTCGCGGTGCGGGTAGCCGACCCACACGCACGTCACGAGCTGCGGCACATAGCCGCAGAACCATGCGTCGACGAAGCCCTCGGCGGTGCCCGTCTTGCCGGCGATCGGGCGGTCGAGCGCCGCGCCCGTGCCGGTGCCCTTCTGCGTCACCGCTTCCAGCGCGTACGTGACCTGGTCGGCGATCGCCGCCGAGACGGCGCGCGCCGGCTTCGGCTGATCGAAGTCGAGCTGCTTCCCGTCCGCGGTGTGCACCCAGGCGATCGAGCGCGGCTCATGCCGCATACCGTGGGCTGCGAGCGTCGCGTACGCGTCCGTCATCTCCAGCGGATTGACGGCTTGCGTGCCGAGCGTGATCGAGCACACCGGCTTCAGCGACGAGTCGATGCCCATGCGGTGCGCCATGCGCACGACCGACTTCGGGCTGACCTCGGTGACGAGCTGCGCGAAGATCGTGTTGACCGAGTTCGCGGTCGCGTCGACGAGGTTCATCGTCCCTTCGGACTCGTCGGCGTTGTTGTGCACGTCCCATTCCTGCGAGCCCGTCATGCAGCGCGGGTCGTCGATGAGCAGCGACGACGGACCGCTGTAGTACGAGTTGAGCGAGATGCCGTGCTCGAGCACGGCCGCGAGCGTGAACGGCTTGAACGCGCTGCCTGCTTGGCGCCCCGCTTGCGTCGCCAGGTTGAACTGCAGCCGCTGGCCGCTCGGCACGTACACCGCCATCGCGCGCACGTCGCCGTTGCGCGGATCGATCGCAACCAGCGCGCTCGACGGGTCGGACTTCGTGTGCAGGTGCGTGCGGATCGCCTTCATCGCGGCGCGCTGCAGACGCAGGTCGATCGTCGTCTGCACGCGCAACCCGCCGCCTTCGACGATTCGCTGCCCGTACTGCGACACGAGCTGCTGGTCGACGTAGCTGAAGAAGTACGGCTCGCGGATGCGCTTGTAGATCGAGCCCGGTTGCAGCCGGAGCGGTTGCTTCACCGCCCAGTCGTACGCGGCGGGCTTGAGGTCGCCGGCGACGAGCATCGCGTGCAGCACTTCGTTGCGCCGGAACAGCGCGGCCTGCGGGTTCTCGAACGGATCGTCGGTCGACGGCGCCTGCGGCAGCCCGGCGATCAGCGCGGCCTGGACGACCGTCACGTCGGCGGCCGGACGCGAGAAGTACGTCTCGGCTGCCGCGTCGACGCCGTACGCCTGGTTGCCGTAGTACACGACGTTCAGGTACTCGGCGAGAACCTGCCGCTTCGACATCTTGTCGGCGAGTCGTAGCGCCAGGCACGCCTCCTTGATCTTGCGGCCCAGCGTCTCCGACGGACGCCCGATATAGAGGTTGCGCACGAGCTGCTGTGTGAGCGTCGACGCGCCCTGCACCGTTCCCCAGTGCGTGAGGTCGGCCCAGCCCGCGCGCAGGATGCCGGTGTAGTCGAGCGCGCCGTGCTGCCAGAAGCGGCGATCCTCGATCGCCACCGTCGCCTTCTGCAACCACGGCGAGACCTGCCTCAGCTCGAGGTTGTCGCGGTTCTGCTTCGCCGGGATCGTGCCGAGCATCACGCCGCGCGACGAGGTGACGAACGAGTTCGTGGCGAGGTACGGCTGGCGCACGTCGGAGAGCGAGCACTGCGCGCGCAGGACGTTCGGGCCGAAGACAACCCCGAGGATGACGACCGCGGTGAGGCCGGCGACGACAAGCAGCGCGGCGATGCCGAGCCAGCGCAGGACGTGGCTGCGGTGCATCGCGAGTCTCC
>DASUKC010000008.1:0-6563 GCA_036278975.1 Gaiellaceae bacterium
GTGATGGTGTTCTTCGCGTTCACGACATGGCTCGAGCGCAAGGTGCTCGGCCGCATGCAGAACCGATACGGCCCGAACCGTGCGGGCCCGAAGGGCTTGCTCGTCCCGATCGCCGACCTGTTGAAGCTGATCCGCAAGGAAGCGTTCGCGCCGGACGCGGCCAAGGAGCCGCTGTACATCATCGCGCCGGTCGTCTCGATGTTCACCGCACTCGCCGCGTTCAGCGTGTTGCCGTGGGGCGGGGGCTGGCACGTCGGCGGCCACTTCATCCGCGGCAGCGTCGTCAACGTGCCGATCTCGCTGATCCTGATCTTCGCGCTCGGCTCGATCGGCATCTACGGCTTCATCGTCGGCGGCTGGGCGTCGGAATCGAAGTACTCGATCCTCGGCTCGATGCGCACCTGCGCGCAGCTCGTGTCCTACGAGGTGTCGCTTGCGCTAAGCGTGCTCGGCGTCGTGCTGATGGGGCAGTCGCTGAACCTGCAGGACATCGTCGACAAGCAGCAGGCGACGATGTGGTTCTTCATCCCGCAGGCCGTGGGGCTGGTCGTGTTCATGCTGGGCGGGATCGCGGAGACGTCGCGGCCGCCGTTCGACCTTCCCGAGGCTGACACCGAGCTCGTCGCCGGGTACCACACTGAATATTCAGGAATGAGGTGGGGGCTCTTTCAAGCGGCGGAGTACATCAACATGCTCACGCTCTCGGGCCTCTGCGTGACGCTCTTCTTCGACGGCTACCACTTCCCGTGGGTGCACTCGCTCGACCAGTTCGGGCCGATCTGGTTCGTCGCGAAGCTGTTCATGCTGGTCACCGCATTCATCTGGCTGCGTGCGTCGCAGCCGCGCCTGCGTTACGACCAGCTGATGCGCTTCGGCTGGAAGATCCTGCTCCCGGTCGCGACGGTGAATGCACTCGCAACCGCGGCACTCGTGGTGGTGGTGAAGTAATGGCAGTCGTCCCGAAGACGCTGCTCGGCTTCGGTGTCACGTTGAAGCAGGTCTTCAAGAAGCCGATCACGCAGCAGTACCCCGAGTACAAGCGCCCCGTCTACCCGCGCTTCCGCGGCCGCCATCGCCTGAACCGCTTCGAGAACGGCCTCGAGAAGTGCGTCGGCTGCTCGCTCTGCGCAGCCGCGTGCCCGGCGGACTGCATTCGCGTCGTTCCCGCCGAGAACACACCCGACAACCGGGTCTCCGCCGGCGAGCGCTACGCGCGCATCTACGAGATCAACATGTCGCGCTGCATCTTCTGCGGCTATTGCGAGCTCGCGTGCCCGTTCGACGCGATCACGCTCGGCAACGACTTCGAGATCTCCGAGTACAACCGCGACGACCTCATCTACACGAAGGACATGCTGCTCGCGCCGCCGATCAAGCGTGTACCGGTCGCCGACCCCGATCTCTACGACACGCCGATCCCGTACTACAAGGACAACGCGTAATGGCGAACTTCCTCGTCTGGGTGGTGTGGATCGTCGCCGCGTTCGCGTGTCTTGCGAGTGCACTTGCGGTCGTCAGCTTCACGAACCCGTTCTACTCGGCGCTGTCGCTGATCGGGAACCTCGCGTCGCTCGCAGTTCTCTTCCTGCTGCTCGGCGGCGAGTTCGTCGCGGCCGGCCAAGTTCTCGTCTACGGCGGCGCGGTGATGGTGATGTTCCTCTTCGTCATCGCATACCTCGGCGATCGCAGCGACGTGTCGCCGTGGACCGGCGGACCGTCGTGGCAGGTGCTCGGCGCCGTGCTCGCCGGTGGCGCGCTGCTGGCCGAGGTGATCGTCGTCGTCGGCCTGAAAGCGGGCGGCTTCCTCTCGCACGAGCAGCACATCAACCGCAACTTCGGCACGCCGAGCGCAATCGGGAAGCTCTTCCTCACCGACCACCTGCTCGCGTTCGAGATCACCTCGATCGTGCTGCTGATCGCAGCCGTCGGCGGCGTCGTCCTCGGAGCGCACGCGCGCACGAACATCGACAACAGAGGACACGTCGATGCACGGGCCTGACATCGGCGCCTACGTGATCCTGAGCGCGCTGCTCTTCGCGACCGGCGCGCTCGGCGTAATGGTGCGCCGCTCGCCGCTGATCATCCTGCTCTCCGTCGAGATCATGCTCAACGCCTCGAACCTGCTGCTGATCGCGTTCGCGCGCCTGCACGGCCGCGAGGACGGCCAGATCTTCGCCATCTCGGTGATGGCGGTCGCTGCGTCGGAAGTCGTCGTCGGCTTGGGCTTGATCGTCGCGATGGGCCGCCGCAACCTCGAGCTCGACGTCGACAAGCTAAGGACGCTCCGAGGCTAAATGGCCGCCGCTGCTTGGATCTGCCTGCTGCTGCCGCTTGCCTCGACGGTGGCGATCATGCTCGGCGGCACGAAGCTCTCGCGCCGCGCCGCCGGCTACGTGTCGACCGTGACGACGATGGGCGCGTTCGCCGCAGCCGTCGTCGCCTTCGTGAAGCTGCACGGCGAAACCGCATCGAGCCGCGCGCACACGACGACGTCGTGGACGTGGCTTGCGTCGGGCCCGTACCACTTCGGGCTCTCGCTGCTCGTCGACCCGCTGAGCGTGTTCATGATGCTGATCGTCAGCGGCGTCGGCGCGCTGATCATCGCGTACTCGGTCGGCTACATGGACGGCGAGGACGAAGAGCGGCGCTTCTTCGCATACATGTCGCTCTTTGTGTTCTCGATGTTGCTGCTGGTGCAGGGCGGCAACCTCCTGCTACTGCTCGCCGGCTGGGGCATGGTCGGTCTCTCGAGTTACCTGCTGATCGGCTACTACCAGGAGCGGCCGTCCGCAGTAGCGGCGGCGAAGAAGGCGTTCGTGATGAACGCGATCGGCGACGCGACGATGGCGCTCGCGCTGTTCCTGGTGATCGAGAAGACCGGCCATCTCGACTACGCGAGCGTGTTCGCCACCTCGCCGCACGGCGGCACGATCGCGAACCTCGTCGCGCTCGGGCTCCTCGGCGGTGCGGCTGCGAAGTCGGCGCAGATCCCGCTGCACACGTGGCTGCCGGACGCGATGGAAGGCCCGACGCCCGTCAGCGCGCTGATCCACGCGGCGACGATGGTCACGGCCGGCGTGTATCTGATCGCGCGCACGCACGTGCTGTTCGAGAACGCGTACGTCGTGCAGGACCTCGCTGCCGGGATGGGCGCGGCGACGCTGCTGATGGCCGGGCTGATCGCGCTCGTGCAGACGGACATCAAGCGCGTGATCGCGTACTCGACGATGTCGCAGATCGGCTACATGTTCCTCGGCGTCGGACTGGGTGCGTACTCGAACGGTCTCTTCCATCTGCTGACGCACGCGTTCTTCAAGGCACTGCTCTTCCTCGTCGCCGGCCTCGCGATTCACGCGATCGCGGGCGAGCAGGACATCCGCAAGCTCTCCGGGATCGGGAAGCTGATGCCGCAGACGAAGTGGCTGTTCCTGATCGGCTCGCTCGCGCTCGTCGGCGTGCCGCCGTTCTCGGGCTTCTTCTCGAAGGACTCGATCCTCAGTGCAGCGCTTGACCACGGCTGGTACGGCGACGTGCTGTTCGTCGCCGGCGAGCTCGGCGCGCTGCTCACCGGGCTGTACGCGTTCCGTCTCTTCTTCATCGTCTTCACGGGTGAGCCGAGCTCCTTCGCGCGCGAGCACTTCCACAAGCACCATGGACAGGAGGGGCCGCTGTCGATGCGTTGGACCGTCGGCGTGCTCGGTGTGCTCGCGGCGGTCGGCGGTTTCCTGCAGTTCGCGCCGGTGTGGCATCCGCTGAACGATTGGCTCGCGCCGATCACGCCGTCGATCGTCGAAGCGACGAACACGCAGGAGGCGGTCGGATCGATCTGGGCGGTCGGGCTCGGCCTCGCAGGCATCTGGATCGCGTGGCGGATCTACGGCGCGAAGACGATGCAGGCCCCGGCGCCGGTGCGCCTGTTCGAGAAGAAGTTCTACTGGGATGAGCTGTACGACTGGCTCTTCTATTACCCGTCTGATCTCGCCGCGCGCGGCTTCTACGCGCTGATCGAGCAGCCGTTCATCGCCGGCTCGCTGTCCGTGGTCACCGAAGGCTTCGGGCTGAGCTCGAGGGAGCTCGGGCGTGCGCAGAACGGCCTCGTGCGCACCTACGCCCTCGCTATTGCGGGCGGAGTCGCCATCCTCGCGGTTGTCTTCCTGAGCGTGCGATGAACGACTGGCTGACCACGATCATGATCCTCGTGCCGTTCGCGGGCGCGCTGCTCGTGCTGATCTCGCCCCTACCGGCGTACTGGCTGGGATCGCTCGCGGCGTTGACGTCGCTCGTCGAAGTGGGCTTCTGGATCACGTCGGCGTCGCGCTTCTCGTTCAACAGCTCGAACCTCGAGATGTCGCAGCGCGCATCTTGGTTCACGGACCTGCACGTCTCGTACCACGTCGGCATGTACGCGTTCTCGATGTGGCTTGTCGGCATGACGGTCGTCGTCATGGCGGCGTGCGTGATCTACGGCTGGTGGGTCGGCCGCACGCGTGCGCGCGCGTACTTCGCACTGATGCTGGTGACCACCGGCGCGATCGTCGGCGTCTTCACGTCACAGGACCTGCTCATGTTCTACGCCTTCTTCGAAGCGATGCTGATCCCGCTGTACATCCTGATCGGCGTCTGGGGCGGCGCGAACCGCATGCGCGCGACGCTGACGTTCGTCGTGTACACGGTCGTCGGCTCGCTGCTGATGCTCGCGTCGATCATCGCCTACGGGCTGCACGCCGGCACGTTCGACCTGACAGAGCTGCCGCAACGCTCGTCGACGTGGCTCTTCCTCGGCTTCGTGATCGCGTTCGCGATCAAGGCGCCGCTGTTCCCGTTCCACGGCTGGCTGCCCGATGCGTACCGCGAGGCGCCTCCCGAGGTCGCGGCCATTCTCTCCGGCGTCGTCTCGAAGGTCGGGCTCTACGGCCTGCTGCGAATCGCGATTCCGAAGTTCCCGACGGTCGCGAACGACTGGCGCGTCGTGTTGCTCGTCCTCGCGTCGATCTCGTTGATCTATGGCTCGCTGCTCGCGTTTCGTGCGCCCGACTTCCGCGGCGTCGTCATGTACTCGTCGCTCGCGCAGTCGGGGCTGATCGTGATCGGTCTGTTCTCGCTGAACGACCTCGGCTTCGATGGCGCCGTGCTGCAGATGGTCAACCATGCGCTGATCTCGGCGACGCTCTTCCTGCTCGCGGGGATGGTCGAGCGTCGTACGTCGACGGGCGAGTTCCGCCTGCTCGGTGGGCTTGCGCGCGGGCGGCCGATCCTCGCGACGGTTGTGTTGACGATCGGCGTGATCGGCCTCGCGGTGCCGCTGTCGGCGTCGTTCGCAGGCGAGTTCCTGATCCTGGCCGGCGCGTTCCAGCAGCACTGGGCGTGGGCGGTTGTCGGCGCGGTCGCGATCGTGCTCGCGGCGATGTACATGCTCCGGTGGATCTCGGCGCTCCTCCACCAGGACGTCGGCGCCGCCGTTCCGGAATCTGCGCTCGACCTGCGCGTCGGTGAGCTCGCCGTGATCGTGCCGCTCGTGCTCTGCCTGATCGGCCTGTCGGTGTGGCCGAACCTCATCTCCGGTCACTCGGCGCCGAAGAACGCGAGCATCATGACGGTAGCCAAGTGATCCAGAAGCCGCACGTCGACTGGCTCGCGCTTGCGCCCTCGTTGTCTTTGCTGGCGGCCGTCGGCCTGCTGCTGATGGTGGCGGTGTTCGTGCCGCGCCGCACGCGCGGGTACACGGCGGCGGTCGTCGCCTTCGCCGGCTTCGTCGCGGCGATGGTGTTCGCGATCTTGCTCGACGTGAAGAGCCCGCACGTGACGCTGCTCATTCACGACGCGATGTTCCGCGACCGGTGGAGCGCGCTCGCGCAGGTACTGATCGCCGCGTCCGGCGCCGTCGCCGTGCTCTTCTCGGTCGGCGAGCGCTGGAACGAGGAGCACGTCGCCGAGTACTACGCGCTGCTCGCCGCTGCGGGTGCGGGCATGGCGTTCTTCGTGCAGGCGTCAAATCTGATGACGCTGTTCCTCGGGCTCGAGTGGTTCTCGATCGCGCTGTACGTGTTGACGGCGATCGACATCGACCTCGTCGGGTCGTTGGAGGCGGGGCTGAAGTACCTGATCGTCGGCGCCGTCGGGTCAGCGACGCTCTTGTTCGGGTCGGCTCTTGTCTACGGGAGAACGGGCGCACTGAGCTTCGACAAGATCGCGGCGTTCGGCCATGGGCACGACTCGATGGTCGTCGTCGGCCTCGCGATGATCATCGCCGGGCTGATGTTCAAGTCGTCCGCGGCCCCGTTCCACATGTGGACACCGGACGCGTACGAGGGCGCGCCGACGCCGGTGACGGCGTTCATGGCGTCAGCGACGAAGATCGCAGCGCTGGTCGTCACCTATCGCGTGCTGACCGTCGCGTTCCCGAGCGACGCGCACCTGTGGCGCTGGACGATCGCGGTCGTCGCGTGCATCTCGCTCGCCTGGGGCAACATCGGCGCGCTCGTCCAGCGGAATGTGAAGCGGATCCTCGCGTATTCGTCGGTCTCGCACGCAGGCTTCATCCTGATTGCGATTGCCGCGGACTC
>DASUKC010000009.1:0-12110 GCA_036278975.1 Gaiellaceae bacterium
GAGCGCAGGAGCGCCGCGTGCAGCATCCCGGGCAGCACGAGGTCGGCGGTGTAGCGCGCCTCGCCCCGCGCCCGCTCCGGCCCGGACTTGCGCGTCGCCGGCCGCCCGACCACCGCGCGCGGCCCTTCCGGCCACTGCTGCAGCGGATCCTCCTCGACGACGAGCCAGACCTCCTCGAAGCGCCCCTCGACCTCCTTCTCGGTGCGGATCAGCCTTGCCACGCGAGAATCGCCTCCTCGATCTTCGGATACGTGCCGCAGCGGCAGATGTTCCCCGCCATGTGGTGCCGGATCTGCTCGCGCGTCGGCTCCGGCTGCGCCGCGACGAGCGCCGCCGCCGAGACGATCTGCCCCGGCGTGCAGAAGCCGCACTGCAGCGCGTCTGTGCGCACGAATGCATCGACCATCGGATGCTCGCGCAGACCTTCGATCGTCGTGACCTTCGCACCGTCGACCGCGTGAGCGAGCGTGATGCACGAAAGCGTCGGCACGCCGTCGACCAGAACCGTGCACGCGCCGCAATGTCCCTCGGCGCACGCGACCTTTGTGCCGGTGAGCCGCAGCTCGTCGCGGAGCGCTTCGGCAAGCGTCGTGCCGACGCTCGAGCTCAGTTCGTACTCGTGACCGTTGACGTTAAGCACCCGTAACCGCCTCCACCTGCGCGATGTGAACCAAGCGGTGTGTCATGCGCGCGGTTCCGCGCGCCTGTGTCTCATCTTCGATGTCCGGCAGGGTCGCCCACAAATCACGCGCCGTTACCAACAGCTCTTCGATCTTCTCGACGGTCTCGACGTGACCGTTCCGTTCCGCGCACGTGTTGATCGCCAGGGTGAGTGCGCCGATCGAGTCGGGCTGCCGCGCCCAGAGCAACGGAGTGGTCATCGAGAGGTATTGGTGGATGCGCGCGAGTTGCATCGGCCGCGCAAAAACGCCCGAGCCAACGGGCTCCGTCGGTTCCGGCAGTGCAGCGCCGTCGGCGAGTGCGGATGCGGTTCGTCCGAGCATCGCGCGCAGTTGTTCGTCCGTGTAGCCGGCGAACTGCGCTGTCTTCAGCGCGATCAGCAACGAGCCGGGCTGCTGTCCGTAGGGGAAGTCGCTCGCGTACACGACCTGCTCAGCCGGGATCAGCCGGTAGAAGTCGAGCAGGTCGAGTGCGCTCCACGTGGACGTGTCGAAGAGCACGCCTTTGCGTCCCGCCATCACGCGCGCGAGCTCGGCGAGATCCGCGATGCCTGCGTGCGCGATGATCAGCGTCGCCTCCGGATAGCGGTCGATCAGCGCGCGCAGCCCGTCCGCGATCGGCGGCAGCCCGCGTCCGCCGTGAATGAGAATCGGCACGCGCCGTTCCGCCGCCAGCTCGAACACCGGGCCGAGGCGCTCGTCCGTCGCGGTGAACTTCTGCGCACGCGGGTGCAGCTTGATCCCGCGCGCCCCGAGATCGAGGCAACGGGTCGCCTCCTCGACCGGCGACTCGTTGAGATCGAGGCGGACGAAGGGGATCAGCCGCCCGTCGCTGCGGCGCGCGTACTCGAGCGTTCGGTCGTTCGCAGCCGTGAACGACGGATGCCGGTCGGGCTCGTCGAGGCAGAACACGAACGCGCGGCGGATGCCGTAGCGGCCCATGATCTGCTCCAGTTGGTCGTAGTCGCCGACCATGCCGTCGATGTCGAGCCCGAGGTGCAGGTGCGCGTCGAAGATCTCGGCATCCGGAGGCAGCAGCTTCTCGAGCTCGCGGTCGTACCGCTGCAGCACCTCCAGCGCGTGTGCCTCCGGGTCCATCAGTCGAGTCTAGATAGAGTCGCTTCCATGACCGACGTCCTGATCTACGCCGACACGTACCGCACGCCCGAGCTGCGCCACGAAGTTCCGCTCGGCGTGCCCGACCCGTTCCTCTACGCGGAGAAGGACGGCGTGAAGCACATCGTCGTCGGCTCGCTCGAACTGCCGCGGCTCAAGGAGCTCGGCCTCTACGAGCTGCATCCGTGGGAGGAGTTCGGCATCGACGAGCTGCGCGCGCAGGGGCTCGAGCAGCCCGCCATTCGCGCGGAGATCCAGTCGCGCGGCGTCAAGGAGATCGGCATCACGAGCGCGGTCGTGCCCGAGACATTCCCGCTCTGGCTCGCGGATCGCCTGCGTGCCGACGGGGTCGAGCTGGCCGTGGACGCAGACTTCTTCGACGATCGCCGGCGCGTGAAGAACGACGCGGAGATCGCCGGGATGCGGCGCGCGCAGAAGGCAGCCGAGGCTGCGATGGACGCGGCGCGCGAGCTCTTCCGCAAGGGGCCGCCGCTCACCGTGGAGCAGGTGAAGGCTGCGATGAACGTTGTCTTTGCCTCGCACGGCACGACCTGCGACGACTTCATCGTCGCTCCCGGCGCGCAAGGCGCGATGGGACACGACATGGGCTCAGGCCCGATCCCGGAGGGCACGCCGATCGTGGTCGACATCTGGCCGCGCGACAACGAGAGCGCGATCTACACGGACATGACGCGCACGTTCGTGATCGGCGAGATCCCCGACGACGTACGCGAGTGGCACCGGCTGTGCAAGGAGGCGCTCGACCGTGCGTTGGCCGAGATCAAAGAGGGTGTTTCCGGGCGCGCGATCTACGACGGCACGTGCGAGGTCTTCGAGGCGGCCGGCGAGCCGACCCAGCGCACCAAGAAGGACGGCGAGACGCTCTCGGAGGGCTTCTTCCACGGGCTCGGCCACGGCGTCGGGCTCGAGGTGCACGAGCAGCCCGGCCTCGGCCTCGTCTCGAAGAAGCCGCTGCGGGCGGGAGACGTGGTGACCGTCGAACCCGGCTGCTACCGCCAGGGATACGGCGGCGTGCGGCTCGAAGACATCGTGCTCGTGACCAAGGACGGGTGCGAGAATCTCACGCGTTTTCCGTACGACTTGACGCCCTAGCGCTTGACCTCCGTCCGACGGCCGCCTCAAAGTGGCAGCTGTCACTTCGGCGCGCGTAGGCGGTCGAGGATCGCAGCGGCCTGCGTCGGAAACCACAAGGAGGCGCAACTGCATGAGCGCAATGCCCTCGGAACGGGCCGTGACAATGTTCGAGTCGACGCCGGCAGCTGATCCGGCCCCGCTCGGGCTTGCCGGCTTTGCTTTGACGACGTTCCTGCTCAGTGGCCACAACGCATCGTTCATTCCCGACCTGATCTGGGTCGGGTTCGCGGTGTTCTACGGCGGGATGGCGCAGTTCTGCGCCGGGATGTGGGAGTTCCGCAACCGGAACGTCTTCGGTGCGACAGCCTTCTCCACGTACGGCGGCTTCTGGATGGGGATCGGACTCTTCGTGATCCTCGCCGAGGCGACCGGGTTCGCGAAGGGCTTCGCCGGTGGCGATCTGACGAACGCACTTGCCTGGTTCGTCTTCTCGTTCGCCGTGTTCAACACCTACATGCTGATCGGAAGCATGCGGGTCAACAAAGCGGTCTTCGGAGTGTTCCTCACTCTTGAGATCACGGAGATCCTGCTCGTGATCGGGTACTTCAACCTCTCGCACGGCGGCACGCAGTGGTGGCTCCATGCGGGTGGTTGGGCAGGCATCGCGACGGCGGCGGTCGCGTGGTACACGTCCGCGGCTGGTGTCTGGAACGGGCAGGCCGGACGGGTCGTGTTGCCCGTCGGCAAGCCGTTGATGAGCTGATTCGACGCTTCACCTGCACCACCGTGCGCCCGGGGCTCGACGCCTCGGGCGCGCGGCGTTTCTCTCCCCTTTAGGATTGGTGCAGATTGGCTAACTGAGAGGAGGCCGGCGCTTTGGCTTCAGAGACTGGCTTTGCGATCGACACGATGTTCCTCGAGGAGCGGCGCTATCCGCCTCCCGACGCGTTCGCCAAGGCGGCGAACGCGCAGCCCGATATCTACGACCAGGACTTCGATGCGTTCTGGGAGCGCGAAGGGAAGGAACGTGTTTCCTGGTTCGAGCCCTTCACCAAGCTCTACGAGTGGGAGCTCCCGTACGCCAAGTGGTACCTGGGCGGCAAGCTCAACGTTTCCTACAACTGCGTCGACCGGCACGTCGAGGCGGGCAAGGGAGACAAGGTCGCCTTCCACTGGGAAGGCGAGCCCGAGAACGACCGCCGCGACATTACGTATGCGGACCTGCAGCGCGAAGTCGTCGCGTTCGCGAATGCGCTGAAGGAGCTCGGCGTCAAGAAGGGCACGGCGGTCGGCATCTACATGGGCATGGTTCCGGAGCTGCCGATCGCGATGCTCGCGTGCACGCGCCTCGGCGCGCCGCACACTGTCGTGTTCGGTGGCTTCTCGGCCGACTCGCTGTCGGGCCGCGTCAACGACATGGGCTGCGAGGTGATCATCACGCAGGACGAAGCGTGGCGTCGCGGCACCACTGTTGGGTTGAAGAAGATCGCCGACGAGGCGATGGAGTCGACGCCCGGCGTGAAGAAGTGCCTCGTCGTCCGCCGCACCGGCAACGACGTGAACATGAAGGACGGTCGCGACGTCTGGTACCACGACGTGCGCGGCTCCGACGATCCGTCGTCATGCCCGCCCGAGCAGATGGACAGCGAGGACTTGCTGTTCCTGATGTACACCTCGGGCACGACCGCGAAGCCGAAGGGCATCGCGCATACGACGGCCGGCTACCTCGTCGGTGTCTCGACGACGCACAACTACATCTTCGACTTGAAACCCGACGAAGATGTGTACTGGTGTGCGGCCGACGTCGGCTGGATCACCGGCCACAGCTACATCGTGTACGGCCCGTTGTGCAACGGCGCGACGAGCGTCATGTACGAGGGCACGCCGGACTATCCCGACAAGGACCGCTGGTGGGAGATCATCGAGCGGTACGGCGTGACGATCCTCTACACGGCGCCGACGGCGATTCGTTCCCACATGAAGTGGGGGCCGGAGTACGCACAGAAGCACAACCTGTCGTCGCTCAAGCTGCTCGGCTCGGTCGGCGAGCCGATCAACCCCGAGGCATGGATCTGGTACCACGAGAACATCGGCGGCGAGCGCTGCCCGATCGTCGACACGTGGTGGCAGACCGAGACGGGGATGGTCATGATCACGCCGCTGCCGGGCGTCACGACCACCAAGCCGGGCTCGGCGACGAAGCCGTTCCCGGGTGTGTCCGCGGCGATCTACAACGAGCAGGGCGAAGAAGTCGGCCCCGGCGGGGGCGGCTACCTCGTGCTGAAGAAGCCGTGGCCCGCGATGTTGCGCGGGATCTACGGTGACGACAAGCGCTACCGCGATACGTACTGGTCGAAGTACGGCGACGTGTACTTCGCGGGTGACGGCGCGCGAATCGACGACGACGGCGACTTCTGGCTCCTCGGTCGCGTCGATGACGTCATGAACGTGGCGGGGCACCGCATCTCGACGACCGAGGTCGAGTCGGCGCTCGTCGATCATCGCGAGGTCGCGGAAGCCGCGGTTGCGGCGCGCAACGACGCGACCACAGGTCAGGCGATCGTTGCGTTCGTCACGCTGAAAGGCGGCGGTGAAGGCTCCGTCGAGAAGCTCGAGGAGCTGCGCAACCACGTTGCGCAGAAGATCGGGCCGATCGCGAAGCCGGCGAACATCGTCTTCACGCCCGAGCTGCCGAAGACACGCTCGGGGAAGATCATGCGCCGGTTGCTGCGTGACGTTGCGGAGAACCGTCCGCTCGGCGACACGACGACGCTGGCCGATCCGACCGTCGTCGAAGAGATCCGCGAGCGCGGACAGGCTGAGCAGAGCAAAGAGGACTGAGCCGGAGTGGAGGGTCGCCGCGGCCGATGTCGCGGTGATCCTCCTCTTCGTCACGATCGGTCAGTTGTCGCACCGCGGCGGCGTGTCTGCGGCTGGCTACGCCGAGGATGCGTTGCCGTTTGTCGGTGCGTGGCTCGTTGCGTTCCGGGCCTTCGCGGGGAGGTTCCTTCCGACGTGGCTCGTGGGCGTGACGCTCGGCGTCGCGATCCGCGCCGTTGTCCTTTCGCACTACCGCTGGAGCGAGCTGTCGTTCTGGCTGGTCGCGCTCGCGTTCATCGGCGCGGTGGCCTTCGCTATGCGACGAGTTTCTCGAACCGCGCTGCGTCGTCGAACGGCCCGATGACGGCGAGGCGCATGCCTTCGCCGGCGATCACATCCTGGGCGACGCGCTGCACGTCTTCGACCGTCACCGCGTCGAGCCCGGCGAGCAGTTCCTCCGGCTCGGCGGCGCGGCCTTCGAGCACTTCGCGGCGCAGGCCGTAGAGCAACAAGCCGTTCGGGCTCTCGGTCTGCAGGACGAAGCGTCCCTTGGCAAGCGAGCGGGCCTTCTCCAGCTCGTCGCCCGGCACTCGCTCCGTCGCCATCAACTGGAACTGCTCGACGACGGTGCTGATCGCCTCGTCGATGCGGTTGATGTCGACGCCTGCTTGCGAGACGAGCGTGCCCGCGTCGGTGTACGCCATGTTCACGCCGTGGACGTAGTACGCAAGCCCGCGCCGCTCGCGCACCTCGAGGAAGAGCCGCGACGACATGCCGCCGCCGAGCACAGTCGCGAGGAGTTGCAGCGCATAGCGATCGGGATGGTTGACCGGGTACGACGGCACACCGACGCAGATGTGGGCCTGATCGGACTCCTTCGAATGGAGTCTGACGACCGGTGCTGCGCTCTTCTCGACCGCTGCGGGCGGCGGACCTCCGGTGCCGTTCCCGCTCATGTCGCCGAGCAGTGACTCGAGCTTCTCGTTCAGGCCGTCGCCGACCATGCCTGCGATGCCGACGATCATCCGCTGTGGCGCGTACCAGCGGTCGAGGTACTCGAGGAACGTGTCGCGCGTCGCCGCCTTGATCGTCTCGCGCGTGCCGAGCGTCTCCCAGCCGAGCGGGTTGTCGCCGAAGAGCAGCGCGTTGTACACCGACCCGACGTAGTCCTGCGGCGTGTCGAAGTACATGTTCATCTCTTCGAGAATCACGCCCTTCTCGCGCTCCAACTCTTCGGCGTCGAACTTCGAGTGGCGGATCATGTCGACGAGCACCTCGAGCGCGGTGTCGCGCTTCTCGCCCGAACAGCGGATGTAGTACGCGGTGTACTCCTTCGACGTGAACGCGTTGAACTCGCCGCCCATCGTGTCGACGAGCGTGGCGATATCCCGCGCCGTCGGCAGGTTGTCGGTTCCCTTGAAGAACATGTGCTCGGCGAAGTGCGCGATGCCGCGGTTCTTCGGGTGCTCGTAGCGCGAGCCTGCGGCGAGCATGACGTAGCAGGCGACCGACTGCGCATGGTCGAGCGGCGCAGTGAGGACGCGCACGCCGTTCGAAAGCGTGCTGCGCTGGAAGACGCTCATGCGGCCGATGCTACTCGGGCGACGAGCTCGTCCGGCGGCAGGTCGGCGAGCGAGTCGAGTTGCAGGTCGGCATGGTCGAGCTCGAGGTCGCGCGTGATCGCGTTCGGCACCGCGACGACGAAGATGCCCGCGGTCTTCGCGGCGAGGATCCCGTTCGGCGAGTCCTCGAAGGCGACAGCGTCCGCCGCGTCGACGCCGAGCAGCTCGAGCGCCTCGAGGTAGAGCGTCGGCTGCGGCTTGGCGCGGGTCTTGTCGTGGTCGGCGGTGACGATCGCGTCCCAGCCGACCGTGCGCTCGAGGCGGGTGAGGTGCATGTCGATCCAGTCGCGCGGCGCGCTCGACACGATCGCGCGCTTGAGCGCGTGCTCCTGCGCGTAATCCAGGTACTCGACGATGCCCGGGCGCAGCTGCTCGGCCTCGAGGAGCGTCAGCTCGTGCGCGTAACGCTCCTCGTTCAGCGTCTCCCGGTCGAGCGGGCCGGCGAGCGATTCGAGGTGCGCCCAGATGTCCCAGCCGTCGATCGTGCCGACGAGCAACTGCCACTTCTCGGGCGGCAGTTTTTGGCCGTGGCGCTCGTACAGCCACTCCCAGCCGGCGCGCGACGCGGACTCCGTTTCGACGAGCAGGCCGTCGAAGTCGAACAGAAATGCTTTCACGGGCACGGCGGGCGATGGTATAGACGTGGCATGGCGAGCCGGATGAGAGAGGCGGTCGAGGCCCAGCCCCAGTGGCTGCGGGCGCTCGACGTCGAGCAGCGGCTGCCCGACGGGGCACGCGTCGTGCATACCGGCTGCGGCACGTCGTTCCATGCGGCGCAGACGGGAGGCGTGGCGGTGCAGGCGCTCGAGGCAGTGCTGCGCCCGCCGGACGCGGACATTCTCGTCTGCGTTTCGCACGAGGGCGAGACCGAGCTGACGCTCGAAGCGGCGCGCGCCTTTCGCGGGGATGTGTGGCTGGTGACGGGCAAGCCCGAGTCGCCGCTCGCGTCCCTGGCGGCGGAGACGATCGTGTGCACGCCGGAAATCGAGCAATCCTGGTGTCACACCGCGAGTTACGTGTGCGCGGTCGCGACGATCGCGGCGCTGCACGGCGTCGATATCTCGTTCCTGCCCGATGCGGTGACCGATGCGTTGAAGGCGGAGCCGCCGGCATTCGAGCAGCCGCGCGTGCTGATCGCGGGCGCGGGCGAGGACTGGCCGACGGCGCAAGAGGCGACGCTCAAGTTGCGCGAGGGCGCCTGGGTGCCGGCGGAGGCGTACGAGACGGAGCAGCTGCTGCACGGATATCTCGCGGCGGTCGACGACTCCTTCCGCGCGTACGTCTTGCAGGGTCGCGGGCGTGCGGAGGAGCGTGCGCTCGATCTCGCCGCCGCGCTCGAGACGCTCGGCTGCGAGACGACGGTCGTGCCCACGCGCCATCCCGCCGCCGACGTCGTCTTCTTCCAGCTGCTCACGCTCGCGGTGGCCGAAGCGCGTGGTGTCGACCCGGACCCGATCCGCCGCACGCCGGGCTCACCGTGGGCGCGCGCCGCCGGCTCCGCGTACCCCGGCTAGCGGCCTATGGCGGCAGCCGATGTGGGGGTGCGCGTCACACGTTCGACATGTCCGCGATGGGGGTGCGCGTCACATACGGCGGCAGCCGATGTGGGGGTGCGCGTCACACGTTCGACATGTCCGCGAGGGCGTCGACCAACCGGCTGACTTCGTCCGCCGTGTTGTAGTGGACGATGCCGATGCGGAGCGCGCCGCCGTCGAGCCTGAGCCGCTTCATGATCTCGACCGCGTAGTAGTTGCCGTACCACGTCGCGAAGCCCTGCTCGCCGAGCCGCGTCGACGCCTCCTCCGCTGACACACGGGCATGCGTCAGCGCGAACGTCGGCGTGCGGCCCTCCATCGACGGAACGCCGTGCAGCGTCCACCCATCCGGCAACCCGTCGAGGAACTGCGCACCCAGCTCGCGCTCGTGCTCCTGCACGAAGTCCCAACCGACGCGGCGTAGGTACTCGACCGCGGCAATGAAGCCCGCGAGCGATTCGTGCGCCAACGTGCCCGTCTCGAAGCGATGCCCGACCGGATCATCGGCCGCCGGGCGCACCTTGTACGGCCGCAGCGACTCGAGCAGCTCCGCGCGCCCATAGCCGAGCCCGAGATGCGGCCCGTAGTACTTGTACGGCGAGCAGAGCAGGACGTCCGCGTCGACGGCCCGCACGTCGATCGGCCCGTGCGGCGCGTAATGCACCGCATCGACCCACGCGAGCGCACCCGCCTCATGGGCAAGCGCGCACAGCTCGGCGACCGGCGTGACCGTGCCGGTCGAGTTCGCCGCCCACGGGAACGCAACGACCCGTGTGCGGTCCGACAACAACGCCCGCACCGACGCAACATCGAGCCGGCACTGCTCGTCGATGTCCGCGAACTTCACGACGAGCCCGCGGTCCGCCGCGATCTGCAGCCACGGCGACACGTTCGCGTCGTGATCGAGCACCGTGCAGACGATCTCGTCGCCCTCGCGCCAATCGCGCGACGCCGCGCGCGACAGCGCGAAGTTGAGTGTCGTCATGTTCGCGCCGAAGAACACCTCGTCCGCGCTTGCGCCGACGAACTCCCCGGCGAGCTCGTGCGCGCGATGCAGCACCTCGTCCGTGCGACGCGACGTCGCAAACGGCCCACCGGTGTTCGCGTTCGCCTCGCGCAAGTAGCCGGCCATCGCTTCGATCACCGTGTCGGGCACCTGCGTACCGCCGGGGCCGTCGAAGAACGCGAGCGGCTGCTGCAGCGCACCGAACTGCGCGCGCACCGCATCGACCGACGTCAAGACACGTGCCACTCGTACTCCGGCTTGATCGTGAGCGACGCGCCCACGAAGCAGTCGCGCTCTGCTTTCTCCAAAAGCGCAGTCGTGTCAACTGCGCGCGGCGTGAGTTGCACGTCGAACCGCACCTTGATCTCGACGAACGCATAACGGCCGTCGCTCTCGCGCTGGGTGACGGTTCCGTGCGCCTGCCCTGACGCAGCAATCTCATGACCCGCGCGCCGCGCGTGGAAGCGCAGGCTCTCGATCGAGCAGTTGACGAGCGCGAGGAGCAGCAGGTGGTCCGGCTGCCAGCCTTCGGGCGCATCGACCTGCGCCCCGCCGGGGACCGTCATGCGGCCGTTGCGGTCCACATCGACCGCGTATTCGAACACCCTCGCGCGCGTTGTCATTGCGCGAGCGTAGTCGGTCCGTCCGACCCCGGTCCTAGGGTTCGCGGCGATGAGGCTGAGGCCGCTCACCGAAGCCGAGTGCTACGCCCGCTGCTACGGGGGATTGCGCGACGACTCGGTGAACATCGTCCGCGTTGCGCCGCACGAGCGGCGTTCGGCGAAAGGCGAACAGCTGCGCGTCCTGTTCGAGCGCCGGCTCGACCGGCACGGCCCAGAGGCGGAGGCCGCGTGACGCGCGCGTGCCTGGCCTGGACGGCGGGACGCCGCCCGGCGGTGCGCTCGATCGGCCGCCCGGCGCCGCCGCTGCCGAGCTCGTGGGTCTGCACGGCGACGTGGACGCAGCGCGTGCCACGCTGTGCACCCCGTGGCCGCCGCATTCACTAGCGCCGTTCCCGACGTCCTCGCGCCGGATCTCGCCTGCGTCTTCTGCGGGATCAACCCCGGCCGTGTGTCGGCAGAAGCGGCAGCGCACTTCGCGAATCCGCGTAACGACTTCTGGCGGCTGCTGCACGAGGCGGGCTTCACGCCGCGCCTCTTCGAGCCGCAGGAGCAGTTTGGGCTACTCGAGCTCGGCATCGGCGTGACGAACGCGGCCGCGCGCACGACGCCCGGGTCCGGCGACCTCCGCCGCGGCGACTTCGACCTTCCACAATTCGAAGAACGGATCCGCGCGGTCGAGCCACGCGTCATCGCGTTCGTCGGCAAGGAGGCGTACCGCGGGCTCTACAACGAGCGGCCCGAGCTCGGCCCGCAGCTCCGCGTGGTCGGTCGCTCCGGCCTGTTCGTCCTGCCGTCGACGTCACCCGCGAATGCCGCTGTGCCGTACCCCGACCGCCTGCGCTGGTTCAAGGACTTGCATGCCTGGCTGGAGCCGGTCCAACGCAACGCGGCACGCGCGCTGGTCGTCGACGGCGCCGGG
Organism: Gaiellaceae bacterium; assembly: GCA_036278975.1. GTDB lineage: Bacteria > Actinomycetota > Thermoleophilia > Gaiellales > Gaiellaceae > PALSA-600. The sequence continues at coordinate 11,417 of DASUKC010000009.1, forward strand.
CGGATTCTGCTCACGCGCTTCCTGCGTCCGGTTGGAGACGAGACGTGGTGGGGCACGCCGGGCGGCGGCATCGAAGAAGGCGAGACGCACGAGCATGCGTTGCGGCGCGAGCTGCGCGAAGAGATCGGTCTGCATGAGTTCGAGATCGGGCCGCTGCTCTGGGAGCACACGGGCCGCTTCGCCTGGAACAAGGTTCTCTACAGCCAGCACAACCACACGTACCTCGTGCGTGTCCATGAGCACGAGGCGCGCGCGACGATCGACCTCGCGCCGGAAGGGATTGCCGAGATTCGCTGGTGGACGCTCGACGAGATCGCTGCGTCGAAGGAGCAGTTCGCGCCGCTCGATCTCGGCGACCGGATACGTACGCTTGAGCCGTGACTGCGGTCCTCGTCACCATCCATCTGCTCGCCGCCGGCATCTGGTTCGGTGGCTCGACGGCTCTCGTCTTCGTCGGCGTCCCCGCGATCCGCACGCTCGAAGGCGAGCCACGCGGCCGCGCGATGAAAGCGCTCGGCCTGCGCTGGCGGCCGCTCGGCTACGGCGCGCTGATCGTGGCCGGCCTCACCGGCGTCGCGCTCGCGTCACACGACTGGCAGCACCGCACCGCGTTCCAAGTCGTGCTCTGGACGAAGGTCGCGTTCTTCTGCGCCCTGCTCGTCGTCTCGTACCTGCACAACTTCGTGCTCGGCCC
>DASUKC010000010.1:0-5728 GCA_036278975.1 Gaiellaceae bacterium
GCTGACGAGCCACGTGCCCCATGTTCTCGCGAACGTCGTCGCGAATCACGTCGGCGGTACACGCGTCGAGGGACACGAACCGCTTGCGAATGCCGGCGGCTCGTTGCGGGACATGACGCGCATCGCAGGCGCGAACCCTCGTATCTGGGTCGACATCTTTCTCGACAACGCCGAGCAGATTCGCAGCGAGCTCGCCGAACACCGCCGCCGCGTGGAGCAGGTCGAGCAGGCACTCGAACGCGGCGATGCAGGCTTTGTCGCGCGCTGGATCGGCGAGGCATCGCAGAACCGTCGCCTGATGCTCGAGCGCGAGTATCCGGATCCAGGCGAGTTGCAGCGCGTGCGCGTGCACATCCCCGACCGTCCAGGCGTGCTCGCCGCGATCACGCAAGCGCTCGGCGCGGAACGCATCAACATCGAGGACTTCGAGCTGCATCACATGTCGCCCGAGCGCGGCGGCACGCTCACGCTGCTCGTCACCGGCGCCGAGGATGCGCGCCGCGCTGCGAACTTGCTCGAGGCGCAGGGCTACGGCGTCGTCGTGTCAGCGGTCGTCGATGAGGGGGCGTAGGCTTGACGGAGCCCCCCAGTAGCGGAGGTGCCGGCTTTGCCGGCGGTGGAGCGAAAAAGGTTGACCCGGCCGTCTCGCTCGTTGGTCACCTTGCGGTCCCCGGCGACAAGTCGATCTCGCACCGCGCGCTGCTGATTGGCGCGATCTGCGAAGGGGAGACGCGTGTCACGGGCTGGGGCCGCTCAGCCGACACCGAGTCGACGCTCGCCGCCGTGCGTGCGCTCGGCGTCACCGTCGACGAGCACGGCGCGGACGAGCTGACCATTCACGGTGTCGGGCTGCGCGGCCTGCGCAGCGCCGAGATCGACTGCGGAAACGCCGGCACGCTGGCGCGTCTCATCGCCGGGCTGCTTGCGTTCCAGGACGGGACGTTCACGCTGAGCGGCGACGAGTCGTTGTCGCAGCGGCCGATGCAGCGCATCGGGATGCCGCTCGAACAGATGGGAGCGAGCTTCGAGTCGACCGGCGGAAAGCTGCCGGTGCGTATCGAGGGCACGCAGCTGCAGGGCATCGAGTACGAGCTTCCGGTCGCGAGCGCGCAGATCAAGTCGGCGGTGCTGCTTGCCGCACTCGGTGCGACGGGCCGTACGACCGTGCTCGAGCCGCGGCCGAGCCGCGACCACACCGAGCTGATGCTCGAGTCGGCCGGTGCGAGCCTCGCGCGCCGGCCCGGCCGGGTGAGCCTCGATCCGGTGGCGTCGCTGCGGCTGCCCGAGGTGCGCGTGCCGGGCGACTTCTCCTCGGCGGCGCCGTTCATCGTCGCGGCGACGCTGCTGCCCGGCTCCGAGATCACGATCCACGACGTCGGACTGAACCCGTATCGCACCGGGCTGCTCGACGTGCTCGAGCGCATGGGCGCGCGCATCGGCGTGCTCAACAGGCGCCGCGTCGGCATGGAGACGATCGGGGACATCGAGGTTGCGTACGCGGAGCTGACGGCGACCAAGGTCGGCGCGGACGAGGTGCCGAAGCTGATCGACGAGTTGCCGCTGTTCGCGCTCGCTGCATCGGTCGCGCACGGTGAGAGCCGCGTGAGTGGCGCGGACGAATTGCGTCTGAAGGAGAGCGACCGCACCACCGCAGTCGTCGAGTTGCTGCGCGCGATCGGCGCGCACGCACAGGGTCAGCCTGACGGCTTCGTCATCACAGGCGTGCCGACGCGCCCGCGCGGCGGCCGCGTCCGCTCGCTCGACGACCACCGGATCGCCATGCTCGGAGCAGTGTCGGGCCTGGTTTCCAGCGAAGGAGTCGAGATCGAAGCAGCCGACAGCGTCGCTATAAGCTTCCCCGGCTTCTTCGAGGTTCTCGCGGAGCTCACTCAACGATGATCGTGGCTATCGACGGACCGGCCGGCGCCGGCAAGAGCACTGTCGCCCGCAAGCTCGCGGAGCGGCTCGGTTTCCGCTACCTCGATACCGGTGCGATGTACCGCGCGCTGACGTGGCTTGCGATGCGCGAGGGCCAACCGCTGAGCGATGCGGCGCTGCTCGGGCGCCTTGCGGAGGAAAATCCGGTGACGTTCGACGAGGTAGGTCGCGTGTGGATCGCCGGCGTCGACGTGACGGCTGCAATTCGCCAGTCGCGCATCGACCGAATGGTTCCCGTCGTTGCGCGGCACCACGAGGTGCGCGAAGTGATGCGCACGCGGCAACGCGAGCTTGGACAGGAAGGGAACTGTGTGATCGAGGGGCGCGACATCGGCACAGTCGTCGCGCCAGACGCTGCAGTGAAGGTCTATCTCCAGGCCGATCCGGAGGTGCGCGCGCAGCGCCGCCAGGCGGAACGGCCGGACATCGGCGCCGATGCGCTCGCGACAGACTTGCGCACGCGCGACGAATCCGACCGCGCGCGCATGCAGCCGGCCGACGACGCGCAGCTGATCGACACGACGGAGCTCGAAGTCGACGACGTCGTGACGCGCATCGAAGAGCTCGTTCGCGCGCACTCCACGGTTTGAGCGCGCACGGCTTCGCCTGGGCCACCGGCCGTATCTACATGGGTGGGCCGGCCCGAATCATCTCGCGCGCACGCGCGTACGGGCTTGACAACGTCCCCAAGAGCGGCGGTCTCGTCTACGCGATCAACCACTTCTCGTGGATCGATATCCCGATCATGGGCGGCTTGTCGCCGCGCGATGTCCACTTCGTCGCGAAGACAGAGGCGACATCGTTCCCGGTGCTCGGCCGCTTCCTGGAGTGGCACGGCACGATCGGCATCCGCCGCGGCGAGTCGGACCGCGACGCGGTGCGCGCGATCCGCGCCTCGGCGCGTAAAGGGGACGTCGTCGGGCTGTTCGTCGAAGGCACGCGGCAGCGCTCGGGTGTGCCAGGCGCCGCGCAGCCCGGCGCGGCGATGGTCGCGCTGCAGGAGGACGTGCCTGTCGTCCCGGTCGGCATCTACGGCACGCAGTTCTGGAAGCCGACCAACCTTGCGCCGTGCTCGATCGCGTTCGGCAAGCCCATCCACTTCGAGGGGCTGCCGAAGGGCGGCCGCGGCTACAAGGAAGCGACAGCCGAGATCGAGCGTCGCATCCACGCGCTCGTCGACTGGCTGGCCGAGGTGCACGCCGAGGGCCGCCCGCGCGGCCTCACTCCACCTCTCTAAACGATGGAAGGCACTGTCGCAATCGTCGGCTTTCCGAATGTTGGGAAGTCGACGCTCGTCAATCGCCTCACGGGAACGCGCGCGGCGGTGGTGCACGAGACCGCCGGCACGACGCGTGACCGAAAGGAGCTCGTTGTCGAATGGCAGGGACGCGAGTTCCTGCTCGTGGACACCGGCGGCGTCGACATCGCCGACCCGTCGGCAATCACGCAGCAGATCGCCGGCCACGCACGCACCGCGATCGCCGAGGCCGACCTCGTGCTCTTCGTCGTCGACGCACGAGCAGGGATCACGCCGGGTGACGAAGAGCTCGCACAGATCTTGCGCGAGTCGAAGAAGCCTGTGCTGTTGATCGCGAACAAGATCGACGACCCGGCGCAGGAGACGCTCGCGCTCGAGTTCCACCGACTCGGGCTCGGCGACCCGTTCCCCGTCTCTGCGATGCACGGCTCGAACACGGGCGATCTGCTCGACGCGATCTTCGAGCGACTCCCCGGCACCGGCCCCGCATCGATCGGCGACGAGGCGATTCGCGTCGCGATCCTCGGCCGCCCGAACGTCGGCAAGTCGTCGCTCTACAACCGGTTGATCGGCGAGGAGCGCACCATCGTCTCCGACATCCCAGGGACGACCCGCGACTCGATCGACACCATGATCGAGCGCGATGGCCGCACCTTCGTTCTCGTCGACACCGCAGGGCTGCGCCGCAAGAGAAAACAGCGCCAAGGCATCGAGTACTACTCAGAGTTGCGGGCGCTCGAAGCAGCGAAGCGCGCAGACGTCGCGCTCGTCCTGATCGACGCGAGCCAGGGCATCGTCGAAGGCGACATCACCGCCGTCGAAGTCGCGCGCAAGTCGCACTGCGCGTCGCTCATCGTCCTTTCGAAATGGGATGAGTCGGCGGTGACGATCGAAGAAGTGCGCCCCGAGTTGCAGCGCCGCCTGCGCCAGCGCCCCGACTTCATCACCGTGTCCGCGCACACCGGACGCGGTGTGTCACGGCTGCTCGAGAAGGTCGGCGAGCTCTTCGACCGCTACGCGAGCCGCGTCCCCACCGCCGAGCTGAACCGCGTGCTCGGGGAGTTGAAGGAGGCGCGGCAACCGCCGTCCAAGGGCCAGCGCCGCTTGAACATGCTTTATGCGGCCCAGGTGACGAGCCGCCCGCCGCGTTTCCGCATCACGGTCAACGATCCCGGCCTCGTGACGCGCGACTATGCGTACTGGGTGGAGAATCAGCTGCGCGAACGTTTCGAGCTGGAGGGCGTCCCGGTGGCGATCGATTTCAGGCAGCGGACATGAGAGTCGTCGTCGTCGGTAGCGGCGCGTGGGGGCAGGCGTTCGCACATGTCCTCCGCGAGCGCGGCCACGACGCGTGGATCGCGGGGCGCGCGACGATCGACGACGCGCCGTATGAGGAAGCGGAGCTCGTCACGATGGCGGTGCCGAGCCGGGCTTTCCGCGGTGCGCTCGAGCACGTGCGCGGTGACGCCCCGGTGCTGTGCCTGACGAAGGGGCTTGACCCCGAGACCGGCAACCGCCTCTCGACGCTCGTCCAGGGACGTTCGGTTGCGGTGCTCTCCGGCCCGAACATGGCGGAAGAGATCGCCGCAGGCCTGCCGGGCGCGACCGTGATCGCGAGCGAGGACGACGCGCTCGCAGCACGGTTGCAGGACGCGCTCAACTCCCAGCTCTTCCGCGTCTATGTGAACAGCGACCTGATCGGCGTCGAGCTGTGCGGCGCGGCGAAGAACGTGATCGGCCTGTCGTGCGGTGCCGTCGACGGCCTCGGTCTCGGCGACAACGCGAAGGCGGCACTCGTCACGCGCGGTCTCGTCGAGATGGCGCGCCTCGGTGAGGCGTGCGGCGCCGAGCCGGAGACGTTCGCCGGCCTTGCCGGCATGGGCGACCTGATGGTCACGTGCTGGCACCCGTCGGGCCGCAACCGCCGCGCGGGCGAGCTGATTGCACAGGGCCTGAGCCCCGACGAGGCGGTCGCGCAGATCGGGCACGTCGTCGAAGGACTGACGACTGCGCCGGTCCTTCGTGATCTTTCGCACCGCCTCGGGATCGAGATGCCGATCACCGAAGGGGTCTGCGCGGTGCTCGCGGGAACGCCGATCCACGAGCTCGCCGCGGGTCTGATGGGACGCCGTCCCACGCAGGAGTAGCCTGCGTCTTCGCTATCGTGGCCTGCGAATTGTCCGCCCACAGTTTCCTCTTCACCTCGGAGTCTGTCACCGAGGGGCATCCCGACAAGATCGCCGACCAGATCTCGGACGCCGTCCTCGACGCTGCGCTCACGAACGACCCTGAGAGCCGCGTCGCCTGCGAGACGCTGATCACTACCGGCCTGGTCGTGGTTGCGGGCGAGATGACGACGAGCGAGTACATCGACATCCCGAAGCTCGTGCGCGAGACGGTGAAGAACATCGGCTACACGCGCGCGAAGTACGGGTTCGATGCAGAGACGTGCGGCGTCATCGTCGCGATCGACGAGCAGTCTCCTGACATCGCGCAGGGTGTCGACTCGGCCTACGAGGTGCAGCACGACCC
>DASUKC010000011.1:0-9412 GCA_036278975.1 Gaiellaceae bacterium
ACGAACGACCCCGAGAGCCGCGTCGCCTGCGAGACGCTGATCACTACCGGGCTGGTCGTCGTCGCGGGCGAGATGACGACGAGCGAGTACATCGACATCCCGAAGCTCGTGCGCGAAACGGTGAAGAACATCGGCTATACGCGCGCGAAGTACGGATTCGATGCGGAGACGTGCGGCGTCATCGTTGCGATCGACGAGCAGTCGCCCGACATCGCGCAGGGTGTCGACTCGGCGTACGAGGTGCAGCACGATCCGGGCGACGACGATCCGCTCGATCGCATCGGCGCCGGCGACCAGGGGATGATGTTCGGCTACGCGTCGAACGAGACGCGCGAGCTGATGCCGCTGCCGATCATGCTTGCGCACCGCATCACGCGCCGGCTGTCAGAGGTGCGCAAGGCCGACGTGCTGCCGTACCTGCGGCCGGACGGAAAGGCGCAGGTGTCGGTGCGCTACGAGGTCGACGCGCAGGGACGACAAAGGCCGGTTGCGATCGAGCGCGTTCTCATCTCGACGCAGCACCGCGAAGGGCTCGACCCCGACGCGATGATCAAGCCCGACCTGGTCGAGCACGTGCTGCGGCCGATCCTGCCGAAGGAGTTTTACGAGGAGAAGCAGCTCGACGACCCGGATTTCGTCTACGTAAACCCGACCGGCAAGTTCGTGATCGGCGGGCCGATGGGCGACACCGGCCTCACCGGCCGCAAGATCATCGTCGACACGTACGGCGGCGCCGCACCGCACGGCGGTGGCGCGTTTTCCGGCAAGGACCCGACGAAGGTCGACCGCTCGGCCGCATACGCGGCGCGCTACGTCGCGAAGAACGTCGTCGCTGCGGGGCTCGCCGACCGCTGCCAGGTGCAGGTCGCGTACGCGATCGGCGTCGCGCATCCGTTTTCGATTCTCGTCGAGTGCTTCGGCACCGAGCACGTCCCGGTGCCGACGATCGAGCAGCTCGTGCGCGAGCACTTCGACTTGCGCCCGGCGGCAATCCTGCGCGACCTCGACTTGAAGCGCCCGATCTACGCGAAGACGGCTGCGTACGGCCACTTCGGCCGCGACGACCACGACTTCACGTGGGAGCGCACCGACAAGGCCGATGAGCTTCGTGCGGCTGCCGGACTCGGTGCCGGCGTCGCCGCATCTGCTTTCTAAAAACTAGCTCGGTCTGACGAACAAGCCGGCCGCGGCCTTCTCGCCGATCGCCATCTCGTTGCCGTTCACGGCGACGCGGAACTGGCCTGCCGCCGGCTGCGCTGCGCGCAGCTCGACCGAAGCACCGGGCACGAGACCTTCGTCGTAGAACCAGTGCAGCAGGTCGCCGTCGTGCTCTGCGAGGCGCACGATCGTCGCACTCGAACCGACACCGAGCGCCGACAGCGGCTCGAGCTCGCGGTTTTCCGCATGTTCGACGTCGGGATCGATCGGCCAGCCGTGCGGGCAGCGGTCCGGATGTCCGAGGCGCTCCTCGATGCGCTCGATCATCTCGTCCGTGAACGTGCCGCCGAGCTCGTCGGCGTGGACGTGTGCCTCCGCTGCGGTGTAGCCCATGAAGTCGGTGAGCAGCCGCTCGATGATGCGGTGCTTGCGCACGACGTGCTCGGCGCGCTCGCGGCCCGGCGCGGTGAGGATCGCCTCCTTGTGCTCGCCGCGCTCGACAAGCCCCTCCTTCTCGAGCCGCTTCAGCATCTCGCCGGCCGATGCGCGTGAGACGCCGAGCATCTCCGCGACGCGCGAGGAGAGCGTGGGGGAGCCGCCCCTGGCCGGCTGATACTCGCCGATCGGAAACGCGAGGAAATAGATCGTTTCCAAGTACTCGTCGACGCTATGACCCTGAGCAGGCATGACGTCATGCTACGTTCAAGGCCCTTGTCAGGTGACCCTTACAAGTGAGTACAGGCGCCACTCTCCTCCTCGGCGCGATCGCCGGGCTCACGATTTACGTCGGCCTGCCGCTCGGGCGCGTGCGCTCCACGAGCGCCGCGCTCCGCGCATCGCTGTCCGCGATCGCCACCGGCATCCTCGTCTTCCTCTTCTGGGACGTGATGTCGCACGGCGTCGAGCCCGTCGACGCGCGCCTCGAGCCGCACGACTGGGGTTACTTCGCGCTCTACGCGGCGTTGCTCTTCGTCGGCTTCGCGCTGGGGCTGATGTCGCTCGTCTACTACGACTCGTGGCTGAAGCGCAGCCGCTCGACGCCGCTCGTTGGCCCGGGCGCCGCCGCCGTCGACGAGTTCGTGCACAAGGGCTGGCTGCACACGCTGACGCCGGGACGTCGCCTCGCACTGCTGATCGCGACCGGAATCGGGTTGCACAACTTCGGCGAGGGGCTCGCAATCGGCCAGTCCGCTGCGGCCGGCGAAGTCTCGCTCGCCCTCGTGCTGATCATCGGCTTCGGCCTGCACAACATGACCGAAGGGTTCGGCATCGTCGGCCCCATGTCGGGCGAGCCCGAGATGCCGAGCTGGGGCTTCCTCGGCCTCATGGGCTTGATCGGCGGCGGGCCAACCTTCGTCGGCACGGCGATCGGTCAGGCGTGGGTGAGCCCGGCGGTCGCGACACTGTTCTTCGCGGCCGCGGGCGGCTCGATCCTCTACGTCGTCATCCAGCTGTTCGAGGTCTGCCGTCGCTACTCGATGCCGGTGCTGGTCGCGTGGATGATCTTGCTCGGCGTCGTACTCGGTTTCGGCACTGATTTCATCCTGACCGCTTCCGGCGCCTGATCTACCGTGGCCGAGTGCCTTTCGCCTCGGTCGTCCCGCTGATCACCGCCCGCGCAGTCGCGCGGGTGTTCACGTACGAGGTGGACGGCGACGCGGCTGTGGGCTCGATCGTGCGCATCCCGTTCGGCCGTTCGCGCGCACGCGGGATCGTCACCGCGCTCGTCGACGCCGCGCCCGCCGGCGTCGAGACGCGACCGGTCGAAGCGGTTGTCGGCCGCGTCTCGCCGAAGCTCGTCGAGCTCGCGCTCTGGCTTGCCGACTACTACGGCTCGACGCCGGCGCGTGCTCTCGCGCTGGTCGCGCCCGAGTCGCCGAAGCGGCGCAAGGAGCAAGCGCCGCCGGCGGAACGCCAGTCGCTCGACGTCACCGACCGAGAGGTCGAACTGACCGCCGAGCAGCGCACGGCGACGGAGCGCGTGGTCGCGGCGATCGACGCAGGTGGCGGCACCTTCCTCTTGCACGGCCCGACGGGCTCCGGCAAGACCGAGGTGTACCTGCAGGCGTGCGCGGCGGCGCTCGAGCGTGGGCTCGGCGCGATCATCCTCGTTCCCGAGATCGCACTTGCGCCACAGACGGTCGGCCGCGTGCGCGCACGCTTCGGGGATCTCGTCGCGATCGTGCATTCCGGTCTCACCGAAGCGGAGCGGCGAGACGAGCGCGAGCGCATTTCAAGCGGGGCGGCGCGCATCGTCGTGGGCGCGCGCAGTGCGATCTTCGCGCCGATCGAAGGGCTTGGCCTGATCGTCGTCGACGAGGAGCACGATCCGTCGTACAAGCAGGACAGCGATCCGCGCTACGACGCGCGCACCGTCGCGGCGAAGCGCGCAGCGCTCGAAGGAGCGGTCGCTCTGTACGGATCGGCGACGCCGCGGCCGGAGACCTGGGCGACACTCGAGCGATTGACGCTTGGAAAGCGAATCGGCGCGTCGCTGCCGCCGGTGCGCGTGATCGACCTGCGACGTGAAGCCGGTTATCCGCTGTCCGCGCCCCTGCTCGCTGAGCTGCGCGGCGTCGCCGAGCGCGGCGGCAAGGCGATCCTGCTGCTGAACCGCCGCGGCATCGCGCCTGCGCTGCATTGCCGCAGCTGCGGCACCACGATCCGCTGCGCGAACTGTGACGTCGCACTTGTGCTGCACGGCGAGACGTCGCTTCGGTGTCATCACTGCGGCTACGCGCAGCCGGCGCCGCACGCGTGCCCCGCGTGTGGCTCGCCCGACCTTGCGCGCATCGGCGCCGGCACGCAGCGGCTCGAACGCGAGCTTGCGCGCGAGCTACCCGAGCTCGAGCTGATTCGCCTCGACGCCGACACGGCTGCGAAGCCCGAGCAGCTCACCGCCGCGCTGCAGCGATTCTCGGAGGCGAAAGGAGCGGTGCTGCTCGGCACGCAGATGGTGGCGAAAGGGCATCACTTCTCGGGTGTCGAGCTTGCGGCAGTCGTCGACGCGGACGGCGCGCTCGGGCTGCCCGACTTCCGCGCGGAGGAGCGCACGTTCCAGCTGATCACGCAGCTCGCGGGCCGCAGCGGCCGCGACGCGCCCGGCCGCGTGCTCGTGCAGACGTTCCAACCCGACTCGCGCCCCGTCTCCTATGCGGCGCGTCACGACGTCGAGCGTTTCCTCGCTGAAGAGCTCGACCGCCGGCAGGCGCTCAGCTATCCGCCGTACACGCACCTCGTGCGAATCGTCATCGCCGGGCCGGCGCTCGAACCGGTCGTGCGCGCACTCGAAGAGCTGAAGGCGGGCATCCGCGGCGCCGAGCTGCTCGGGCCGGCGCCGCTGCTCCGTCTGCGCGGGAAATACCGCGCGCAGCTCGTTGCGAAGGCGGAGCAGCCGCGGCGGATTGCGTCGCAGGCGGCGCACCTCTTGTCGGCCGCGGCCCCGGCGATGCGGCGTGCGGGGCTGACCGCGGTGGTCGACGTCGACCCGCAATCCCTCTGACACTATGGGCGCCGTGAAGATTCCCGGCCACGCGCTCTAGACTGGCAGTGATGTCCGAGCACCACCACGACCACGAGCACGACCACGAAGAGGTCGACAGCGTCTCTGCAGAGGCTGAGGCGGCCCAGGCAGAAGCCGACCTCCGCCGCCAGTTCGCGCTCGCGCAGATCCGCCAGTACGGCGACGTCGCATTGCGCATGCACGCCGACGAAGTCACTGACTTCGACGACGACCTGCGCCGCCTTGTCGAGCGCATGACGGCGCTGATGAACGATGCGCAAGGGGTCGGTCTCGCCGCAACCCAAATCGGGGTCTTGCGTCGTGTGTTCGTGTTCGAGCCGGACGAGGACGGGCCGCGTGCAGTCGTGAACCCCGTCGTCGTCGAACGCGGAGGCGAGACGGAGTCCGACGAGGAAGGCTGTCTCTCGCTCCAGGGAGTGCGCGTCCCGGTCGATCGGCCGACGTCGATCACGATCACCGGCAAGGACGAGACGGGCGCGGACGTGCGCCACGAGCTCGAGGGGTACGGCGCGCGTGTCGCGCAGCACGAGCTTGACCATCTCGACGGCGTGCTGATCATCGACCGCACGGACGACGAGCACCGCAAAGGGGCGCTCGCGGTGCTGCGTCCCCGCGCCGTCCTTCGGTAATGCGGCTCGCCGTCGCGGCGACAGCTCCGTTCGGCGCCGACGTGCTCGAGCTGCTTGCTGCGTCGAACGACATCGCATTTCTGCTGACACGCCCGGACGCGCCGCAGGGTCGCGGCCGCAAGCTCGCGCCGCCCCCCGCCAAGGAAACTGCTGACCGCCTCGGCATCCCTGTGCACCAGTCGGAAGCGCCGGAGCTTCCGGGCGACGTCGACGTCGTCGTGATGTGCGCGTACGGCCTCTATATCCCGTCACGCCTGCTCGGCAGCGCCCTCTGGCTCAATGTCCATCCGTCGCTGCTCCCACGCTGGCGGGGAGCAGCACCGGTCGAACGCGCGATTCTCGAGGGCGACGAGCAAACCGGCGTAACGCTGCACCGCACGGAACCCGAGCTCGACGCCGGCCCGATCGCCGCGCAGGAGGCGTTCCCGATCGACAGTCTGGACGCAGGCGCGGTGTATGCGCGGTGCGCCGAGATCGCGGCGCGCCTGATCGGCGACGTGCTGCCCGAGCCGGTGTTCACACCGCAAACCGACGAAGGCGCAACCTACGCCGACAAGATTCGTCCCGACGATCGAACGCTCGATCTCTCCGACCCTACGGACGCCTGGCGACGCGTGCGCGCGCTGTCGCCGCACATCGGCGCGCGGGCGGAGCTCGACGGACGTTCCGTGACCGTCTGGGAAGCGCATCTCGACGATGGGCGCTTCGTCCCCGACGTCGTTCAGCCCGACGGGAAGCGCGCCATGACGTACGACGAGTTTCTGCGCGGACTGCGTTGATCGCCCCGGCGCGTCGCGCCGCGTTCGAGGTCGTGCGGCGCGTGTTCGAGGAGGATGCGTATGCCGACCGTGCGTTTGCCTCGGCGGTCGAAGGGCTCGACGACCGCGACCGCTCACTTGCACAACGTCTCGTGTACGGAACGGTGCAGATGCGCCGGCCGATCGATCTCGGCATCGAGCAGCTGGGCAAGCGGCCGGTGCGCAAGCTCGATCCGCCCGTACGCACGGCGTTGCGCCTTGCCGCGTACCAACTTGGCTGGACTGACTTGCCGGCGCATGCGATCGCGGACGATTCGGTGGAACTCGTACGGATGGCGCATCGCGAGCGTGCGGTCCCGTTCACGAACGCTGTTGTGCGCAGGCTTGCGCAAGGGTTCCGTGGGCTGGTCGCATCGCTGCCGGCCGGTGCAGAGAAGCTGTCGTATCCCGACTGGATCGCCGACGTGTGGATGCGCGACTTCGGAGCGGAGACCGCGATCGCGTTGATGCGTGCGCAGAACGAGCCGCCGGCGCTCGAGGTGCATGCCGACGAGCCCGTTGGTGTTCCCACCGACGTGCCGGGCGCGTATGTCGTCGATCGCGTCGACCCGACGCGCATGCGTGCGATGAGCCGTGCGTCGCAACTTGCGGCGCTCGTCGTCGGCTCGCAGGACGGCGAACGGATTCTCGACGCATGCGCTGCTCCCGGCGGCAAGACGCGCCTTTTGCGCGGCGACGTCACCGCCGTCGAGGTGCATGAGGGGCGGGCGACGGCACTCGCAAAGGAGATGCCCGCGAACGTGCGCGTCGTCAACGCCGACGTGCGCGAGCTCGACGAGAGCGGCTTCGCGCGTTCTTTGGTGGATGCCCCCTGTTCGGGGCTCGGTGTGCTTGCCCGCCGGCCGGATCTGCGCTGGCGTGCTCGCCCGCTGCCGGAGCTCCAGCTCGAGCTTCTTCGCGCCGCTGCCGAGCGCACGAACGGCACGGTCGTCTACAGCGTCTGCACGCTCAACGCCGACGAAAATGAAGCGGTAGTCGATGCGTCCGGGCTCGCGATCGAGCCACTTGGCGACGAGTGGCCGCAGTACGCCCATCCGACGCGACCCGAGTTCCTGCTGACGAGACCGGACCGCGACCACACGTCGGGCTTCTTTATCGCCCGCCTCAAGGCTTAGGATCCGGCGGCGGTGCCTTGGCGGGATTGGATCCGGACGGTCGAAGTCGAGCCGTCGCTCTATGCGGCGAACTTCGCGATGCTCGGTGAGCAGATCGAGGATCTCTGCCGCGCCGGCTGTCGCGTCTTCCATTTCGACGTGGGCGACGGCCACTTCGTCGAGCCGGTCACCATCGGGCCGATCGTGCTCGAGTCGATCTCGCCGATCGTGCATCGCTACGGCGGCGCGATCGACGTGCACCTGATGGTCGAGAACCCGGCGAAGTATTTCGAGCCGGTCGCGGCCGCAGGTGGCGACAGCGTGACGTTCCACTACGAAGCGGTCGACGACGTGCCCGCGACCATTCGCGCGGCGCGCGAGCAGGAGCTGCAGGCCGGCGTGGCGTTCAACCCCGATTCGGAGCCTGAGGATGTTGCCGCCGTCGCGGGCGACGCGGATCTCGTGCTCTGCATGTCGATCCATCCCGGCTACTCGGGGCAGCCGTTCCGCGAAGACACGTTCGAACGCGTCGTGAAGCTGCGCGCCGCGTTACCGGATCACATCTACATCCAGGTGGACGGAGGCGTCGGCCCGGAGAACGTTCGGCAGTTGTACGACGACGGGGTGCGGCTGCTCGTCGCCGGCAGCTCGATCTTCTCGCGCGAGGACTTGCCGCGCGCGTATCGCCGGCTCGTGCAAGCGTTGGCTTGAGTCTCGCGCGCGCGATTGAGCTGGCTCGCGCCGCAAACGGGCGCGGGTATCCGAAGCCGACGGTTGGCGCGGTGATCGTGCGCGACGGCGAGATCGTCGGCGAGGGCGTGACGGAAGAGAATGGGCGCCGTCACGGCGAAGTCGTCGCGCTCGAGGCTGCGGGCGATCGTGCACGTGGCGCGACGATGTACGTGACGCTCGAGCCCTGCGCGCATCACGGGTCGACGCCGCCGTGCGCCGACGCAGTTGTCGCTGCAGGAATCGATCGCGTCGTCATCGGGTCGCTCGATCCGAATCCGGTCGCGGCCGGCGGGGCGGACCGGCTGCGCGCGGGGGGCGTCGATGTCGAACTCGTCGACTCGTTCGAGTCGCGACAGCTGAACGAGGCGTGGCGGACGTGGGTGACGAAGCAGCGGCCGTTCGTGATCTACAAGGCGGCGATGACGCTCGACGGCCGGGTGACCGTGCCGGGCTCGCGCTGGGTGTCGGGAGAAGAGAGCCGGCGTCTCGTGCACGAGCTGCGCGCTGCCGTCGACGCCGTCGCGGTCGGCGGAGGGACTGCGCGCGCCGACCGGCCCCGCCTCGACGCGCGCGACGTGGAGACGCCGCGCGGCCAGCCGCGCCGACTCGTCTTCTCGCGGGGACCGGCGCACGAAGGTCTCGAACTGCGGTCGGGTCCGCTCGAGGACGAGTTGCATGCGCTTGCCGCCGAAGGCGTCCAGTCGCTTCTGCTCGAAGGCGGCCCGACGCTCGCCTCGTCGTTTCTTGCAGCCGGCCTCGTCGACAAGGTGATGTTCTTCGTCGCGCCCACCCTTTCCGGGGATGGCCCGGGCGTCGTCGCTGCGCTACCGTCACCGCGCACGCTCAGCCGGCTGCGGGCCACACCGATCGGCGGCGACGTGCTCCTCGAAGCGTATGTCCACAACCTCTAAGCCACGCGCGGACGACCAGATCGTGACCTTGCTGTCGCAATGGCTCGTCGGTACGCTCGGAAACGAGCAGCTCCGCCGCGCAGTCGAGGAGATCGGCACCAGAGAGCTCGCGCCGGGTCAGCGTTTGGCCGTCGATGAGTTGATCGCCGAACTACGTGATGCGCTGCCGGGCGAGCGCGCCGATCTGCAGATGGTCGTGCGCGAGACGCTCGAGTCCCTCGCCTACGGGGAATAGACTCGAGCCATGCCCAAGACTGGAAAGTTCCTCGGAGTCCCGTACGACTGGCGTCGCCCCACGCGTGCCCGTTACAAGGAGCGCCTGTGGAACCCGGACGAACCGCGGCTCTTCACACCTCGCGCATTCGGCTGGGGCTACGACATCAACTTCGCGCGCCTGCTGGGTCGTAAGCCGCAGTAGGCACCATGTCCCCGTGTTCACGGGGCTCGTGCGCGAAGTGGGAACAGTTGAATCCGTCGACGGCGGGCGGATCACGATCGCCGCGCAGACGACCGCGGCGATCGGCGACTCGATCGCGGTTGCCGGCGT
>DASUKC010000012.1:0-2905 GCA_036278975.1 Gaiellaceae bacterium
TCAGCTCGATGTAGGCAAGCAGCTGGTTCGCAAGTCCGACGTGGAATCCAAAGTCGGAGACCTCCAGAATGCCGAGCGCGCGCTCGGCATAACGCGCCGCTGTTTCAGCATCACCCTGGATTGCGTGCAGCCGCGACTGAGCCCAGAGCATCTTGGCCCGCGTGAACGGATCGGTGACCTCTTCACTCAGATTGATCGCTCGCGACAACGCCTGCTCTGCAGCTGTGAAGTTCGCTGAATCCGTGTACGCATTTGCGAGCAACGATGCAAACCGAACTTCGTTGAGAGCGTCGCCGGCATCAGCCGCCCGGTCGCGGTTGCGCATAAACGCGGCCGCAGCACTCTCGTACTCGTTTGCGCGGGCGTAGGCTCGGCCAAGCGTCTCCGCGAAATGTGGATCGGAAGCTTCAAGCCCGTCGTCGAGCAGGCGTGCTCGCTCGAGCGTCTCGACCGCGGCTTCGGGCGCGTCAGTGTGAAAGGCGATCTCGCCGTAGAGAGCGCTCGCCCGCGCTCGCTCAGGGTTTGAGCGAGCGGCCTCGAGCAAGCCGTCCGCGAGCGCGCGTGCAGCGTCGAATTCACCCATGCGGATCGCGACCCGAGCCTCGACGAACGACGCGCGCTTGCCCACCGGCTCATGCGTGCCGTGCGCGAGGAAGCTCTCGCTCACCCCGAGCCGCTCGGAGAACTCGCGCATCAGTTGCAGCGACGGGATCCGCTCGCCCTTCTCGATCCGAGAGATGTAAGCCGCGGTGCAGCCGGGGAACGAAAGCTCGCGCTGGCTCAGGCCGGCGGCTTCACGCGTCTCGCGGAGACGGCGGCCGACGAGCACCGGGTCGTCGTAGTACTTGACTTTGGTCCGCGGCTTCATCCGGCCCCACTTTGGCTGCAGGCCCCAAGTTTGTCAATAAGTACCGTGGAGTATCAACACCCGGCAATCCGTCCGACGACATTCGTAGAGTCGAGCCGATCCCTGGCGCCAGGGGCGTTTCCTCCAATCGAAAGGACGCCCCATGTATCGCTACGCGCGTTTGTTGAGCGCCCTCGTCGCGGCGACCGTCGTCGCGGCGTTCGTGGCCGACGTCGGCCCGCCCTGGTAGCCAAAGCAAAGCGTGCGTGGCCGGGAGACGCCTCCCTGCCACGCACGGCTACACCTTCACACGGAACGGCGCCGCGCGCCAAGCCGCCCAACGCCAGTACCAGGCGGCCGGTTTCGCCGGCGCCTTCGGGCGCGCTCCCGTGCGGCGGTGCTGCCACGAGAAGAGCGACCAGGCCCAGTGTGGGAGTGGCCGCGGCAGCTTCGCGGGCTTCGTGGTCGGCACGACGACGATGGGCCTCGACGCCTTTGCCGCGTTGCCGGCGCCGTCGACGGCCTGCACGCGATAGACGGTCTGCGCCGTCGGGTGGAACGCGCGCACCGCTGCCTGATGCTGCGTTCCCGGCAGGGAGACGAGCGGCGTTCCGTCGAGCAGGACGTTGTACGACGCGATGACACCGCTGTTGTCGACCGACGACGACCAGCTCAGCACGAGCGAGCCGTTCGAGAAGCGGCCGCGCACGTTCGTCGTCTGCGTCGGCGGTGCGGTGTCGGGCAGTAACCCGACGAGTCCCGGCACGAGCGTGTACACGTCGAACGACCCGTCGCCGGCGGCGGTGTACGCGGCGGTCACGCCGGCCGCGAGTGTGCCGGTCGTCTGCCGCTTCAACGGAGTCCAGTTGACGCCGTCTGTCGAGAACGAGGGCACGAGCCCGGCGCCTTGCGAGACCAGGTGCACGTCGACCGGCGCGGCGAACGTCGTCACCGGCGTCACGCCGTCCGCTTGCATCACGCTCAGCCGAACCGCATACGTGGCGGGTGCAGGCGGCGGCGCGACCGGCGTCAGCGTCACGACGGAGGTGGTGTCGAATGCGCCGGACGGCCAGCTCGCCGTTGCCAGGCTGTCACCGGAGCCCACCGAGCCCGAGGGCGGCGGAGGCGGCGGAGGCGGCGGCGCCGAGCCGCCCACCACAGCAGCGTCGACGAAGTCGTTGTCGATGTTGATCGTGACGCCGCCCCACGTCTCCTTGTGGCCGCCTTTGAACTGGTGGATGCGCTGGTGGTTCACCCACAGGCTGTCGCTGACGTACTGGTCGCCGAACACGTTCGGGTCGCCGTTCCAGTGCGCGATCCACACGTCGTCGGGAATCGAGACGCCGATCGACTGCAAGTCGCGGATCGTCGAGGCCGCGCTGCCGTAGATGCCGGCGACGTAGCCCACCGCGCGCAGCTGGTTGTCCCAGCCGGCCGCGAACGCCTGCGCCGAACGCGTGCACGCTGCGTTCTTCGTCGCGTAGCCCTCGAGATCGAGGTAGATCGGACTACCGGCGGGCAGGCCGTATACGTTCGCGTTCGCCACCGCGTCGTTCGCGGCGGCGACGCCTTGCGATTGCGCGGTCGAAGCGTCCGACGAGATCTTCTGCAACCCGGCTTGAGTCGCGCACGGCGCCTGCAACCCGACATACAGCGGCAGGAGGCTCCAACCCGCAGCCGTTGCACCTGCCACCCACGTCGCGGAGAGGTTTTTCTGGCCGCAGGCCCGGTTGACGCCGCCGATGTAGATCCCGAGCGCGCGGTACGGCGACGCCGACCATGCGCTGAGCGCGTCCAGCGCCGGCGCGGTGCACGCGTCGAAGCCGTACCCGGTGAACACGTTCACCTGCGCGCGCTTGGTCGCGGCGTTGCTGCCGCCGATCGCGATGGCGCACGCAAGAAACAGTGTGACGAGGACCCCCGCCCGTCTCATCATCCGCGGCATTCTGTCGGTTGCTCGTGAAGATTCCGTTTAGGTGAGAATTCGCGCATGACCTACACCATTGCGAATCTGAAGGACATCGACGACGCTGCCGTCGGTTATGGGCTTTCGCCCGA
>DASUKC010000013.1:0-5907 GCA_036278975.1 Gaiellaceae bacterium
CGGGAGCGACGGGACTCGAACCCGCGACCTCCGGCGTGACAGGCCGGCGTTCTAACCAACTGAACTACGCCCCCGAGGGCTGCAGCAGTGTAGCGATGGGCTGACCGCATGCCCGGCTAGCCTCCGGGCGTGACGCGCGCCGACTGGATTGCGGTTGCGATCATCGCCTTGAGCGCGCTCGGCGGTTTGCGGCGCGGGCTGATCGGAACGGTGCTGTCGCTCGCCGGGCTCGTCGCGGGCGCAGTTCTCGGCGCACGCGTCGCGCCACATTTGCTGAACGGCGGGGAACAGTCGCCGTACACGTCTGTCCTCGCGCTGATCGGCGCGCTCGTCGGTGCGGCGCTGCTCTCCGCCGCGTTTGGCGTTGCCGCGTCGTTCGCCCGCGGTGGGCTGCATCTGCTGCCGCCGCTGCGCGCGCTCGATTCGCTGGGCGGGCTCGCCGCGGGCGCGGCGATCGGCGTCGCGCTCGTGTGGGTCATCGGCGCAGCGCTGCTGGACGTTCCCGGCCAAAGCTCCCTGCGCCACGACGTGCAGCGCTCCGAGATCCTGCGCCGCCTCAACCGGATCGCGCCGCCGACAAGCGTGCTGCGCGCGCTCAACCGCGTCGACCCATTCCCTTCGGTTGCGGGGCCGGAGCCGCCGACTACGCCGCCGAACGAGAGTGTGTTGCAGTCGGCCGGGGTGCGCAGCGTGCACGGCAGCGTCGTGCGGATCGTCGGCACCGCCTGTGGGCTCGGCGTCGAAGGCTCGGGCTGGGTCGTCGCGGAGCACGAAGTCGTAACCGCCGCGCACGTCGTCGCCGGCGCGAACGGACTGCACGTCGACGGCCATCCCGCGCAGGCGCTTGTCGTCGACCGCGCGCAGGACGTCGCGATTCTGCGCGTGCCCGAGCTCAGCGCGCGCCCGCTTCCGCTGGTCGAACCACGGCGCGGCGACAGCGTCGCGATCCTCGGCTACCCGGAAGATGGGCCGTTCGACGCACGTCCTGGTCGGATCGGCGTGACCGCGGATGCGATCGTCGACGGCTCGCTGCGCGAGATCACCGCGCTCAGCGGCCTCGTTCGGCATGGCAACTCCGGCGGGCCCGCTGTGAACGGAGCGGGCCAGGTCGAGTCGACGATCTTCGCGGCGAAGGTCGGCGCGACCGCGGGGTACGGCATTCCGGCGTCGGTGATCCGCCGCGACCTGATGCGCGCGACGAGCCCAGTGTCGACCGGTGGCTGTTAGAGCGAAGACAGCAGGTCGAGCACGCCGAGCGGGCGGCGGAACGGCGCCATCACGTAGACGCCCGCGGCGAGCTCGCGCGCACCGGCGACGAGCTCGCGCGCCAGCTCGACCCCAACCTTCGCCGCGTCTGCGCCTGCGTCGCGATAGCGCGCCTGCACCTGATCCGGCACGACGATGCCTGGTGTCTCGTTGTGCACGCGCACAGCGAGCTCCAACGAGCGGATCGGCCACACGCCGACCATGAGCGGAACCGGCGAACCGCCGATGCGCTCGAGAAACGACTCCAAGTACGTCAGGTCGAAAAGGATCTGCGTCATCGCGAACCGCGCGCCGGCGTCGACCTTGCGTCGGAAGCGATCCGCCTCGAGCTCGAGGTCGTCTGCGGTGGGGTTGACGGCGACACCCGGGAAGAACGACGTCGGTGCGTCGATCGCGCGGCCGTGGAAGTCGAGCCCGTCGTTCAGCCGCGCGATCAATTCGACGAGACCGATCGCGTCGACGTCGTACACCGAGCCTGTGCCGGGGTAGTCGCCCGCCTCGGGCGGGTCGCCGGTGACCGCGAGCATGTTGCGCAGGCCGACCGCATGCGCGCCGAGCAACGTCGACTCGAGACCGCTGATCGTCTGGTCGCGCGGCGTGAGGTGGGGGATCGTCTCGATTCCGGCGGCCTGCTGGATTGCCGACGACGCGATCACGCCGCTCATGCGCGCGCGGGCGCGCGGGTTGTCGTTGACGTCGACGAAGTGCGCGAGCCCGGACGCGCGGATTTCGGCTGCCGCCTCGCAGAGGCCTTCGATGCTCGCGCCGAGTGGCGGGTCGAGTTGCACCGAGACGACGAACTCGCCGGCTGCGAGCTTCTCTGCGAGCTGCGTCGGCTGCTCCGCCGGGCGCGCTTCCAAAGGCTCCTCGCGCAGCCGCGCCCGCGTCGGCGCCGACGCCGCGCGGCCCGCGTCGACCGCCTCGCGGATCGCCGCGATCTGTGCAGGCGTCGTGCCGCAGCAGCCGCCGATCAGCTGCGCGCCGAGCGCGCGGGCGCGCGCCGCGAACTCGGCGAAGTAGTCGGGCGTCGCGTGCGGGAATGCGACGCGGTTGCCGGCCATAGACGCCAACCCGACGTTCGGCAGCGCCGCGAGCGGCAGCCCGTCACCCATCTCCGCGAGTGCGGTGAGGGCGGCCGCCGGGCCGCGACCGTGGTTCGCGCCGAATGCGTCGACGCCAAGTGCGCGCGCACGCTCTGCTGCGTCGCGCGCCTTCACGCCGGCGAGTGTCTGCCCCTCGGAGTCGAAGCTCATCAGCGCGACAACCGGCAGCTTCGACACCGACCGCACTGCCTCGATTGCCAACTCGAGCTCGTGCAGGTCGTAAAACGTCTCGAGCATGAACAGGTCGGCGCCGCGTCCCTCGAGGATGCGCGCCTGCTCGGCGAACAGCTCGACGTGACCTTGCTCGCGCAGCTCGATGTCGCCGAGCGGCCCGATCGAACCGGCGATGAAGACATCGCGTCCTGTCACCTCGCGCGCGTCGCGGGCGAGTTTCACCGCGGCCGAATTGATCTTCTCGAAGTCGTCCTCGAGGAAATGCTGCGCGAGCTTGTGCCGGTTTGCGCCGAACGAGTTGGTCTCGATCACGTCAGCGCCTGCGTTCACGAAGCTGACATGCACTGCTACAACCGCGTCCGGTGCCCGCAGGTTCGCCTCCTCCGGGCAGCGCAGCCCGGGCACGGCCGCCGACACGAGCACGCCCATCCCGCCGTCGGCGACGAGCGGTGGCCCCCTACGGAGGCGGTCGGCGAAGCCCGGCATCGGAATGAGCGTAGTCAAGCGGGGAAATCAACCATGAAACGGGGATGGATCAAGCGATCCCTCGGCTGAGAGAGTGGTCTCAAGGTTCCTGCGGCGTCTGCCGATATGGGCAACCAGGCTCTCCTCGGGACTGACGGCAACCATTCCTGCGGCGAGCACAACGGCCGGCTCTCATGCCGGCCGTTGGCGTTTCAGGGGCCAATTCGCCCCGAAAAATTTGTGTCGGTTCGGTGACGCGCTTAGGTATTGTCCGCCGCGTTCGAGGGTGAGCCGGGAGAGGGCTTGCGCACGTTCCGGCTCCGCTGTTGGTTGCTTAGGTCCCGTCACAGCGCGTGAAGCCGGAGGTCGTGCCAGGTGCTCACTGTCGACATTGCTCTTCCCGACATCGAAGAACTGCACAAGCTCGTCGAGTCGGGCAAGGAGAAAGGCTTCCTCACCTACGACGACATCGTCAAAGGCATCGAGGAAGTTGAGCTCACCAAAGAGCAAGTCGAAGACTTCACGACGTACCTGATCGACCACGGCATCGAGCTCGTCGAGGGCGAAGAGCACAAGCGCCTGCCGCACGAGCAACCGCTGGTCGAAGAGGACAAAGCTCCAACTCCGAAACTGGACCTGACAGTCGAGCCCTCGCTCGACTCGCTGCGGCTCTACCTACGCGAGATCGGCAAGGTGCCGCTGCTCACCGCCGACCAGGAGGTCTATCTGGCCAAGCGGATCGAGCGCGGCGACATGGTCGCCAAGACGCAGATGACCGAGGCGAACCTGCGGCTGGTGGTCTCGATCGCCAAGGGCTACCTGGGCCGCGGCCTCAGCTTCCTCGACCTGATCCAGGAGGGCTCGCTCGGCCTGATTCGCGCGGTCGAGAAGTTCGACTACCGCAAGGGCTACAAGTTCTCGACGTACGCGACGTGGTGGATCCGCCAGGCGGTCACCCGCGCGATCGCCGACAAGGCGCGCACCATCCGCATCCCGGTGCACATGGTCGAGAAGCTGAACAAGGTCGTGCACATCGAGCGCCAGCTCGTCCAGCGCCTCGGTCGCGAACCGCGCCCCGACGAGATCGCAGAAGAGCTCGAGATGACGACCGAAGAGGTGCGCGAGATCCTGCGCATGGCGCAGCACCCGATCTCTTTGGAAAAGCCAATTGGCGAGGAAGAGGACTCGGAGCTCGGAGACTTCGTCGAGGACGAGAACACCGAGACACCCGACGAGGCCGCGTCGCTCACGCTCCGCCGCACCGACATCGAGACCGCCCTTGCCTCACTACCCCTCCGCGAGCGTCAGGTGATCGAGCTTCGCTTCGGGCTCACCGGTGGCCAGCCGTGCACGCTCGAGGAGGTCGGCAAGGCGTTCGGTGTCACTCGCGAGCGCATCCGCCAGATCGAGAACAACACGCTGAAGAAGCTCGAGAGCCTTCCCGAAGCTCAAGCTCTCAGAGACTGCATGTAGTTCGTTCCAGTTGACGGCAGTCTCTTGATCTGGCCTGTCCGGTAGCGCCGGGCGCCGCTAGGCGCGTGGCGCTACTCGGTAGAAGTCCGCGCCGCCGGCACGAACAGCCGGCAGTGCGGGCATTTGAAGCCGCGGTAGCGCTCGGCCGAGCCTTCCATCAGCGTCGCTGTGAACGTCTTCTTGCAGTGCGGGCAGACGATCTCGAACGACTGCTCTTCGCCGGTGGGCTCGCTCACGCGCCGGCGACGGCCACAGACTGCATCACGACTTCCGACCGTGGCCGGTCGCGCGCATCGGTCTCGAGCTGCGAGATCGCATCGACGACGTCCATGCCCGACGTGACCTGGCCGAAGACCGTGTGCTTGCCGTCGAGCCACGGGCACGCGTCTGCCGTGACGATGAAGAACTGCGAGCCGTTCGTGTTCGGGCCGGCGTTCGCCATTGCGAGCGCGCCGCGCACCACCCCGCGGTTGTTGAACTCGTCCTCGAACTGATAGCCGGGGCCGCCGGAACCGGTGCCCGTGGGGTCGCCTCCCTGGATCATGAAGTCCGGGATGACGCGGTGAAAGACGACGCCGTCATAGAACCCGTCGGCCGCCAGCTTGCGGAAGTTCTCGACGGTCTTTGGTGCATCGGCGTCGAACAGCTCGATGTCGATCGGGCCGTGGTTGGTGGTGATCGTCGCGTTGCTCATGCACGGCAGAGTACGCGTTGACCCGCTGTCAGCGTCGCGACAACGCGACCCCGGCCAGGCAGAGCACGCCGCCGGCGAACGCGAGGTGGGGCGGTACCTCGCCGAGCAGCGCCCAGCCCATGAGGATCGCGATCGGCGGCACGAGATACGTCAGCACGCCGAGCCCGCCCGCGGTCGTGCGCTTGAGCGCGAACGCCCAGGCTAGGAATCCGAGCGCCAGTGGAGCGATGCCGAGGTAGACGACCCAGCCGATCGACGACGCCGGCGCGTGCCGCGTGTCGTGAACAAGTTGTCCCGCGAACGGCAGGCACACGACCATGCCCGTCGTGCACGCAAGCCAGGTCACGGTCAGCGGCGACACGCGTGCGAGCACCGGCTTCTGCGTGACGACGCCGCCCGCGTACGCAGCTGCGGCCAGCACGCAGAGAATCGCGCCCCAGCTCGGCGCGATGCCGCTCTTCGACGTTGCGGAGCCGATCACCGCCGCACCGACGAACGCGATCGCGCAACCGACGAGCAGCTTGCGCGGGAATCCTTCGCGCAGCAGCACACCCGCCAGCACCGCGATCAAGATCGGCCCGGTGTTGGTGAGCAGTGACGCGGTGCCGGCATCGACGCGGCGCTCTGCGGCGTTGAGCACGACGCTGTAGGTCGCGAACCAGAGCACGCCGCACAACACGATCAGGCGCAGGTCGCGCCACGCGGGCAACGGTTCGCGGCGGATCAGCGCGA
>DASUKC010000014.1:0-4646 GCA_036278975.1 Gaiellaceae bacterium
CGCGTGCGGGAGCGAGATCTGCTCGTACGTCTGCTCGTCCATGAAGACGACTTCGTCACCGGAGTCGTAGAGGTACTGCATGTTCTTCTGCTCTGTGTGCACGCGGTTGAACTTCTCGCCGGCACGGAACGTGCGGTCGACTACCGCGCCGTTCGCGAGCGACTTCAGCTTCGTGCGCACGAACGCGCCGCCCTTGCCCGGCTTCACATGCTGGAACCCGACGATGCGCCACTTCTGGCTCTCGAGCTCGATGTGCATGCCGTTGCGGAACTGGTTGGTGGAGACGACCTCAGCCATCGGCGCGGCAGGGTAGCGAACCCGCGAACTTAGTTCGACCTGACCAGGGATGCGAAGCTCAAAACGCTGGTCGACGAACTAAGTTCGGGCGTTTCGAGCGCTACGAATCCGCGCGGTCGCGCATCTGCCGAAAGTCGTTCACACCCCACCAGCAGAGAACCGCCCCGACCCCAAGAAAGAAGATGGAGTACCACCCGAGTTGCACAAGCCCACCGACGATAAAGACCACGCCGAGCGGTGGCCAGAGCCAAGCATCAACGTTCCTCGTCGTGCGCATCTCGCTATCGACGAGTGCTTGACGCTGAGAAGCGGTCCAGTTCCGCGTGCGAAATGCCCGGATCGCGTATGCCGCAGCGAAGAGCGCGGGCCAACCCCACCAAGGCATCTACGAGAGCTCGACGAGAGTCTTCGGGAAGCTGGAGACGATCTCGACGCCGTCGTCGGTGACGATCACAAGATCCTCGATGCGCACGCCGGCGTAGCCCTCGACGTAGATGCCCGGCTCGACGGTGACGACATTGCCGGTCTGCAACGTGTCGGGAGATTCGGTCGACAGCCGCGGCACTTCGTGCACGTCGAGGCCGATGCCGTGTCCAAGCCCGTGGCCGAACTCGGCCCCGTAGCCCGCCTCTTCGATGATCGACCGCGCGATCTGGTCGGCTTCGACGCCGGTCATCGTCGGGCGGATTCCCGCGACCGCGGCAGTCTGTGCAGCGAGACACACGTCGTAGATCTCGCGCATGCGGTTCGGGATCTTCCCCGTTGCCACCGTTCTTGTGCAGTCGGAGCAGTAGCCGTCGACCTTTACGCCCCAGTCGACGACCACGAGCGTGTCGGCTTCGACGATGCGGTCGCTCGGATTCGCGTGCGGCTTTGCGCCGTTCGGGCCGGCGGCGACGATCGGCTCGAAGCTGATCGTGTCCGCTCCGTGCGCGTGCATCAGCTCCTGGAAGCGCCACGCGATCTCTCGCTCCGTGCGTCCTACCCAGGCCTGCGCGGTGAGCGCTTCGAAGGCGTGGTCGGCTGCACGCACCGCGTGGCGAATCTTGTCCAGCTCGCCGTCATCCTTCACGGCGCGCAATTCCTCGACGATGCCGCGCGTCGGCGTCAGCTTCACACCTTCGCCGTCGAGCACCTGCCACTGCGCATACGGCAGCGCGTCAGCCTCGAACTGCACAGCGCCGAGCCCGGCCGCGATGTCCTTCAGCAGGTTGCGGTTCACCATCTCGACCGTCACACCCTGCGCCTTGCGCGCCTCTTCGATGTAGCGGAAGTCGGTCCAGAGCGTCGCGTCACCGTCGGGCTTGACAACGATCGCGGCGTTCGAGCTCTCGAGGCCGGTGAGGTACTGCACATTCGTCAAGTTGGTGACGAGCAGCGGCGCATCGAGGTGATGCGCGACAGCTTCGATGCGGCTTCTCACTTCCGCTCCTTTCCGACGAGGAACTCGAGTGCCTCACGGTACCCGTCGGGGCCATGCCCGACGACTCTGTGCGCCGCCAGCTCGGTGATGACGCTATGCCGCCGCCATTCCTCTCGGTTGTCGATGTCGGAAAGATGAACCTCGACGAGCGGCACCTCGAGCAGCTCGAGCGCATCGCGTATCGCGTAGCTGTAGTGCGACCATGCGCCGGGGTTGACGATCACCGCGTCGGTGTTGTCGTACGCGTCGTGAATCCAGCCGATGTATTCGCCTTCGTCGTTCGTCTGGCGGCAGCGCGCGGTGATGTCGAGGGCTTGCGCCCACGCGTAGATCTTGCTCTCGAGCTCGTTCAACGACACGGCGCCGTAGAGCTTCGGATCGCGCCGGCCGAGCTGGTCGAGATTCGCACCGTTGAGGACGAGCACCTGCATCAGGCGATGAGCGTATCCAGCGCCGCGCGAACCTCGGTCTCGGGACGTGCTTCGACGAGCGGCCCGTTCGCGCCCAGCAGAACGAGGTTGATGTCGCCGGCGCTCCGTTTTTTGTCGCGGAGCAGCGCTGCCCACGCCCGCTCGCGATCGACGGCCACCGGCTTTGGCGCGAGCGCGGCGTCAACCGGTGTCGTTTCGCGACCAGACAGTCGCAGCGCTGCGAGCAGGCCCAAAGCGACCGCGTCGCCGTGCGCCAGCTCGAAGTCCGCAGCCGCCTCGAGCGCGTGCGCGAACGTATGCCCAAGGTTGAGGAAGCGCCGCACGCCCGTGTCGTGCGGGTCCTGCAGGCACAGCGCTGCCTTGTACGCAGCGGCGCCCCGCGCATCGAGGTCGCGGCCCGCGAGTAGTTGTGTCTTCACCAACTCGGCGAGCCCCTGCCGCTGCTCACGCTCGGGCAGCGTCTCGAGCAGCGCGGGATCGATCACCGTGCGCGCCGGCCAGTGAAACGCGCCGACGAGGTTCTTGCCGCCGGGGATGTCGATCGCCGTCTTGCCGCCGATCGCAGCATCGATCTGCCCCACGAGCGTGGTTGGCACCGCGACCCACGCAATGCCGCGCAGATACGAAGCGGCGACGTAGCCCGCGAGGTCGGTGGTCGAACCGCCGCCGAGTGCGACGACCGTGCCGCCACGATCGACGGTGAGCTCGTTCCAGAGCCGCTCTGCGACGTGCAGCTGCTTCGCCTCTTCGCCCGCGGGCACCTCGTGCACGGTCGCGAGCCGTGCGCCGAGCGCCTCCTGCGTGCGCGGACCATGAATGCCGAGCACATGTGTGTCAGCGACCAGCGCGACCTGATCACCGGGCACCAGTTCACCGAGCCGCTCGAGTGAGCCGAGCTCGTGGGTCACGCCGGCCGCGGCGAGCACTGCGCCGTCCGCGTCGCCACTCTTCACGACGACGTCCGCAACCTCGCGGTACAGCGGCTGACGCTCCTCGAAGAGCTTGCGAAATTGCTGCTCGTTCTGAGCGAGAGGACGGTCGGAGCGTTTTGCGCGCTCCCAGGCCGTGTCGACGTCGACATCGACGAGCACCGTCAGCGCGTGCTTGCGTAGCGCCTCGCGCACCTCCGGCGTCTTCACAGCGCCGCCGCCGAGTGCAATCACTGCCGGCGTGTCGTTGCGCAGCATTTCGCGCACCATCGAGGCCTCCATCACGCGGAACTCGAGCTCGCCACGCTGCGCGAAGAACTGCGAGACCGAAAGCTGCGTACGGCCCTCGATTGCGCGATCCGCGTCGACGCATTCGCGGCCGGTGCGCGCTGCGACCTCGCGCGCGAGGCGCGTCTTCCCCGCTCCCATGAAGCCGACGAGCGCGACGTGGCGCCCGAGCGCGTTCACGAGATTCGCGCCAGGTATGCGTGATGCGCTGCGACAAAGTCCTCCAGCGCATCGCCGCCGAACTTCTCGCGGGCGGCGCCCGCGAGCTCCCAGGCAACCGCGGCTTCCGCGACGACCGCGAGTGCCTCGACCGCAGCGACGTCGGAACGCTCGACCAGCGCCTGGCCGGGCTCGCCGGTTGCAAGATCGACCGAGCCGAGCGGCTTCATCAGCGTCGGCAGGGGCTTCATCGCGGCCCGCACGACGATCTCCTCGCCGTTCGAGATGCCTGCCTCCATGCCGCCGGCCCGGTTCGTGTCGCGGCGGCGGTCGGTGCGGATCTCGTCGTGCGCCTCCGAGCCAAGCAGCCCGGCGAGCGCGAAGCCGTCTCCGACCTCCACGCCCTTGACGGCCTGGATGCCCATCAGCGCCGCGGCGAGCCGCGCGTCGAGACGGTCATCCTTGGAGGCGTAGGAGCCGAGGCCGGGCGGCACGTTCCGCGCCCGCACCTCGACGATGCCGCCCACGGTGTCGCGCTCCGCCCGCGCCTCGTCGACTCGGCGCTCCAGGTCGGCGAGATCGACCGCGGCGCCCTCGACCTCGATGCCGATCGCGCCGAGCAGCGCCTTCGCGACCGCGCCGGCGGCGACATTCGCGGCGGTGTGGCGCGCACTCGCCCGCTCGAGCGCGTCGCGGACGTCGGAGAGTCCGTACTTCTGCACACCGGCGAGGTCGGCGTGGCCGGGCCGCGGCAGGGTGACGGCTTTCGTCCCCTTGCCCTGCGGCTCGCCCTCCGGCGGCCACGGGCTCATGCCCCACGTCCAGTTCCTGTGGTCGCGGTTGCGGACGACGAGCGCGAGCGGCGTCCCGAGCGTGCGCCCGTGCCGAAGCCCCGCCAGCACCTCCACCTCGTCGGTCTCGATCTGCTGCCGCGGCGAGCGCCCGTAGCCCTGCTGGCGGCGGCGCAGGTCGGCGTCGATCGCCGCCCGGTCCAGCGTCAGGCCGGCCGGCAGGCCGGAGACGATCGCGACCAGCGCCGGCCCGTGCGACTCGCCCGCGGTGACGAGCTCGAGGGACATGGCGCAAGCCTACTGAGGCCGCCGGGAGCCGCCCGGCCTA
>DASUKC010000015.1:0-22126 GCA_036278975.1 Gaiellaceae bacterium
CTCGAGCAGCTTGATCAGCTCGCCCGGCCGGTCCAGTACGCGCGTGCGGAACACGAGATAGCGGCCGTTGAGCGTGAGCCCGTGGCGCACGACGCTGATCAGCGTCGTCCCGTCGATGTTGCCGCCCGAGAGCAGGCAGCAGGCCTTCCCCGTCCCGCCGATCTTGCCGGCGAGCAACGCGGCTACGCTCGCCGCGCCGGCGCCTTCCGTCACGAGCTTCGTGCGCTCGAGCAGCAGCGTGAGCGCCTTCGAGATCTCGTCGTCCTCGACGTGGACGATGTCGTCGAGCGTCTGCTCGAGGATGCCCATCGTCAGCTCGCCGGGGTGCTTCACGGCGATGCCGTCGGCGATCGTCGGCCCGTTCTTGCCCGCTTGCACGCCGACGATGCGAATGCCGGACAGCTTCGCCCGCAAAGCGAGCGAGATGCCCGCCGCAAGCCCGCCGCCGCCGATCGGCAACACGAACGTCTCGACGTCCGGCAGCTGCTCGGCGAGCTCGAGCCCGAGCGTCCCCTGCCCCGCGATCACCTGCGTGTCCTCGAACGCGTGGATGAAGGTCGCGCCCGTCTCGTCGCCGCGAACCGTCGCCGCGGCGAGCGCCTCGTCGAAACCAGCACCGGTGAGCACCGTCTCGGCGCCGTAGTTGCGCGTCGCCTCGACCTTCGTCATCGGCGCATCCTCCGGCATGAACACCGTGGCCTTGATGCCGAGCTCGCGCGCCGCCCATGCAACCGCCTGGCCGTGGTTGCCCGCGCTCGCCGCGATCACACCGGCGGCGCGCTCCTCGTTCGTCAGCGTCGACAGCTTGTTGACCGCGCCGCGCACCTTGAACGCGCCGGTGCGCTGCAGGTTCTCCGCCTTCAGCCAGACGTCGCGGTTGGAGCGGCGCGACAGCGTCTCGGACGTGTAGACCGGAGTGACGCGCGCGTGACCGGCGAGGCGGGCGCGCGCCGACTCGATCTCGGCCAGCGTCGGCGCGATCTGCTTAACGCTCGTCAACCTTGAACACCCGCTGCAGGATCTCACGAACGGCGGTCAATGGGTCGAGGCGGCGCTCCTGCACGTCGTCGAGCAGCCGCCGCAGCTCGGGATCTTCACGCACCGCTTCCTCGATGTGACGACGCGCTCGCACGGACGCCACGGCAAACACCTCGTGCGCGAGATTCCGCCGGCGCCGCGCCTCGAGCTCACCGTTCTCGTCGAGCCACGCGCGATGCTCTTCGATCTTCTGCCAAAGCTTGTCGACGCCCTCCCCGCGCTGCGCCTCGGTCAGCACGATCGGCGGGTTCCAGCCCTCCGTCATGCCGAGCGCGAGCACTTGCCGCACCTCGGTGAGCATCGTCTTCGCCATCGGGTGATCCATCTTGTTGATGGCGATCACGTCGGGGATCTCCATGATCCCCGCCTTCAGCGCCTGGATCGCGTCGCCGGAGCCGGGCATCAGCACAAGCACGACGGTGTCGGCAATCGAGAGCACCCCAACTTCGCTCTGGCCCGTACCGACCGTCTCGAGGAACACGACGTCCTTGCCGGCGGCGTCGAGCAACAGCAACGTCTGCAGCGACGTCTCACCGAGGCCGCCCATGTGCCCGCGCGTCCCCATCGAGCGAATGAAGACTTCCGGATCTAGAAAATGATCGTTCAGCCGGATGCGGTCGCCGAGCAACGCGCCCTGCGTGAACGGGCTCGACGGGTCCACCGAGATCACCCCGACGCTGCGGTTCTCTGTTCTCACCCCTCGAATCAACGC
Source organism: Gaiellaceae bacterium (assembly GCA_036278975.1). GTDB lineage: Bacteria > Actinomycetota > Thermoleophilia > Gaiellales > Gaiellaceae > PALSA-600. The sequence goes on from DASUKC010000015.1 coordinate 1,751, forward strand.
TGACAACAGCGTCGACTTGCCGACACCGGGCGGGCCTGTCAGCCCGACCGCATGCGCGCCGCCGGTCTGCGGGTAGACGTCCGCGACGACGTCGTACGCCATCGGGTCACCGTTCTCGACCAGCGTGATCGCACGCGCGAGCGCACGCGGATCTCCCGCGCGGACTCCTGCGACGAGCGTCTCGCGCGTCCAATCGCGCCGCCGTGCCACGGGGCTAGATGCTACGCGGCCTGGCTGACCGCGACCTGCGACCGCTCGCTGCGCGTCAAGGCGAACGCGGTGAGGCCGCCGGCGAAGATGCAGGCGGACGCGACGCCGTACGTCCAGCGGGCGCCGTACGCCTCTTGCAGCGCGCCGCCCAGGACATAGGCCAGGCCGAGCAGCGCGTTGTGCGTCGAGATGATCACCGCGAAGACGCGGCCGCGAATGCGGTCGGGCGCGGCCCGCTGGATGAGCACGACCGTGATCGGGAAGGTCAGGCCGTTCCCGAAGCCGGACAGCACCATCCCGAGCGTCGCGAGCGTCACATTCGGCGCGATGCCCGCGAACAGGGCACCAAGCGCCCAGGGGATGAACGCGTACGGATAGATGCTGATTGGCGAGCGGCGGTCGAGAACCGTGCCGACGAGGATGCTGCCGGTCACGAGCCCGACGCCGGAACCACTCCACAACGCGCCGTAGCCGAGCGCGCCGGAGTGCAGCGTCTTCGTCGCCAGGAAGATCTCCGACACGTTCACGAGCCCGGTCGCGAGCACCGCGCAACCGAGCGCGAGCAGCGCGGTGAGCAGCGGCCGCGAGCGCGCGAACTCCAACAGGCCGTCGCGCACGTCGGGCCAGTAGCCGCGGGTGATGCCCTGCTCGCTCTGCAGGAACGAGCGGCGGATGCGCATGATCAGCACCGCCGAGAAGAGGAAGGTCGCCGCGTTGATCCAGTAGACGACGTGCGGCCCGGAGATGCCGATCAGCGCGCCGGCGAGCACCGGCCCGAGCGCCGTTGCGGCCCAGTCCGCGGTCTGGAGGAGCGACGTGCCGTTGGCGAGCTCCTCCTCGGAGACGAGGTTCGGCACGCCGGCGAGCACGGCGGGCCGGAAGAACGAGTTCGCGATGCCGGCGACCCCGGCGAGGGCAACGATCGCCGCCGCGCCGTGGACGAAGGGCAGCACCGCGAACACGACGAGCCGCGCGAGGTCGGCGGTGACGAGCAGCGTCTTGCGCGGGAGCCGATCGACGAGCGGGCCGGCGCTCAGGCCGATCAGCACAGTCGGCACGAGCGTCGCGAGCCACACGGCGCTGATCCACCACGGCGAATTCGTACGGCGCTGGATGTCGACCGTCAGCGCGATCGTCGCCATCCACGTCCCGACCGCTGAGCCGAGAGTGGCGACGAAGAGCAGGCGAAAGCCAGACGCCGTGCGCAAAAGGGCAGCCTGACGGCTAAGGGACTGCGGCACCGCTGCCTAATGTAGGCGATTCAGGCGCGCGTGAGAACCCTGCCGAGCGCGGCAGAGAGCGCAGACAGTTCGTCCGGCGTGCCCACCGAGACGCGGATCGCGGTCGGCGCGCCGAAGCCCGCCAGCGGCCGGACGATCACGCCCTCTCGCAGAAGGCGCTGGAACAGGTCGTTCGCGTCGGCGCCGGTGTCGGCGAAGACGAAGTTGGCGACCGACGGCACCGGGTCTAACCCATGCTCGCGCAGGATCTCGGTGAGGCGCGCCAGCCCTTCGGCGTTCAGCGCCCGGCGGCGTGCCAGCTCGCCGGCGTCGTCCAGGCTCGCAAGCGCTGCCTCCTGCGCCGCTGTCGAGACGTCGAACGCGCGCCGCACCTTCGCCATCGACAACGCGACCTCCGGAGACGTCACCGCGTAGCCCACGCGGAGCCCGGCAAGACCGTAGATCTTCGAGAACGTGCGCAGCACCGCGACGCGCTTGCCCGCCTTGAGGTAGCGCTCGACCGCGTCGGGGTAGTCGTCGCGGTCGATGTACTCGAAGTAGGCCTGGTCGACAACCGTCAGCACGTGGTCGGGCACGCTTGCGAAATAGTCGTCGAGCTCGGCGGTTGTGCTCATCGTCCCGGTCGGGTTGTTCGGGTTGCAGATGCCGACGAGCTTCGTGCGCGGGGTGATCGCAGCGAGCAGCGCGCCGAGATCGTAGCGGTGGTCGACGAGCGGCACGAGCACCGGCTCGGCGCCCTGCTTGCGCGCGTCGATCACGTAGCTCGGGAACGACGGCCAGCCGGTCACCACCTCGTCGCCGGGGTCGAGCGTCGCCTGGCTGAGCATGTCGATGCAGCCGTCCGCACCCGCGCCCACGGCGATCTGGCCCGCGTCGACGCCGTGCCGTGCGGCCAGCGCGTGATGCAGCCGGAACGCGCCGCCGTCCGGGTAGCGGTTCAGGTTGGCGATGCTCCGCTCGAGCGCTGCTTGGGCGGCAGGAAACGGCGGGAACGGCCCTTCGTTCGAAGCGAGCTTGACGACTTTCTCGAGCCCGAACTCGCGCTGGACGTCCTCGACCGGCTTGCCCGGCTGGTACGGCGTGAGCGCGTCGACACTCGGGCGGAAGAGCCGGCTCATGGCCCCCAGCGTACGCTGTCGGCTGTGCGGACCGGCAGCGAGGTGGCGATCTTCGTCGCGCGGCGCGGCCGCAGTGAGATCCTCGTCGTCCACCGCAGCCCGGAGAACGGCAGCTACTGGCACACGATTGCCGGCGGCGTCGAACGAGGAGAAGCACCGCTCGCGGCTGCGCGCCGAGAACTGCTCGAAGAGACCGGTCTCGACGCCGAGATCCTCGAGCCCGTCGGGACGGCAACGGAGTACGTCTACCCGCTCACGGAAGAACCAGCCGACCGCCGCGCGCTCTATGAGACCGGCGTCGCGCAGGTGCATGTCGACTGCTTCCTCGTCGACGTCGCGGACGATTGGGAACCGACGCTCGACTGGGAGCACGACGACTACCGCTGGTATGCGGCCGCAGACGCACCAAATGCCTTCCGCTGGCCCGACACCGCCGACGCATTGCGACGGCTGCTCGCCTCTACGTCGTAATCTCACGACGACGTGCCGGAACTCGGCCTCTTCCCTCTGCCGCTCGTGCTCATGCCCACCGAGCGCTTGCCGCTGCACATCTTCGAACCGCGCTATAAGGAGTTGATCGGCGAGTGTCTCGACTCGAACGCCGAGTTCGGGCTCGTGCTCGCGACGGGAGACGGCGCCGTGCACGAAGTCGGCACGCGCGCGCAGGTCGACGAAGTGCTCGACGTGCTCGAGGACGGCGCGCTGAACGTCGTCGTGCGCGGCACCGACCGCTTCCGTTTGCTCGAGCTGACGACCGGTCGCTCCTTCACAACGTGTCTCGTTGAGCCCGTCGAAGACGAAGAGGAGAGCCTCGACTCTTCCGACACCGAACAGGCGCTCGAGCTCTTCCGCGAACTGGCCGAGGCGACCGACAGCGACGTCGAGATTCCCGACGCCGGCACGAAAGGACTCGACTTCGTGCTCGCCTCGCGCGTCGACTTCGGCATCGAGGCAAAGCAGGAGCTGCTCGCGACGACGTCACCGCAGCGTCGCATGGCGCGGCTGGTCGAGCTGCTCGAATTGGCGCTCGAGTCGACGCGCCTGCAGAAGACGCTGCGCGAGCGCTCAGGCAAGAACGGCAAGATCTCGCCGCTCGGCCCCGGCGAACCCTAAAAGAACCGATTCAGTTGCGTGCCTGGCACCGTTTTGATTTGTGCCAGGCACGAAGGTGTCTCTCGCTAAACGACCTGACTGCCGCCGCCGCGGCGCGGGTCGCCCGCTGCGGAGAGCGCGCCGTCGGCGTGCACCTCGACGGCGTTCGTGCCGCCGAAGAAAAGATTGCGACGGCGCCAGCGCACGAGCTCGTAGCCCGCGGCTTCGAGCCGGTCGAGCTCGTGCTCGTCGAAGCCGCCCTCGCAGTGGACGAACTGCTCCTCGACGTGCACGCGCGGCGCATCGATCGCAGCAGCGACATCGAGCTCGTGCGCCACCACGTTCTCGATCACCTGCATGATCGCGCCGCGCAAGCGCACCGAGCCCGCGCTGCCAACGACGAGCCGCGGGCCGTTCTCGCCGACGACGACGGTCGGCGCCATCATGCTCGTCAACCTGCGACCCGGCGCCGGCGGGCCGGGCGCGGCGAGGTCGTACTCGCCGAGCATGTTGTTCAGGTGGATGCCGGTGCCCGGGACGATCACGCCCGAACCGGAGCCGGTCGACGAGGAGAGTGACACCGCGTTGCCGTCGACGTCTACCGCCGAGATATGCGTCGTGCCGCCGGCGGGCGTGTGCTCGCTCGTTCCGTCGTCGCCCATGCGCTCGAGCGCTTCGGCCAGGTAGTGGTCGCTGAGCAAGCGCTGCGCGAGCCCTCCGCGGTAGAGCGCCGCCGAGAAGCCGTCGGCGCGGGTGCGCGTCTGCTCGCGCATCACCGACACGAGCGGCTGCACCGCTTCGAGTGTTCCTACGCCGCCTGTCGGCAGACGCTCGAGTAGCGCGAGCCCGTACGCGATGAGCACACCGCCCGACGACGGTGGCGGGTTCGAGATCACTTCGTGCCCGCGGTACGCCGCCCGCACGGGCCGCCGCCACACGACGCCGTACTGCGCGAGGTCGCGTGCCGTCAGCTCGCCGCCACCCGACTGCACCGTCTCGACGATCTGCGCCGACAGCTCGCCTTGGTAGAGCGTTTGCGCACCATCTGCCGCGATGCGTTCGAGCGTCGTTGCGAGATCCGGCAAGAGCAGCGTGTCGCCGGGCACGAGCCTGCTGCCGTCGGGGCGGCTGTAGATGCGCTCCCCTTCCGTCGCGTGGCGCAGGATCAGGTCGAGGATCGCGTGCAGATGGGCCTGTGCACGCGACAGCTCGACGCCGTCGCGTGCGAGCTCGATCGCCGGCCGGATGAGTTCGCCCCAGGGAAGTGAGCCATACGCGCTGTGCACCGCCGCGAGCCCGAGCGCGGTGCCGGGAACGGCACATGACGCCTCGCCGATCCGGAAGACCTGCGTCGTTTCGCTGTCGCCGCCGAAACCGACGTCTATCGCGTGCATCTGCGCGCCGCGCGGTCGCGGCAGCCCGAGGCCCGGCGTCGCGACGAAGAAGTCAGCGAGACGTGCCGGGCGACGGTCGGCTGGGACGACCAGCGCGAACCCGCCCGCGCCCGGCCCGGTCAGCGGGCTCTCGGCGACCCAGCTCGCGAACGCGGCAGCCACACAGGCGTCGGCCGCGTTCCCGCCCTCGGCAAGGATCCGGGCCCCGGCGGCGGCCGTGAGCGGGTGCCCGGCGGCGATCGCCCCCCTCACGTGGCGGTCATGTTCTGCCGATGGGATGAGTACTGCGGCATGCCTTCTTCGCTGAATCTTCACCGTTTCTCAACTCCGCCGACGCGCGGTGCTGCAACCCTGGCTCGGACAGACGGAATGGCAGTGAAATCGCGTCGCCCAACGCTCGTCGCCGCCGCCGTCCTTGGTGCCGCAGCGCTCGTTGCGGTTCCGCGGATCGCGGGGGCACACCTGGTCCCGGCCGTCGACGGCCTGGGGGATGCCAGCCGCGGTTGGCTCGGGCTCGCCTTGGCCGGCTTCGGACTCGCGTTCCTCTGCGGCGTCGGCGCGTGGCGCACCGCGTTCATGGCGGCCGGCGCGGAGATCGAGCCGACCGAGACCGCTGCGCGCATCGGTGTCGGGTCACTCGTCAACTCGTTTGCGCCGGCACGGCTGGGCGACGCCGTGAAAGTCGCGCTCCTCTCGCGCGCCATCGACTCGCCCGGACGGCTGTGGACCGGCGGCGGTGTCTACGCCGCACTCGAGGGCGCGCGCTCCATCGCGCTTGCGAGCCTGCTGGTCGTCGCCTCCGCTACCGGTGCGATCCCGCTCTGGCCGGTCTTCGTCTTGGTCGCCCTCGCCGCGCTCGTCGCAGTTGTCGCACGCGCGTCACGCCGCGTGCGCCACTACGCGCGAATCCAAAAACTGGTTGCGGGCATCTCGGCGCTCGCCAATTCACCGCGGGCGGCGGCGACGGTAGTCGGATGGTCGCTCGGCGTTCAGCTGACGCGGCTGCTCGCGACCGTGGCCGTCGCACGCGCACTCGACTTGCCGCACCCGGTGCTCGCGGCGCTCGTCATCCTCCCCGCGCTCGACCTCGCCGGCGCGTTCCCGATCACGCCAGGCGCCGTCGGCATCGGCAGCGGTGCAGTTGCGGTGGCGCTTGCGAGTCGCGGCATCGGGATGACGGAGGCGCTCGGCGTCGGCATCGCGATGCAGGCGCTCGAAACCGCGATCAGCATCATCGCCGGCGGCCTCGGCGCGCTCTACCTGACGCAGCTGCACGCGCGCATGCCGCGTTACGCGCTGACGGCAGCGACGTACGGTGCGACGGCAGTCGTCGCCGCAGCGCTCGGCGCCGCTGTCATCTCCGTTACTTAGTTCTCGCGCAGGAACGACGGCGGCTCGAGAATCTCGCCGCTCGAGCCCGACCGCGCGGTGATGAACGTCCCGCGGCCCGCCTGGCGCCCGAAGCCGGTCGCGACGACCGTGATCCACATCTGGCCGTTCAACCGGTCGTCGATGTTCGCACCGAAGATGATGTTCGTGTCGTCGGTTGCTGCCGCGCGCACCGCTTCAGCTGCTTCGTTGACCTCGTAGAGCGTGAGGTCGTCACCGCCGGCAATCGAGAGCAGGATGCCGCGCGCACCGGTGATCTCCTGTTCGATCAGCGGGCTGCGAATCGCACGCTCGGCAGCTTCCTTCGCGCGGTTGTCACCGCTCGCATAACCGATGCCCATCAGCGCGCTGCCGGACTCCGCCATGATCGTGCGCACGTCGGCGAAGTCGAGGTTGATCAGGCCGGGATTCGTGATCAGGTCGCAGATGCCCTGGACGCCGTGGCGCAGCACGTCGTCTGCGATGCGGAACGCGTCGAGCATCGACGTCGACTTGTCGAGCACCTCGAGCAGGCGGTCGTTCGGGATCACGATCAGCGAATCGCACGCTTCGCGCAGCGCTGCGACGCCGTCGTCGGCCTGCTTCTTGCGGCGTGAGCCCTCGAACTTGAACGGCGTGGTGACGATGCCGACGGTGAGCGCGCCGAGCTCACGTGCGATGCGCGCGACGATCGGCGCCGCACCGGAGCCGGTGCCGCCGCCCTCGCCGGCCGTGACGAAGACCATGTCGGAGCCGCGCAGCGCGCGCTTGATCGAGTCGTAGCCGTCCTCGGCGGCCTTGCGGCCGATCTCGGGGTCGGCGCCCGAGCCAAGACCTTCGGTGAGCTCGCTGCCGATGTGGATCTTCGTCGGCGCATCGCTCATCTGCAGCTGCTGGATGTCGGTGTTGACCGCGACGAAGTCCACCTGCGTGATGCCTGCATCCATCATGCGGTCGACCGCGTTCAGGCCGGCGCCGCCGACGCCGACGACGCGGATGACGGCGAGGTACGTCGCACCGTCGCGCGCACGCTCGAGGCGGGCGGGCTGTTCGGGAAGCGGGTCGAGCCAGCGCGTCGGCGGGCGCTCGCGCGCCGGCTCGGGCTCGGGTGTCGCGGCGACAGGGCGAATCGGTGTCGGCGCAGGCGCCTCGCGCTCAGGCTCGATCCTGGGCGGCGGCGTGACGGGCGGCGCCTCGGCAGCCTGCTGCTGCCGGCGCTCCTCCGACTCCTGCTCCTTTGCCTGCCGCTGAGCCGCTTCCGTTGCCCGGAAGAGCTCAGCCAGCGGGCCTTCACGCATGCTTGCGCGGTTTCTGGCCATCGAGCACCTCCTTTGCAAGGTCACGGTACAGCGCGGCAGCGTCTCCCGACGGCTCGTACTTCAGGACGGAGAGACCCTTCACCGGGGCTTCGGCGAACCGAACTGTTTTGCGAATGCGCGTCTCGTAGACGAGCTTGCCGAAGTTCTCGCGCAGAATCTCGTCTGCTTCGCGCGAGTGCGTGAGGCGCTTGTCGAACATCGTCGGGACGATGCCGATGATCTCGACCTTCGGATTCAGGTTCTCGCGCACCATCGTCAGCGTGTTCTCGAGCTGGACGAGACCGCGCAGCGAGAGGTATTCGGTCTGCACAGGGACGATCACGCCCATCGCCGCGACGAACGCGTTGATCGTCAGCAGTCCAAGCGACGGCGGCGTGTCGATCAGGATGAAGTCGTATCGGTCCATGATCGGTTGGAGCGCCTTTTCCAGCGCTCGCTCACGCCCGATCTGACTCGACAGCGACAGCTCCGCGCCGGCGAGGTCGATCGACGAGACGGCGATGTCGACCTCCTGATGCGCGATCACCTGCTCGATCGGAAGGCGATGGACCAGCACGTCGAACATCGACTGCTCGATGGAGTCGGGGTTGAGCCCCTGCGACATGGTGAGGTTGCCCTGCGGGTCCAGGTCGACAAGCAGAACCTTGTGGCCTTTTTCGGCAAAGGCCACGCCGAGGTTCAGGGTCGTTGTCGTTTTGGCTACGCCACCCTTTTGGTTGGCGAGCGCGATCACCTGTGCGTGCACGGGAGCAGGCTCCAGGGTAGCCGCCGATTCTTCAGCGGCACGCGTGGAGGGACGCGAAAGGACGCGCGCAAGGCCCATGCTGGGCGTTTTCGGGTCGGATTAGCGCATTCCTCCTGCCTTCCCGTCGAGTTTGTCAACCGCACGGAGTTGTTCAACCGCCCTCATCGCGCGGTGGTCGCCCTCCACCCCCGCCCACTCCTCGGCCTCGCCGACGAGGAGTCGGAGCTCCGCGAGCAACTCGCCGGGCGGAGTCACGTCACGATCGAGCGTCTCGATCCGCTCGAGTCTCTGCATGACACGGTGCAACACGCGGTCGCCGACGTCCATGTACCGACCGTAGCCCGGCAGATGTGACGTGTCTGTGCCGGATCTGGATTAAAGGTGCAACGCCGCGCGAGCTGCGCCGCGTGCACGCTTGCTGCGGTACATCGCGTCGTCGGCGCGCTGCACCAAGGCTTCGGGAGGCTCGAGCTCGTCCCACGTCGCGACGCCTGCCGATGCGCTGCGGCCGACACCGAGCGCGAGCGCGAGCCGCGCAACGATCCAGCGGGCGTCAGACTCCGACGCGCCTTCGAGGATCACCGCAAACTCGTCGCCGCCGATTCGACCGAGCACATCCGACGGGCGCAGCGCGTCCTGCCAGACCTGCGTCATCGACGTCAGCAACTCGTCGCCGGCGGAATGACCGCGACTGTCGTTGAGCCTCTTCAGTCCGTCGACGTCGAGCGCGATAACACTGACCGGTCGCCCGCTTCGTGTGGAGCGAGCCAGCGCCACGCCGAGCTGCGCATACCACGCGCCGCGGTTGAGCAATCCCGTGAGCTCGTCGGTAGTCGCGCGACTGTTCAACTCTTGAATGACCTCCGCTCGCACAAGTGCCGTCGCGACGAGGTTTCCCAGCAGCGAAAGGATGTTGACGTCCTGCTCACCGAACGCGCCAGGCTCACGCGCGTACACAAGCAACACTCCTACCGTTCGGCCCTCGTGAAGAAGGGGGACGACGACGATCGCGCGCGCACCGACGAGCCGGCACGCGTCTAGATTCACACGCTTGTCCTGCTCGCTGTCGTCGCACACCAGCGTCTCGCCGGTCTCGAAGGCACGTCCGGCGATCGTGCTCGCGCACTCGAGGCGCATCCCGTCAAACGGCAATGCGGCGCCGGCGACGGCGCGAAACACGAGCTCGGCCTCTTCGGGAAGCGCGACGACCGCCGCATCGGCCTGCGTGAGGCGCAGCGATTCTTCGGCCACGGCCTTGAGCACTGTGTCGAAATCGAAGTCGGCCGAGCTGATTACCTGTTGCGTTTCCACAAGCCGGCCAAGCAACTCGGCCTGCCTGTCCGCAGCGCGCATCTGGCCGCGCAATGTGCGACGCATCTCGACGGTGACGAAGCCGATGATCGCCGCAACCACCGTTATCAGCCCCGCACCGCGCCAGCCGCTGGACGGATAGAGCGGTGCGCCGACCGCAACCATCGGAACTACGAACACAGCGGACGCGCAAGCGATCAACACCGCGACCGAGCGCCGACCCAACCGCAGGGCCGCCCAGAGCACGGGAAGCAGCACCAACACACCGAACCCGGAGGTTGCGCCGCCCTGCGACTGGCGCAACAGGGCGATCAAGCCCTCGCAGCCGACCGGCAGCACGACGACGGCCCACGCCGGGAGGCGCGACCACGGCACCATGATGGAAGCGAGAATCAGCTCGAACGAGAGGGCGATCGCCGCAACGAGCGCCCCCACGTCCGTGTGCGCGACATGCATCGCCAGCGCGCCGTAGGTGAGCAGGCACATGCCGCCCGTCGCAAAGAACGGGGCAGGGAGCATGGAGAAGCGCCGCGCCATGGGATAACGATCGTCGCCAGGCGGCCCTTTGGGAATACCCGATTCCGCGTAGGCGGAGTACCTCGAAGCAGCGTTCTCTTACGCGACGCGCAAAACCGTGGTCGGCCGCGGCCGGATGCCGAGCAGCGTTTCGTCGAGCGTGTCGGCGAGCTCGAGCCGGTTGCCGTGCATCAGCACCTCGAGCAGCGCCTGGCGCACAGCGTCGCGAGCAAGCCGGTCGAGCGTCTCGGCCCGCAGCGACTCGATTAGCCCGGTGCGGTCACGGGTCTTGTCGCCGAGCAGCACCGCGATGCGCATCGTCGCCGCCCAGTAGCCGCCGTCCCCGCCAAGCAGCGACGTGAGCGCCTCGCGCGCTTGCGCGGAACGGAACGGCTCGTCGGCGAACAGCGACAACTCCCAGCGGTCGAGCGCTTCACCGAGCGCGCGATCTTCGTCGGCGAGCACGAGCTTCTCGCGCAGGTCGGAGGCGACGCGCGCACGGAGCTTGTCGAGCCTCGTCGCCTCGCCGCGCGGTTGCGTCGCGGCGATCGGCAACAGCGGCGAGATGCGTAGCGGGCGGAAGTCGAGCCGCTCGAAGACGACCGGACCGGCGGCGATCGCACCCGAGGTTGCGAGGCGCAATGCGGTCACAGCGTCGCCGAGCTCGCCCGCCGCATCGGGCGGGACGGCGTCGACAGAGTCGAGCTCGCGCGTCAACTCGAGCAACAGCATCCGGTCGGTATCACGGCCGAACTCGGGCGGCATAAGACCGCCCGCCTCCGGCCAGAGCTTCGAGATCTCGCCCGGCACGACAGGGCGAACGCGAATGCCGCCGCCGAGGTCGATGACACTGCCCGCCGAGAGACCGACGATCGGCGCGAGCGCGACGTACGTGCGCGCGGTGCCGAACAGCGTCTGCTCGAGATCTGCGTATGCAGAATCGAATGCCTCGTCGTTCCAGTCGAAGCCGCCGCAGCGCTCCGCGGTCCACGTGAGCGTCGGCAGCAGAATCGAACGGAACAGCGCGTCCTCGTCGGTCTGGCCGAGCCGGTGCGCGGCGGCGAAGATCGCGGCGGCCGGCTCGTGCTTCAAGTCGTCGATCGCGTTGCGTGCGTCGGGCAGGCGGCGCAGCGTCGGCGCCTGCTCCTCGACGAAGCCGCGCACGAGCGGGCGATATTCGTAGAGCGACGGGCCGTCGAAGCTCGCGTGTTCCTCGAACGCGAACGGCACCTGGGCGCCGCGCTCGGCCCCGAACGCGGCGAGGCAGAACGCGCGCAGTGATTCGTAGAGGTGCGGAGCGCGAAGCGGCACGCATTCGATTACGCCGGGCGCGGCTCCTCTCCTACCTGGCAACCAGGACACCAGTACGTCATGCGGTTCGCGTCGCCCTGGCCCCACGAGCGGATGCGGCCGCCGCAACGCGGGCAGTGCAGGCCCACGCGACGGTAGACGCGGTGGGGCGAGCGGCGACCGTCGAGCGCGTTGCGCATGAGGCGAGCGGCGGCCTCGAGCGCGCGCCGGCGTTCTTCGTCGGGGACGTCACGCAGGCGTCGCCACGGGGAGAGCTCTGCCTCCCACAGCGACTCGGCCAGCCACATGTTCCCGCTGCCCGCGACGATGCGCTGGTCGAGCAGCGCCTCGCCGAGCCAGCGCGTGCCGTCGCTTGCACGCAGCCGCGCGAGCATCGCGTCGACGTTCGGCGGCTGCGCGAGGATGTCGGGGCCGAGGTTCGCGACGTTGCGCGTGTGCAACTCGAGCACAGGGCCGTTCCAGAGCACACCCTCGACTTCGGCGCCGCGCAGCACGAGCCACGGCGTGCCGCGCCGTTTCTCGCCGCGCGGCCGCAGCGACCAGCGGCCCGACATGCGCAGATGCGAGCGCAGCACGATGCCGCCCTCGAAGCGGAAGAGCAGGTTCTTGCCGTGCGCGTCGAGCGCTTCGAGAACACGACCGTCGACCGTCTCGGCAACACGCGTCGCACGCGCGCGAGGGTGGATCGCCTCGGCTTCGATGCGCTGCCCCACCAGCGGCCGGAGACGCAACGCGGCGCGATGGATCGCGTCGCCCTCGGGCATCAGATTGGAGCGGGCGCTGGTTCGGGAGTCGCCTGCACCACGACTGCGCCGAGCACGACGAGGCCGCCGACCAGCGTGGTCGTCCCGGGACGCTCCGACTGGAAGATCCACACCCAGAGCGGGCCGAGCACGATCTCGAGCAGCGTGATCAGCGCAACCTCGGCAGCCGGGATCAGGCGACCGCCGATCGTGAGGAAGATCAGCCCGAGACCGATCTGGCCGACGCCGAGCAGCGTGAGCAGGACCGCGTCTTTCGCCCCGACCGATGACGTTGTTGCAAACGGTGCGGCGAGCACGAGGACGATCACCTGTGAGAGACACGTTGCGGGCGCCATCGACACATCGCTGCGGTGCCGTGTGATCACGATCGTTCCCGCAAACGCGAACGACATGACGAGCGACAGGCCGAGACCGATCGCGCTCGGCCGGCTGGGGCCGCCGACCATGAGCGCAACCCCGGCGACCGCGACCGCCATTGCGATCCAGGTGCGGTTGCCGACGCGCTCTCCGAGCAGCGAGGCGAGTAGCGCCGCGATGATCGGCGACAACGCCTGCATGAAGAGGACGTTGGCGACCGACGTGTGGTTGAGCGCGATGATGAACGCGCCTGACGAGATCGCCATCAGCACGGCGATCACGAGCCCGGCGGAGCCGATCGCACGGAAGGCGCGCAGCGTTCGGGTGCGTTCGGTGACCACGATGTACGCGAGCAGTCCGAGCACCGCGAAAAGCGCACGGCCGGCGAGCTGCGTCCCGACTCCAACCGACAGCTCGCGCTGCAGCGGCCCCGCCGTCGACCAAGCAAGAGCGGCAAGAGCAACATAGATCCGGCCTCTGCGGCGCTGGTACATGCCTGCTGGATATCAGTCGGGGAGCATTAGACTTGCCCGATGGGACTGTTGAGCTTCTTCAAGCGCTGGTCGAAGGCAGAAGACGACCGGGCGCTCGAGCGCGCGGAGGGGGAAACGCGCATGACCCCGCTCGAGCGTGACATCGGCCGCGAGGACTACGAGGGTCGTAAAGACGACTCGTACATCGCGGGCTCGTTTGCCGGCGCCGAAGCAACGGAAGCCTTCGAAAACAGCGAACGCGACGAGCGCTAGCCGCTAAGCGCGCAGCACTGCGCGTCGCGGGCCGGCGAGAAACCCGGCTTCGACGAGCAACGCCATCGCGTCCGTCTCGGCAACGGGCTCGCCGTCGAAGCGCTCGACGGAGAGGCGCTTGCCACCGTTCGTGCGCACGTGCGACACAAGTGCCGCGATTGCCGGGCGCAACCACTCGTCGTCGGGATCGCGCAGCGGCACGAGCGAGCGCCCGCCGCGCTCGACATAGAGAACGGCCTCACCGCCGAGCAACACCACATACGCGCCCGCCACGCGGGCCGCGCGCGCCCCGGCGCGCTTCGGCCACGGCAGCGCCGCACCGTACGGCTGTGCGGGATCCGCGGCTGCGATCACGACGACATCGGGCTCCTCGCCCACTTCGCGCAACTCGCGCAGGCGCTCGACCGCACCACCAAGCGCGAACTGGGCGCCGCCAAGCCCTTCGACGAAGTACCCGCGGCGGCAGAGCCCTAGGGTTTCGAGCGCGCGCAGCTCAGCGTAGACGGCGCCGTAGCCACCGGGAATCCCCTCGGCGCGCACACCGTCACGCGTGACGATGCCGTGACGTTCGAGCAACAGCTCCGCCAGCGCGCGCCGGTCGGGCGCGCCTGAGAACAACCGCGCTGTCGATGACCAGCGCCCCGCAGTCGGCGACACGGCCTGCACGCGACGCCGCGAGAAACGACGCGGACGGCGTTCCGCACGCGGTGACTCAAACCGGCGTGAAGCGCGCAGTGGTGTCCACGCGTCGTTCGTCACCTCACCCGCCCACACGAGATCCCAGAGCGCAGGCAGTGCGTCCGCTTCTTCGAGCCCGGTCTCCGCGAGCACGTCGTCCCAATAGAGCGCGTGCGTGAGTGCGGTGCGAATCGCGTTGTGCGCTGCGCCGTCGGGCGCCGGCGCAGCAGGCACCTGCCCGAGCGCGGCAGCGTCTTCCCGGAAATACAGCGCGACGCGGTCGCTGCCTGCGCCGACCCAGACGACCTCGCCGCTCGCGCACAAGGCATCGAGATGCTCCGGGCGATAACCCGGCACACGGCGCGGCAGCAACTCCGATTCCCACAACGCAACCGGCAGCGACAGCGACTGCAGCGGCACGAGCGCCTCGCGCAGCGATGCGCGCCGGCCGATGCCGTGCCAACCCGGCGCGAAGCGCGCGAGCGCTGCAGCCTCGACGGGCTCTACCTCCTTGCGCAGTGCGGCAATTGACGCGCGCCGCAGGCGGCGCAAAACATCCGGATCGCACCATTCGCGCTCGGTGCCGCCGGGCCGAAGCTCGCCGCGCACGAGCAGCTCTTCACGCTCGAACGCACCCAGAAGCTCCACGACGTCGCGACCGAAGCGCGCGTTCGCCTGCTCGCTGGTGAACGGCCCACGCCCCTTCGCATAGCGCAGCACGAGTTCGCGCAGCGAGTCGGGACCGCCCGCGAGGAATGCGTCGGGCAAGCCGGACGGCGGCATCGCACCGAGAGCGTCGCGATAGCGACCGGCATCCTCGGCTGCGATCAGCCGCTCCTCGCCCGCGATGCGCACGATCACCGCGCGGCGTTCTGCGATGAGCGGCTCCGCCAGCGCCGCGTCGTACTCGCCAGAGCGCAGGTCGCCACGGATACGCAACACGTCATGCAGATGATCCGGCGTCTTCGGGTCGCCGCGCAGCTGGCGCTCGACTTCGTCGACCGCATCGGCGTCGAGCAGGTCGCGCAGCTCCTCCTGGCCGAGCAACTCGCGCAAAAGGTCGCGGTCGAGCGACAGCGCCTGCGCGCGACGCTCCGCGGGCGGCGTGTCGTCTTCGTACATGTAGGTCGCGATGTAGTCGAAAAGCAGCGATGCCGAGTACGGCGACGCGCTCTGCGTCTCGACCTCCACCAGATCGAGCTCACGCGTCTTCAAGCCTTGAAGCAGGTTGCGCAGCGCCGGCAGATCGAACACGTCCTGCAGACACTCGCGGTACGTCTCGAGGATCACCGGGAACGATCCGTACTTGCGCGCCACTTGCAACAGCGACTGCGCCTTGAGGCGCTGCTGCCACAGCGGCGTGCGCTGGCCGGGATAGCGACGAGGGATCAACAGCGCGCGCGACGCGTTCTCTCGGAAGCGCGCGCCGAAGAGCGCCGACTCGCCGACCTCCTGCACGACGAGGTCTTCCACATCGCCCGGGTCGACGATCAGCTCTTCCGCCGGCGGCGGCTGATCGGCATCGGGAAAGTGCAGCGCAATGCCGTCGTCGCTCCAGATCGACTGCGCTTCGATGCCGAGCGACTCACGCAGCCGCGCGGCGATCGCCATCGCCCACGGAGCGTGCACGCGTCCGCCGAACGGCGTCAGGATGCAGACGCGCCAGTCGCCGATCTCGTCGCGGAAGCGTTCGACGACGACCGTGCGGTCCGACGGGACGGCGCCGGTTGCATCCATCTGCTCGCGCAGGAACGTGAGCAGGTTCTGCGCGGCGCGTTCGTCGAGGAAGTAGTCGTCGCGCAACCTTGCACGAGCTTTCTCTTCGCCGAGCGCGGAAAGCTCGCGTGATGCCGCGCCGATCTTCTTGCCAAGCTCGTACGGCCTGCCGACGCCTTCGCCCTTCCAGAACGGCACGGCTCCGGGCAGTCCGGGAGCCGGCGAGACGAGCACGCGGTCGCGCGTGATCTCTTCGATCCGCCAGGTCGACGCGCCGAGCAGGAATGTCTGGCCTGCGCGCGCCTCGTAGACCATCTCTTCGTCGAGCTCGCCGACACGGCCGCCTCCGTCGACGAGGAAGACGCCGAAGAGCCCGCGATCGGGAATCGTCCCCGCATTGGTGACGGCAAGACGACCTGCGCCGTCGCGCGCGCGAACGACACCCGCCGTGCGGTCCCACACGATGCGCGGACGTAGCTCGGCGAACTCATCCGACGGGTAGCGGCCGGCGAGCATGTCGAGCACGTTCTCGAGCTGCACGCGCGACAGATCGCGGAACGGATGCGCATGGCGCACGAGCGCGTGCAGGTCGTCGACGCTGATCTCCTCCTGCGACGTGATCGCCACGATCTGCTGCGCGAGCACGTCGAGCGGGTTCGTCGGGATCACCGTCTCTTCGATGTCGCCGTCGCGCATCGCACGAGCGACAACTGCGCTCTCGAGGAGGTCGGCGCGGAACTTCGGGAAGATGCGGCCCTTCGAGACCGCACCGAGCTCGTGGCCGGCGCGCCCGATGCGCTGCAGGCCGCGTGCAACCGATTTCGGCGACTCCACCTGCACGACGAGGTCGACGGCGCCCATGTCGATGCCGAGCTCGAGGCTCGATGTCGCAACCAGGCACGGGATGCGCCCCGCTTTCAGGTCTTCTTCGACCAGCACGCGTTGCTCACGCGCGAGGGAGCCGTGATGCGCGCGGGCGATTTCGCGTTCGGCAAGCTCGTTCAGCCGCAGGGCAAGCCGCTCGGCGAGCCGGCGGTTGTTGACGAACACGATCGTCGAGCGATGCTGCTCGACCAGCTTCAGGATCTCGGGATAGATCGACGGCCAGATCGACTGTGACCCATGCTCGGTGCCGACGTCCATCTCGACGCCGTCACTCAGCACCGGCTGCGAGAGCGACGCGGTCGAGCCGAGCTCGCGCATGTCATCGAGCGGGACGATCACTTGCAGGTCGAGCGCTTTGCGCGTACCCGCGTCGACGAGGTCGATCTCGCGGCCGCCGGCGACGAAGCGGCCGATCTCCTCGAGCGGTCGCTGTGTCGCGGAGAGGCCGATGCGCTGCGGCGGCTTGGCGCACAGCGCCTCGAGCCGTTCGACGGACAGCGCCAGGTGCGCGCCGCGCTTCGTTCCCGCGACCGCATGCACCTCGTCGAGCACGAGCGTCTCGACGGTCCGCAGCATCTCGCGCCCCTGCGACGTGAGCAGGAGGTACAGCGACTCGGGCGTCGTGATCAGGATGTCGGGCGGGCTCTTCAGCAGCTCGCGCCGTTCCTTCTGCGGCGTGTCGCCCGTGCGCACTGCAACCTTCAGCTGCGACTGCAAGCCGGCGAGCGGGCCGCGCAGGTTGCGTTCGATGTCGTAGTTGAGCGCCTTCAGAGGCGAGACGTAAAGCATGCGCAAGCCACGGCCTGGCTCGGCGTTCAGCCGGTCGATCCCGTAGAGAAACGCGGTGAGCGTCTTGCCGGAGCCGGTCGGCGCCTGGATCAGGACGTGCCCGCCGCGCGCAATCGCCGGCCAGCCGGCCTCCTGCGCAGGCGTCGGAGCGTCGAACGTCCCTTCGAACCAGGCGCGCGTCGCATCGGAGAAGACATCGAGCGGGCCCATCCGTCCAGGGTACTTGGCGCTTATCTGATGGCGAAGGCGATGACGAGCGCGCAGCCGATCACGAAGATCAGCAGCGACCCGAGGACGACTGTCGCCATGCCCGGGCCGGACGGCTTGTGCTCAGCTGGCTCCTGCGGACTCTCGGTCATCCCCCACCTGAACCTTGTCACGATCGCAATAATCGCGCTATGCCCGACGCGCTTTGGTTTACGGACGACCCGGCCGCCTGCAAGCTCCTGGCCGAGAACCCGTTCGCACTGCTCGTTGGATACGCCATCGACCAGCAGGTACCTGTGCAGAAGGCGTTCGCAGGTCCTTTCGTCCTCAAGCAGCGAGTAGGGACGCTCGACGCGAAGAAGCTGGCGGCGATGGATCTGACGGATGCGTTCCGCGGGCCGCCGGCGATCCACCGCTTCCCGAGCTCGATGGCTGAGCGCGTGCGCGAACTGGCCGCAGTCGTCGCCGAGGACTACGGCGGCGACGCGTCGCGCATCTGGACGGAGGCGAAGGACGGCGACGACCTGAAGAAGCGCATCGGGGCGCTGCCCGGTTTCGGCGCGATGAAGATCACCGGTCTCGGCGCGACGCTCGCGCTGCGTTTCGGCGTGAAGATCGCGCAGCCGCTCGTACCGTCGTATCCGTGCCTCGGCGGCGTCGACTCCCCGCAGGCGCTGCTCGACTACCAGGCTGCGAAGCGCGCGCACAAAGCTCAGCTGCGCGCAGCCAAAGCTTGAACTGCTGCGCGTAGTCGCGCCGCGTCGGCGCGCACGTCGTCGTCGGGAAACGGCGGCGGGTCGACCTCCGGGAACGGAAACGGCCATTCTGGTCGCGGATCCTCGGCATAGCGCGGCACAAGGTGCACGTGGAGATGCGGGACCGAATTGCCGAGGATGTCGTAGTTCATCTTGACCGGTTCGAAAACCTGCTCGATGGCAGCGCCTGCGATCAGCAACTCGCGCCAGAACTGCGCAGACTCGTCCGGCTCGAGCTCGGTCGGCTCGACGACGTGTCGCCCACGCCAGTACACGTGCGAGAGACCGCGTTGAACGCCACCGCGGCTGAGGTACGCGTCGGTGACCGCGCCTTCGAAGAAGCGGATGCCGTAGCGCGTCTCGTCCGGTCTTCCCTCGTCGCAGATCGGGCAGGCTTCGCCGCGCTTCAGCGCGTAGAACCGGTCGGGCCACTCCTCCATCGTGCGTAGGATCGCACCATGCCGGAGACGCCGGAGGAGTTTTGGGGGCGCACACATGGGGCGCTGACGGGACCGCCCGTCGAGGAGTGGGACACGTGGCCGTTCGCGGGGCCGGTCGTTCCGCGCGAACTCGAGCCGCCCCAGGACGCCGAGCTTCGGCGACACGGTGAAGGCGGCGTCGATTGCCGCGAGTGCGCGGAAGGTGTCGAAGGCTCACTCTGGCACGACGAGCACTGGGTTCTGCGATCGCTGGAACGACCGAGCGGCCTGCCGTGCGTCGTCCTGCTCTATCCGCGACAGCATCTCGACTTCCACGAGCTTCCCGACGAGTTGCAGCGCGAGCTTGGGCCACTGCTCGTGCGCATCCAGAAAGCGGTCTACGCGATCGGCGACATCGGGAACGTGCACATTCTTCGCATCGGCGACGGCGGCGAGCATTGCCACTTCTGGTTCCAGGCACGACCCGCGCGCATCAACCAGCTGCAGAGCGGCTTCGTGCAGATCTGGGACGACGTCCTGCCGCCGCTGCCGGACGACCTCTGGCGCGCGAACCTCGAGATCGTCAGCCGCGAGCTCGCAGCTTCTTAAGCGCCGGCCCCAAAGCCTGTGAGCCGTGCAGCACGGGCTCGAACAGATCGCCGTGCTTCGCGACCCGCTCGAGCGCGACCTGCATCGTGAAGTCGCGCGGACGCACGTCCTCGGTCAGCTCGTCCCAGTTGAGCGGCGTCGATACCGGAGCACCCGGCTTCGGACGCACCGAATAGACGGACGCGATCGTCTTGCCGTGACCGTTCTGACGGTGATCGACGAGCACGCCTGACCGTTTCTTCTTCAACCACTCCGTCGTCACCTCGCCCTGATGCTCTGCTTCCAACTGCCGCGACAGGAGCTCCGCGAACTCGTACGTCTCCTCGTACGTCGAACGTCGCGCGATCGGCAGCACGACATGGATGCCGTCTGCACCGCTCGTCTTCACGTACGACTCGAGGCCGAGCTCGTCGAGCGCACCGCGCACGAGATGCGCAACACGAATGCAAAGCCCAAACGCGTTGTCTTCCTCCGGCGGGTCGAGGTCGAAGAGCACGAAGTCCGGGCGATCGGGTTTGTCGACGCGCGAGTACCACGCGTTCATGTCAATGCAATGCATCTGCACCATCCAAAGCAAGACGTCTCGGGAGTTCACCAGCGGGAAGTCGACGAGCCGCGACTCGCCCTTGCCGCCGCGCGGCCACGTGCGGAACTGGCGCGTCGGGATCCAGTCGGGCATGCCCTTCGGCGCCTGCTTCTGGAAGAACGACCCGCCCGGCAGCCCTTCGCGCCAGCGCTTCATCGTGAACGGCCGGTCTTTCAGGTGCGGGACGATCGCGTCCGCGACTTGGTCGTAATAGGAGAAGAGGTCACCCTTCGTGATCCC
>DASUKC010000016.1:0-4351 GCA_036278975.1 Gaiellaceae bacterium
GCCAGGTCGTTGAGCGCGACGCCGGTCACGCGCTCCACCAGCTCCGCGTCGTGCCCGCCGCCGAGGCGCGCGGCGACCTCGATCACCTGCGGGCCGTCCGGCCCGATTCGAAGTTGTGTGTACGACGGGCCGTCGGTAATGCCCAAAGCAGCCACCGCCTTGGCCGCCGTGCCTGGCACCGTGCAGTTGCCCGAAGCCGTGCCAGGCACGGTCGAAAAGTCGCCAGGCACCGCAGTCGAAGGGAAGACGTGCGCCAACGCAACACCGAACGCCGGCGGCTCAGCGACCACACGATCGGTAACGAGAATCGGTGTGAAGACGCCGTCGACCGAGAAGCCGACCACCGTCACCTCAGGCCCGTCGACAAGCTCCTCGACCAGCGCGATCCCGCTACGCGCGACGCTCCGCGCCGTCTCGACCGCTCCCGCCAGCTCGCCGCGTTCGCGCACGAGCGTGAGCCCTTTCTGCCCTTGCCGGTCGGGCGCTTTCACGACCACAGGCAGTTCCGCGTCGGGCAACGGATCGGTGGAGCCGATCACCCACGAGCGCGGCTGCGGCACACCTGCTTCGGCGAGCCGCTCGCGCTGACGAATCTTGTTGGTGGCGAGCACCGCGGTCGCTGGGTCGATCGGGTGCGGCAGGACGAGCCGCTCGGCGATGCGCGCCGCAACGGCGACCGGCCAATCCGTGCCCGGCGCGATGATGCCGTCGACCTGCAGCGCTTCGCAAAGCCGCTCGATCGCGGGCTCGTCCTCGGTCGAGAGGATGCAGCGGCGACTCGCGTGAACGAAGCCGGGTGCGGCGGGATCGCGATCGACGACCGCGAGCCAGAGCCCGCGGCGCTCGGCCGCTTCGAGCAGCCCGAGTTGCGCCGGTCCCGCCCCTAGGACGAGAAGGCGCGGGCCTTCCGAGCGAGGATCGCTCTCCACCACGCCTCATTCTCGCGATACCACGCGACGGTGCGCTCCAGTCCATCCTCGAACGACGTGCGCGCACGCCAGCCGAGCAAGCGCTCCGCCTTGTCTGTCGAGCCGATGTGCCTGCGCACCTGGCCGAGACGCTCCGGCACATGCGCGCGCAACTCGGGCGATTTCCCGAGCACGCGCAACACGAGATCCGCGATGTCGGCAACGCTGATGTCGACGCCGGTCGCGACGTTGATCACCTCGCCGGCGAGCGGCTCGAGCGGCGCTTCGATCATGCGCTCGATCGCCTCCGCATCGTCGTCGACGTACAGCCAGTCGCGCGAAGCGCCGCCGTCGCCGTGAATCGTCAGCGGCTCGCCGGCAAGCGCCTGCGTGATGAATCGCGGCACGACCTTCTCCGGATGCTGCCGCGGGCCGTAGTTGTTGAAGGGCCGCACGATCACGATCGGCAGGCCGTACGTCGTCCAATACGAGTACGCGAGACGATCGGCGCCCGCCTTCGTGGCCGCGTACGGCGAACGCGGGTTGAGCGGATGCTCTTCGTCCATCGGATCCGCTTCGGCGGTGCCGTACACCTCCGACGACGAGATGAGGATGAAGCGCTCGACCGGCGTCTTGCGGATCGCGTCCAGAAGAATCTGCGTGCCTTCGACATTCGTCGTCACGAACTCCGACGCCCCGTCCTCGATCGACTT
This sequence comes from Gaiellaceae bacterium, assembly GCA_036278975.1. Taxonomy (GTDB): domain Bacteria; phylum Actinomycetota; class Thermoleophilia; order Gaiellales; family Gaiellaceae; genus PALSA-600. The sequence continues at coordinate 1,622 of DASUKC010000016.1, forward strand.
CTCGACGTGAGACTCGGCCGCCGCGTTCACGATCACGTCGACGCCGTCGACAAGCTCGTGCACGAGATCCTTGTTGCGAATGTCGCCGTGCACGAACGACAGGCGCTCGTGGCTCATCACGTCGGAGAGGTTCTCGAGGTTGCCCGCATACGTCAGCGCGTCGAGCGACACGACGTGGTGGTCGGTCTTGGTCAGCAGGTGTCGAATCAGATTCGACGGGATGAACCCGGCGCCGCCGGTCACCAAAACGCGTTTGCTCATTTCCCGCTCCGGCACCGGCAAAGCCGGTACCTCCGCTCCTTGATGAGCTCCGTCAAGCCTACGCTCATAGTTCCTCTTCGATCGTGTACAACGGCCTGCCTTCGACGTCCCGCTGGATTCGTCCGAGTGACTCCCCGATCAGGGCAAGGACGAACCCCTGAATACCGAGGACTGCGACGATACCGGCCCCTGCAAAGAGCGGACCTGGAAAATTGGCGTGCACGATCCAGAACGCGACGCCGTAGATCCCGAGCCCCATCGCCGCTACTGCACAGATGAGCCCGAGCGAGACGCCGATCCACTGCACGGGCTGCGGCCAGAAGCCCGCGACGACGTGCAGCGCGAGGCGCACGAGGCGAAACGGCGAGTAGCGCGAGCCTGAGCTCGACTCGGCATGGGCCACGTCGACCTCTTCGACGGTGACGCCGCTCTGCAGCACGAGCGCCTTCGTGAACTTCTGCCGCCCGATCGCACCGAGCAGCGGCTCGATCGCCTCACGCCGGTACGCGTTGAACGCACAGCCGAAGTCGGTGATCGGCACGCCGGTGAAGCGGCGCAGCAAGCCGTTGATAACGCGGCTCGGCACCGTTCGGCCTGCGGAGTCCTGCCGCGCGACACGGCGACCCGAGGCGACGTCGACGCGGTCGAGCGTGGCGAGTAGCCGGCCGATGTCCTCGGGCTGGTTCTGCAGGTCGCCGTCCATCGTCACGATGCGGGCGCCGCGCGCGCGTGCGAGCCCCGCGTGCATCGCCGGGTGCTGGCCGAAGTTGCGCTTGAAGCGCACTGCGCGCACACGCGGGTCGGCGCTGTGCAGCGCCCGCAGCTTCGCGAACGACCCGTCCGTGGAGCCGTCGTCGACGAAGATCGCCTCCCAGTCGCGGCCGTCGAGTGACGCGGCGAGCCGGCGGTACAGCTCGTCGAGCGCGCCCTCTTCGTTCCACACCGTGACAACAACCGATACGTCCATCTCACGAGACCCTAACGAGCGGTGCTTAAGGTCGAAAGCCGTGCAGGCGGGTGACATCGTCCTCAAGCGGAGCATCTACCGCGGAAATGTGCGCTGGACGTTCCCGCACCGCGTCGTCGGCGAATGGGACGGGCGCGTCGGCATCTACTGCGGGCCGGGCAACCAGGGCAAGGCGATGCGCCGAGGCCCCGATGGCTACCTGCGCAGGTGGATGACGGACGCACCGCCGTTCGACACCGAATGGGAACAGACGCACGTGTTGCGGTTCGAGCGGGAAGGCGCGCGGCACAGCATCGAGATCTACTGGACGACCGCGTGGGAGCAGATGAGCTGGTACGTGAACCTCCAGACGCCGGTCGTCTTCAACGGCCGCTTCATCGACACGACGGACCAAGCGCTCGACGTCCTCGCCTTTCCCGACGGCACGTGGCGCTGGAAGGACGAGGACGAGCTCGAGGAGGCGGTCGAGCTCGGTATCTGGAGCAAGGCGGAGGCGGCGGAGATCCGCGCCGAAGGCGAGCGTGTGATCGCCGAGGCACCGTGGCCGACCGGCTGGGAGGAGTGGCGCCCACCCAAAGAGTGGACGCCACTCGGGCTCCCGTGCGATTGGCGCACGATCTTGTAAGCGACTACGCGGCCTCTTCCCAAGCGGGCTCGAGGTCGACGACGGTCGCCGCGCGCTTTGTGCCCTTGATCCCGAACGCCGCGAGCGATCCAGCCGCGACGACTGCAGCGCCGACGTACACGGCAGGACGCATGCCGTCGACGAACGACGCGCCGGTCCCGTAACCACCCGCGTGCGCGAAGATCGACGCGAGCACCGCAACTCCGAAGACGCCACCGAGTTCGCGAATCGCGTTCTGCGCGCCGGACGCCTGCCCCTCTTCTTCCGGACGCACCGACGAGAGGACGACGTTCGCGACAGGTGCAAAGAACAACGCCATGCCCGCGCCTGAGAGCACGAACGGAATCACGAGCGACGAGTACGCGATCGTCGGCGTGTCGACCGCTGACATCCACGCAAGGCCTGCTGCCTGCAACGCGAGACCGGTGCCCATCAGCTTCTGCCCGCCGATGCGATCGGACAGTGCACCGGCGATCGGCGCGATGAAGATCGGCATCGCCGTCCAGGGCAGGATGCGCAGCCCCGCTTGCAGTGGCGAGTAGCCCTGCACGGTCTGGAAGAACTGCGCGAGCAGGAAGATCGAGCCGAACATCCCGAAGAACATGAACAGGCTCGACACGTTCGCGAGCGCGAACGTGCGGTTGCGGAAGAAACGCATCGGCAGCATCGGCTGCGGTGCGCGCCGCTCCCACATGACGAACGAGGTGACCAGCGCAGCGCCGGCGACGATCGCGGTCACGATCTCGGGCGATCCCCAGCCGAGCGAGTTGCCGCGCACGAGCCCCCACACGACCCCGAACAAGCCGGAGCTCACGAGCGCGAGACCGCGCAGGTCAAGTGACGACGTCGCACCGTACGACTCGTCGAGCTGACGCCA
>DASUKC010000017.1:0-7121 GCA_036278975.1 Gaiellaceae bacterium
CTCGATCACCTCCTCGCCGAGCGTGGCGATGCGGGCGTACCCGGCGAAGGCGAAGAACAGCAGCGCCGCACCCTCGAGCAGGTGCCGGCCGCCCGGCGCACCGCCAGAGGGGAGCGCCGTTGAGACGCTCACGCGGTCGGCGCCGAACGCCGCGAACACCGGCGGCACGAGCGCGAGGATGACCAGGATGACGAGCACCCGCGCGAGCCCGGCGGTCTTCTCGACGCCGAGCGCGTTCACGGTCGTGAACGCGATGACCGCCGCGACCGCGAGGCCGCGCGCGTAGTCGGCGTTCACGTAGTACCCGAAGGTAAGCGCCATCGCGGCACAACTGGCGACCTTGCCGATCACGAAGCCCCACCCCGCGAGGTAGCCCCAGAAGTGCCCGAGCCGCATCCGGCCGTAGACGTAGGTGCCGCCGGACTGCGGGTAGAGCGCCGCGAGCTGCGCGGAGGACAGCGCGTTGCAGAACGCAACCGTCGCGGCGATGCCGAGCGAGACGAGCATCCAGTTCCCGGCGGCGGCCGCGGCGGGCGAGATAGCGGCGAAGATGCCGGCGCCGATCATCGACGCCATGCCGACGAAGACGGCGTCGCTCAGCCGCAGCTTGCGGGCGAGCGTGCGCGGGGGCTGGCTCGTGGGGCGGGCGTTCTGCACACGCGCAGCGTATCGCCACGCGGCGCGAAGGGTCAGGCTTCGAGCAGCTTGCGGGTGGCTTCGACGCCGTTCGGCGAGACGGCTGCGCCGGCGCGCTCGGCCTCGAGCTGGTCGGCGAGCTGCGAGAAGGCGACAAGCATGTTTGTCTTCGCCTGCAGCGACTTGCTGAGGCCGTTGAGCAGCCCGAAGACGCGGCCGATGAGCAGCAGCTCCGGCGGCATCGCGGTCAGCTGGTTCTTGCGCAGGATCTTCGAGACGTCGTCGTACGACTGCTCGAAGACGGCGCCCTCCGCCCAGCCCGCGCCCGTGTCCTGCATCTCCTTCGCGATACGGCCGATGTAGGCATCGCCGAGCTGCTCGTAGCCCTCGGCGTCGTCCTTCTTCGTACGGAAGCCGAGGTCGCGGAAGGCCGCGCCCATCGCCGCGTTGTCGTTCGCGAGCATGGTGCGGGTGAAGCGCACCAGCACGTCCCGGAAGGAATCCCCAAGCTCCTTCGCCTGCCCGAAGTCGATCAGGACGAGCTTCGGGCCCGGCAGCACCATCAGGTTTCCAGGGTGCGGGTCGGCGTGGAAGAAACCGTACTTCACGATCATCTCGGCGAAGGCGAAGACCAGGATCTTCGCGACGTCCGAGGGGTCGACGCCGATGCGCTGCATCCCCTCGTAATCCGTCACCTTCACGCCATCGATGTACTCCATCGTCAGCACGCGCCTGCTCGTGTACTCCCAGAAGATGTTGGGGACGACGATATCCTCGACGTTCGCGAAGTCGGCCGCCACCCGCTCGGCGTTATGTCCTTCGTTAATGAAGTCGAGCTCGAGCGGGATGTGCTTGCGCATCTCCTCCGCCACGAACCGGTAATCCATCGATCGGTCGAGGCGGTTCAGCACGCCGATGAAGAACGACATGTTCGCGAGGTCGATGTCGACGATGTGCTGGATGCCCGGATACTGCACCTTCACGGCGGCGACGCGGCCGTCCTTGAGCACAGCGCGGTGCACCTGCGCGAGCGAAGCGGAAGCCACGGGCGTCTCGTCGAACTCGGCGAAGATCTCCGAAAGCGGCTTGCCGAGCTCGTGCTCGATGAGGTCTCGGATGTTCTCGAACGACTCCGGCGGCACTTCGTCCTGCAGCTTCGACAGGACTTCGACGTAAGCGTCGGGCACGACATCCGGCCGCGTGCCGAGGAACTGGCCTGTCTTGATCAGCAGGCCCTGGTTGCGGATCGCGGTCTCGTAGAACTTGCGCGCGCTCCACCAGTGGTGCTGCTCGCGACGCGGGTCTCCCCACTCCTTCCCCTTCCGCTTCTCACGAAAGGAGATCCACTTGTAGCCGGCGAAGACGCGCGCCAGCATCTGCCCGACGTTGACGAAGCGCTGCGCGCGGTTGTGCGGCGCTTTCGATCGCGAACGGGAGCCGTATACGGGTGCCGATGAGGTGGTGGCTGACATTGCCCCATGGTTGCACATCTGCGCGCTTGTGTCTGTGCTGATTGCGGATCTCGCGCGGCTTCGGGCCCTTGGATGCCGTTAACAGCAGTCCGAGACGTCAAGCGCGCATTCCGCCAGCCTGATACGCGGCGAACGCGACCGGCGTTTGGATCAATGGAGACCCCGCCTCCTGTCCGGAGGCATCGTGTGTCTGCCGCTCTGTCGCTTCTTCCGTCGCCTGAACGCCGAGCGCGGCATCGTCGGCCTCGACGCCGGCGTCGTCATCGGTGGGGTCGTGCTCGCGTCGGCGCTCGTCGGCGGCGTCGTCGTGACGAGCGGGCTCAGCGCGTCGAACAGGCTCAACGCCGCCGTGCAGTCCGCCGTCGACCGCACCGGCTCCGGGCTGATGCTTGATGGCCCGCTGATCGCCCGCACGGACGGCACGCGCGCGACCGCGGTGCTGCTCGAGGTCTCGACGCTGCCCGGCAGCCGGCCGGTGACGCTCACGCCGGCGGGCGGGCTCGACATCGAATACGTCTCGGCGTCGGAGGTGCGCGACGGGCTCCCGTTCACCGTGACCGGTGTGGATGGTGGCACGCTCGCCGACGGGCAGAGCGCGCGGATCGAGGTCGACCTGCGCGGCGTTGCGGCCCCACCGGGCGCAAGCGAGCGGTTCATGCTCATCGTCCACGCGGGTGACCTGGCGCCGCTGCGCGTCGAGCGCACGTTGCCGGGCGGGCGGCCGATGGACGCCGTCCTCGTGCTGAACTGACGGCTATGGCCCGCTCAGGGTCACCGTGTACTGCGGCTTCTGCGTCGTGCCCTCCGTCGTGCCGACGATGGCCAGCGTTGCCTGCTGGATGTCCGCGGCGCTGAACGACAGGCGCCCCTGACCGGAACCATCGAGCGGCACGTCCTCGACCTTCGAACTGCCGTCCTTGAGCTTCTCGATCAGCCGTACGACGTACGTCTGGTCGAGGTTGTGGTCAAGCCGCACCCAGCCGTCGCTCTTCCAGCCGCTCGTTACGTCACCTGCCGACGGGGCGCCCGAGATCGCCAGGTTGGCGACCGCGATGCCCTGGCCGTGCGTCTCGCCGTCGGTGATGTACTCGAAGCGCAGCAGCACCTTCTGCCCGCTGTAGCGCGCGAGGTCGATGCGCTCGTCGGCCCAGGCCGGCGTGACGCCGCCGCCGCTCTTGCCGGTGTAGCCGGGGCCGAACGCGGTGTGCAGCGGGTTGTCGGTCGAGGTCGCCTGACCCTGGAGCGCCGACCAGGTCGCGCCACCGTCGGTCGAGACGGAGGCGTAGCCCCAGTCGAACCAGCGCTCGATGTCGAACCACGTCTTGAAGGTCAGCACGGGGGCCGTCGCGCCGGTGAGGTCCACCTCCCGGGTGAGGGTGGTGTCTATGCTGTCGCGCGCGTTTCCCCAGAACATCGGCCCGGCTGCCTGCGACTGCGCCGCGATCACCGGGACGGTCGCGTCGCCACTGAAGGTCAGGACGTTCTGGCCCGCGGCAAGCTGCAACCGGTAGTAGTCGGTGCCGAACTGCGTCGCCGAGCCGTGCGCGGGTGTCCCGGCGGCGAGGGTCTTGTCGATGCGCATCTTCACAGGATGCGCAGGGTTGGCGTAGGCACCGGACGGGTCGTTGAGGATGTTGGCGGCGATCCAGTCCGCGAACACGCCGGGGAAGCGCAGCTTCTGGCCTTCGGCAGCGAGGAACTCGTCGACGCCGGCGCCGCCGTCGCCGGGCTCCTTCGCGATCGTGCCGTAGGAGGCATCGCCGCCGAAGCGGCTGGCGAGGTAGCGGAAGAAGGCCGCTCCGGCCCCGTAGTGCGGGAGCGCGTTGTCGGTGTCCCAGTTGTTGAGCTGGGTCTGCGGGCTGCTCTGGAAGCTGTCGATGGTCGAGGCCGCGCCGCCGACGAGCATCGACGCGTCTTCTGCGAGCCCCTCGTTCACCCACGCGTCTTCGTCGCGGTCATCCCGGAAGTGGATCAGGTGCTGGAACTCGTGCGCCAGGACGACGTTGAACGCCGCACCGCCGGGCGTGAGCGTACGGCTCAGGTAGACCATCTCCGCCTCGTTGCTCAGCGGACGGACGGACTTCAGGTACTCGTCGTCCTCGGAGAAGTAGCCGCCGACGCCGCCGCCGAGGTCAGACTGCAGCACGATGATCCGCGGGTCGCGATCGACGCCGGGGATCGGCGGCAGGCCGAAAGCGCCGGTGACCGTCGGCCAGACGCTGGACTCGAACTGGTCCGCCGCGGACTGCACGTCGGCCGTGGAGACGCTGAGTGCGTTGTCCTCGTAGAAGTAGGCGTGCGCACTCTTCGCGCGCAGCGTCGCGGTGATCGTGACGACATTCGGCGGCGTGTCGCCGGAGAGTGCGCTGCCAGTGAGCTTCAGCACCGTGAACTGACGCGTGTCGCCGACGTTGCCCTCGCCGGCGAACGCTTTCGACGCAGCGGCTTTCGTGGTCGTGCGGCCGTAGCGCTGCGCGAGGTCGATCGGATCGTCGTCGGGGAGGTTCGCCTCGACGCCGATCTGGCTCGCCAGGCTGGGCGTCGGCGTCGGTGAGGGTGCGGCGGTCGCGGTGTGCGCGGGCGCGCCCGGCGTCTTGCGGGCGCTATTGGAGTGGCTGCAAGCCATGCCGGCAACGAGCACGGCGAGCAGCAAAACGGCCGCCAGCGGTTGCAGGCGGCCGAGGGGCTTCAGACGGGGTTGCGCGCTAACGGGCGCGGGGGTGTGCCTTCTCGTAGACCTGTCGTACGTGCTCGCTGGCGATCTGCGTGTACACCTGCGTGGTCGAGATATTCGCATGCCCCAGCAGTTCTTGCACGTTGCGGAGCGGCGCTCCGCCCCGCAGCATATGGGTCGCAAACGAGTGTCGCAAGGTGTGCGGCGTCACCACCGTGGCGATGTTCGCTTCCTTCGCGTACTGCTTGAGAATAAGCCAGAAGCCCTGGCGTGTGAGCCGCTCGCCGCGGCGGTTCACGAAGAGCGCGGACTCCTTGCGCGACTTCACGAGCGGCGCCCGCCCCTCGTTCAGGTACGCGACGACGGCCGCCGCGGCCTGCTCGTGGATCGGGATCGTGCGCTCCTTCGAGCCCTTGCCCATGCAGCGCACGTACGGCGCGCTGATGTTCACGTCCTCGACGTCGAGCGACACCAGCTCGGTGACGCGGAGCCCGGTCGCGTACAGCAGCTCGAGCATCGCGCGGTCGCGGCGCGCCTCGGGCGTGTTGCGCTTCATGGGCTGTTCGAGCAGCTCGTCGATCTCCGTGACGCTGAGCGGCTTCGGCAGCGAGCGGCCGACGCGCGGCGACTCGAGGTTCTCCGCAGGGTTGCGGCGGATCATGCCTTCGGCCTGCAGGTACTGGAAGAACGACTTGATCGCCGCCACCTTGCGCGCGACCGTCGCCTCGGCGTAGTTCTTGCGCCTCAGCGACAGCAGGTACTCGGTGATCAGCGAACGCTCGAGCGCCTCCCAGTCACGCATGTGGCCGTTGCCGTTCTGTGCGGTGACAAAGACATCGAACTGCTGGAGGTCGTTGCGGTAGGCCGCGACCGTGTTGCCGGACGCGCCCTTCTCAACCGACATGAAGTTAAGGAAGTGGCCGATCTGCTCGTCCATTGTGCCCTCGTTGTGGACCCCGGAAACCGCGCCAGAGGGGAAGAGGAAATGCAAGGGCGATTGTAGCATGACTTCTCTCACTGTCTAGCTGCACTGTCGCGCGATTTCCCACGCATTCGATACGCGTTGCCGAAGCGCAAGACGCAGCAAGATTTGCACGGGCTATCACAGATTGCTGTTCTCGAAGCCACTGTAGCGAGTTGCCGCGGCGAGCATATCGGTGATCGCCTGATGCGCGCGCGTACGCACACCTACTCTGCGATCGGCGGTGGATCAGGAAAGCAGACAGACGGTGTCAAATGCGCGACTTCACGCGCTCGGCGAGGGTCGTCGTGAAACCGACGGTCGATGCGATGTCGGCGATCGTGGCCTCGCGGATCGCGCGCACGGAGCCGAACTTGCGCAGCAGCGCCTTTTTGCGTTTCGGCCCGACGCCGGGGATGGTGTCGAGCGCGGACTGCATGCCGACCTTCTTGCGCAGCCCGCGATGGTACGTGATCGCGAACCGGTGCGCTTCGTCGCGAATGCGCTGTACGAGGTACAGCGCCTCGGACGTGCGCGGCAGCACGACCGGCTCCGACAGGTCCTGCACGTAGATCTCCTCGTGCTGCTTCGCGAGGCCGACGGCGGGGATCTCCTTCACGCCCATCTCGCGCATCACATCGAGCACGGCGGAGAGCTGCCCCTTGCCGCCGTCGATGATCACCAGGTCGGGCAGCGACGCGAACGACGCGTCGTCCCGGCGTCCGTTGCCGTTCTCGCTCGCGTCGCTCACCTCCGGCGCTGACGCGTTGGCGTCGCGCAACACGCGCTCGCGGGCGCGCGCGAATCGACGACGGAGCACCTCCGCCATCGACGCGAAGTCGTTGGCGCCCTCGACGGTCTTGATGCGGAAGCGGCGATATTCCTGAGGCCGCGGATGCCCATCGACGAACACGACCATCGACGCGACCGAGTTCGTGCCCTGAATATTGGAAATGTCATAGCATTCGATGCGTTTCGGCAGCGCGGGCAGGTCCAACTCGTCCTGCAGCACCTCGAGCGCGGCCTGCGTCTTGCCACGGTCGGCGAGCCACTTCACGTGCGCCATCTCCATCGCCTCGCGCGCGTTCTTCGACGCCATCTCGACGAGCCGGCGCTTCTCCCCGCGTGATGGCGCAATCACCTCGACCTTCGAGCCGCGCCGCTGGGAGAGGAACTGTTCGGTCAGCTCGCGTTCAGGCAGCTCGGCCGGCACGTAGACCTTCTTCGGGACGTAGGTCGCCGACTCGTAGAACTGGCTGACGAAGCTGCGCATGACGTCGGCGTCCGATTCGTCGCGCGTGCCGTCGAGCGTGAAGTTGTCGGTGCCGACCATGCGCGTGCCGCGCACGAAGAGCACCTGCACGACGGCCTCGCCGCC
>DASUKC010000018.1:0-8498 GCA_036278975.1 Gaiellaceae bacterium
GAGCAAGTCCTCCGGGTCGCCACCGAACGGGAATCCCATTCCTTCGCTCATGAGGCCAAGTTACCGAAGGGGCAGTAGGTAGCCGCGCTCGACGTCGGCGACGAACTCGTCGACCGCTGCCGTTGCGGCGCGGATCCCCTCCGCAAACGAGGGGTCGCCGTTCTCGTCGAGATATGCAGGGGAGGCCAAACGCGGCGGCTCGTCGTCCACGAGCTCGCCGACCACCTCGGTCATGGCGACGATCGATGCCGTGTCCCGCACGCGAAGGCGCTCGTCGACCGGCGCGCCGGCGTCGTCCAGCACGAGCCAGCGCCGCTCGTCGCCGCCGAGCGCGACGAGATAGAGCCGCGCGCCGGACACCTCGGCCGCAAGCACGGCTTCCACCGCTCCGTGATCGGCGGCCGCCCCGGCGATGCGCTCGAGGTCCTCGGTCAGAGTCATAGAGTCATCGTATGGAGGCGCCAACACTCTTCGCGCCGCTCGGCCCGACCTACGACCGCTGGGCCGTGCTGCTCTCGTTCGGGCAGGACCCGCGCTGGCGCCGCTTTCTCGTCTCGCGCATCGACGTCCGTCCCGAGGACACGATGCTCGACGTCGCGACCGGCACCGCCGCCGTGGCGCTGGAGCTGGTGCGGCAGAAGGACTGCTTCGTCGTGGGCGTCGACCGCACGCCGGAGATGCTCGAGGAGGGCCGCCGCCGTGTCGCGCTCGCAGCCGCGTCGGAGAAGATTCGCTTGCAGGAAGCCGACGCGCGCTCGCTGCCGTTCGAGGACGGCACGTTCGATGCGCTCACGTTCACGTATCTCCTGCGCTACGTCGACGATCCGCCCGCGACGCTGCGCGAGCTCGCGCGCGTGGTCAGGCCCGGCGGTTCGATCGCGGGCCTCGAGTTCGGCGTTCCCCGCGCGGCCCGCCTGCCGTGGGAACTGTGGGTGCGCGCCGGGCTGCCGCTCGCCGGGCGCGCCATTCGCGGTGGCTGGGCGGAAGTCGGCGACTTCCTCGGCCCTTCGATCGCAAACTTCTACGACGCCTGGCCGCTCGACCGCCTCACGCGCGCATGGCAAGACGCAGGCATCGAGAACGTGCAGACGAAGCGCCTCAGCCTCGGCGGCGGCATCGTCACATGGGGCACACGTGGCTGAGAACGTCAAGCCCGCGTTCTACGCGCTGCGCGCCGGCGGCTGGCGCGACTACATCACGCTGGTGCATCTCCCCTACACCGTGTGGAACCTGTCGTACGTCGCACTCGGCTGCGCCATCGCGCCGCACTTCCACACGAATCGCATGCTCTGGGCGCTGGCTGCGTTCTTCCTCGCGCTCGGCATCGCAGCACACGCGCTCGACGAGCTGAACGGCCGGCCGCTGAAGACGCAGATCCCGACGGCTGCCCTCGTCGCGCTCGCCGGCACCGCACTTGCAGGGTCGGTCGCGATCGGCATCGGCGCAGCCGACGCCTGGGGCTGGGGCCTCCTCGCCTTCGTCGCTGTTGGCGCCCTGGTCGTGCCTGCCTACAACCTCGAATGGTTCGGCGGGATGCTGCACAACGAACTCGGCCTCGGCCTCGCCTGGGGCGCGTTCCCGATCCTCACCGGCTACTTCGTACAGGCGCAGACGATCCGCGCCGAGGCGGTGCTCGCAGCGGCGTACGGCGCGGCGCTCGTGATGGCACAGCGCAACCTCTCGCTGATCGTGCGCGCGGCGCGCCGGGAGCGCGGCACGACCGAGGGAATCGAGCCGATCGAGCGCGCGCTGCGCCTGATGACGATCGCAGCGGTTGCGCTGTCCGTCGGTCTCGTCGTCATGCGGCTAACGTGAGCCCGTGAGCACTCCTGAGATCGTGGCAGTCGCAGCCGCCGCCGCTTCGGGCGTGTGCACGCTCGCCTCGACGCTGCTGCTGATGCGTGTGCGCTCCCGGTCGCGCTCGCTCGACGCGGAGATCTCGCGCGGCAAGGCGCAGTTCGATGCCGTCGTCGCACAGGAAGCGGTGCAGCGCGCAGACGAACTTCGGCGAACGCTCGCGCGTCTGCGGGCGGAAGCGCTGTCGGAGCTCACCGCCGAGGAACGCCGCATCGCCGACGAGCGGCGCGAAGCAGTCTCGCAACGCGAGCGCGAAGCAACGGGCGTCCTGACGGCACAGTTGACCGCCACGCAGAGAAGCGTCGAGCAACGCATCGGCGAGTGGCGCACCGATCTCGACAAGCTGCAGGGACGGCTCACCGAAGAGCTCGTGCGCATCGAGACGCGCCAGCGCGGATTGATGAGCGACGTCGAGGCGCGCATCGGTCGCGACGCCGAAGGACTGCAGTCGGAGATCGACCAGCAGAAGCAGGTGCTCGCGCGCTTGCGCGAAGAGCTGACGACCGCGGCGCACGACACGTCGCAACAAGCAAACGCAGAGCTCGAAGCGCACGCCGCCGAGCGCCGCCGCGCGTTGCACGAGGTGGCCGACCGTCTTCGCCGCCGTGAAACGGATCTGCGCGAGCTGATCGAGCGCGAGGGCAACGAAGCGGCGCAGCGCATCCAGATCAGTCTCGGCGACATCGAGCGCCGGCAGACCGAGCACTTGCAGCGGCTCGTCGACCGCGCGACACAGCGCTACTCGGAAGCCGCGCAGCAGCAATTCGACACGACGATTCGCTCCGCCCGCGAGGAGGCGGCGCGGCGTCTCGCACGCGAGCTCGACCTCGCAGTCGAGCGCTTCTCGCGCGAAGCGGAGGTCGTGCTCAGGGATCGCCTCAACCAGACCGGCGAAGCCGTGGCAACGCGGCTCGAAGAGCGATTGCGCCAGGTTGCATCGGATGTCGAGGCGGAACGCTCGATCCTCGAGACGCGCGTGCAGGAGCTGAGCCGGCGCGTCGAGGAAATCGCAACGCGCAGCTAACAAAGTCAACTCAAACTTTCCCGGGCAGGGTTCGTCTTGAACAAGGCGAATGGGCCACGAATGACGATGCCGCAGACGATCGAACAGCCACAGAACGAGCGTGAAAAGGTCGAGTCCTGGCGCCTGCACGTGCTGATCGAGGCCGGCTATCCCCTGTCGCTGGCCGAGAAGCTCGCGCACTCCGAAGCCGACCTGCACCGCGCCGTCGAGCTCGTCACCGCGGGCTGTCGTTTCGAGACAGCCGCCGAGATCCTGCTCTAGACCCCGCCACTAGACTCGGCGCATGGCGGTCGAGGAGGAGCGGAAGGTCTATTCGGTGCGCGCGTTCAACCGCGGCATCGCCGGCTACATCGGAAAGCTGCCGACGCTGTGGGTCGAAGGCGAGATCACCGAGTTGCGCCGGCAGCAGCGCTGGCAGTCGGTGTTCTTCACGCTGAAGGATCCCGCCGACGGCGCATCGCTCCCCGCGCAGATGCCGCGTGGGCAATTCGATGCGCTGCAGCTCGACCTGGTCGACGGCGAGCGCGTGCAGGTCTTCGGCCGCGCCGAGCTGTACGAGCAGCGCGGCGAGCTGCGGCTCAAGGTGATGACGATCGAGCGCGCGGGGCTCGGCGCGCATCTCGCGGCGCTCGAGCGGCTGAAGAAAGCGCTCGCCGCGGAAGGCTTGTTCGACGACAGCCGCAAGCGTGCGCTGCCGCGCTTCCCGAAGCTGATCGGCCTCGTCACCGGCAACGACGCTGCTGCGAAGCGCGACGTGCTCACCGGCATCCAGCAGCGCTTCCCGCCGGCAAACGTGCTTGTCGCGGAGACGTACGTGCAGGGGCCGCGCGCTGTCGCCTCCATCTCGACGGCAATCGGCGATCTCTGCCGGCGCGGCGTGGACGTGATCGTGCTCGCCCGTGGCGGCGGCTCCTTCGAAGATCTGCTGCCGTTCTCCGACGAGCGCGTGGTGCGCGCGGTCGCGACATGCGCAGTTCCGATCGTGTCGGCCGTCGGGCACGAGCAGGACACGCCGCTCTGCGATCTCGCCGCCGACGTGCGCGCGTCGACACCAACCGCGGCCGCGCGTCTGGTCGTGCCGGACCTCGCCGAGTTGCGCGCCGCGCTCGCTCGCACGCGCGAGCGGCTGCACCGCGGCGCGTACTCGACGGCGGAGCGTCATGCGCATCGCCTCGACGCCGCGCGCGACCGCCTGCGCCGCGCGCCCGCGCTGAGCGTGGAACGCCGCCGCGCGCGTCTCACAACCGTGCGCGCCCAGCTCGACGCACTCAGCCCGCAGGCGACGCTCGGCCGCGGCTACGCGATCGTGCGCAAGGGCGACGACGTCGTCCGCGCGGCGGAGCAAGTCACGGGCGGCGACGAGCTCTCCGTGCTGGTCGCCGACGGAACGTTCGGAGCACGCGTCGAATGAGCGAGCTGTCGTTCGAAGAAGCGGAGCGCGAGCTGGAGCAGATCGTCGCGCGGCTGGAGCGCGGCGACGCGGGCGTCGAAGAGCTGACACGCCTGTGGGAGCGCGGCGAAGAGCTGTACAAGCTGTGCGCGGCGAAGCTCGAAGCCGTGCACGGCCGGATCGAAGAATTGGCACGCCAATCTGAGGAGGGCAAGACGTGAGCGATTACAAGATGTCGGCGCTGACCGACATCGAAGAAATGAACGACGGCCGCCAGCCGTGGCGGCCGGTGCGCATGCACATGGGAATCCGCGCCTTCGGCGTCAACTCGTGGACGGCTGCGAAGGAAGGCGACCGGATCATCAACGAGCACACCGAAGAGGAGGGCGAAGACGAGGAGCTGTACGTCGTGATGTTCGGCCACGCGACCTTCGAGATCGACGGCGAGCGCAAAGATGCGCCGGCGGGCACGCTCGTCTTCGTCCCGCCCGGTGTGAAGCGAACGGCATACGCGGAGGCGGACGGTACGACGCTGCTCGCGATCGGGGCGCCCGTCGGCCGTGCGTACGAGGTATTCGGCTGGGAGCTCTGGGCGCCGTTCAACCAGCTGTACCAGGACGGCAAGTACGCCGAGGCGGCCGACGCTGCACGCCCGGTTGCAGAGGCGAATCCCGGCAACCCAGGTCTCTTCTACAACCTCGCGTGCGTCGAGAGCCTCGCGGGGCGCAAGGAGGACGCGATCAAGCATCTGACGATCGCCGTCTCGGAATCGAACCGCATGCTCGAGTACGCGAAGACCGATACCGACCTCGACGCGATCCGCAGCGAGCCGGACTTTCCCGAACTTAGTTCGTAGAGCTGAGTTCGCGCGGAGATTCGACGACTGCCGGCGCCGCGCCCACGGCGAGCGGCAGCGTGACGCTGAACGTCGAGCCTGCGCCGAAGCGCGACGTGACGGCGAGCCGGCCGCCCATCTGGTCGACGAGCTGGCGGCTGATGTAGAGACCGAGGCCGGAGCCGCCGACGCCTCTCGTCATCTGCGGATCGAGTCGGTAGAACTTTTCGAAGATCCGATCGTGCTCGTCGAGCGGGATTCCGACGCCGTGGTCGGTGACTTCGATCACGCCGTGACCGCCGACTGTGCGCACACGCACCGCGACGTGACCGCCTTCCGGCGAATACTTGATCGCGTTGTCGATCAGGTTCGCAACGACCTGCCCGAGCCGGTCGGGGTCCGCCTGCACGAAGACGTCGCGGTTCGGGCTCTCGAGGCTGAGCTGGATGCCGTCGGGCCTGCGCGCCTCCGCGGCGTTCAGCAGCGCGCTGGCCAGCACGACGACGTCGACGGGCTGCTGGTTGAGATGAAGCTCGGCCGAGTCGAGCTGTGCGGAGATGAGCAGCTGGTCGACGATCGTCTTCAGCCGCTCCGACTCGCTTTCGATCAGCTCGAGGAAGCGCGCGTTCGTCTCGGGGGGCAGCCCGTGCCGTTCTCGCAGCGTGCGCACGGCGCCGTAGACCGCGGCGAGCGGAGTACGCAGCTCGTGCGCGGCGGTCGCGACGAAGTCCGCGCGCAGCCGCTCGAGGCGCTGGTCGTCGGACACATCGCGGAAGACGAGCACGGTGCCCTCGTCGAAGTCGGTTCGCGCGACGGTGAGCCAGCGGTCGCCGTCGGCGAGCGACACGTGCCGAAGCCCGGCAGCGTCCTCCGACAGCAGCTCGGCGAGCTCTTGGTGCGCCAGCTCGCCTCCAGGCCCGAACCACGCCTCGGCGGTTGGGTTGAGGTACTGCACGGAGCCGTCCTCGCTGAGCAGGAACACGGCCTCGCGCACATGCGCAAGCGCGCGCGCCGCGTCGGCGGTGCGCACTGCTTCGCGCCTCGCGTGGTGCTCTTCGCGCACGAGCGCGATCAGGCGTGACGGCACGCGCAGGATCAGGCTGAGCGCGGTCAGCAGCGCAATGCCGCCGGCGATACCGATGAAGATCCACCAGGTCACGAGCGTCGACCGCTGGTCGCGATGCGATTTGTCGACCACAGCAGCCGCGTCCTGAATCAGTGCCCCCGACGCACTGCGGAGATGGTCGAAGTGATTCTTGCCGGCGAGAACTCGCGCCTGCGCCCGGCGCTTGCCGGCCGGACCTTGCTTGACGAGGTTGATCTCACTCGTGAAGTACGCCTCGAGCTTGTCGATCTCGGCTCGCATCTTCTGCAGGTCGCCCGGAATGCGCGGATCGAAGTTCGCATCCTTGGCGATCAGCGCGAGCTCGATGTTCGCGTACTTCTTCCCCTGTGCGTACGGCGCGAGCGTCTTCGGATCGCCCGTGATCACGTAGCCGCGAACGGCGGTCTCCTGGTTGAGCATCTCGACCGCAAGGTCCTCCGTCACTGCGAAGAACGGTGCTGCCTGCTTGATGAAGCGCTGGTTGCCGAGCGTGTAGACGCGGTAACTCGCGAAGGCGCCGATCGCGACGAGCGCGATCACGATGAGGATCAGCAGCGCGAGCGCTGCCAACACGGGACGAGCTACTCGACGTTCGGCGCCTCGGTCGCGCGTGTTCATGCCGGGCCGAAGCGCATGCGCCACACGCGCTCCGCGCTTCCGCTGCGGGTGAACTCGTCCAAGTCCTCGCGCACACGCGCCGGCAGCGCGATCGGGTCGAACGGCTTCGTGACGTAGTCGAGCGCGCCGGCCTGGCGGCCGCGTTCGATGTCGAGCTCCGATGCGCGCGCCGACAGGAACACGATCGGCAGATGCTTGAGTTGCGCCGCGATCTCGAACCCGCCGAGGTCGGGGAGCATCACGTCGAGCAGCACGATGTCCGGCTTCTCGGCGGCGGCGAGGCGCAGCGCTTCCGTTCCACGGTCGGCGACGATGACGCGAAACCCTTCGCTCTCGAGGTTGACCTGGCAGACGATGCGCATCGCGGCGTCGTCCTCCACCAGCAGCACGCACGGCGTCTTCTTCTTCGGCGCGACCGCGTCGGTGTCACCGACAGAGCTGAGATGCCTGCGCCCGGTCCCGGGCTCGTCCGGGGGCACCTGCCCCTCGTCCCCAAGAACAAAAGCCGGTGCAGCTACCCCCATGACCCGATTTATCTAAGCAGGCCGACAGAGAAAGCGCGAGTTCTTCACCCATTCGAGCGAGGCCCGTACACGGTGCGAATCCACACCTGGCTGAGCGCTTCCGCGGCACGCTCGGGGTCTCCAAGCGGATGCCGGCCGAAGCGCTGCCGGAGAAAGCGCTCGTTCATCCAGACGAGTGCGGTCGCGACCTCTTCCGGGTCGGCGAGACTGCTGGCGCCCGCGGCGACGTCGCGCATGATCCGTTCGGCGACACCCGCCGAGAGACGACCGCCGAGCTCGGTGTAGAGGCGCAGGACCTCGTCGTCGTGGGCCGCCTCCTCGGCGAACGCCTGGAGCAGCCGGCCGTGCTCGTGAAAGGTCGCGACGAGCACGTCGACCGCGTGGCGGAGCAACGTCTCCGGGCTTTCGTCTGCTGCGTCCTCCCACGCGGCCGGAATCGCCTCGAGCTGCGCCGCGGTCTCGGCGAGTAGGTCGAGCAGCACGGCCCGCTGGTCGGCGAAGTGCTTGTAGAACGCGGTGCGTGTCACGCCGGCGCGCTCGGCGATCAGCTCGATCGTGACCCGGCTCCAGGGAAGCTCTTCGACCAGCGCGCGTGTCGCCTCGAGCAGGCGCCGGTGCGTTTCCTCGCGCTGCGCCGCGTGCCGCGCGCGCACGTCGGGACGGGAGCGCCCTCTTGAAAGCTCCATAGTTCCCTGTTATACAGCAACAGCACGTCACCATATCTACCGAAAGGGTCTGCGGAATGAGATGGGGTCACGCGTCGCTCGCACTTGTGTGCGCGCTCGCACTCGCAACGGGCGCCGCCGCGACGGCCGGCGTCTCGGCGAAGAAGAAGCCGAAGAAGAAGGTGGCGCCGCTCGCGCTGTGCCAGCTCGGCCAGAACACGATCCAGCAGGGGAAGGTCAAGCCGGTCAAGTGCAAGCCCAACCCGCTGTTCTCGAAGACGATCTGCCAGACGGCGATCACGCCGATCCTGCAGGCCGCGTTCCCGAGCTCCGGAGTTCCGGCGGGACCGGTGAACAGGTATGGCCCGTTTTTCGACGGCGTCGGCTGTTACTGGAAAGTCGGCGGCATGAACCAGGCGATCGGCGTGCAGGTCCTCGGCGGCAAGGGCTTCCACACGAACAGCCTCTACGTCGCGAACA
>DASUKC010000019.1:0-2382 GCA_036278975.1 Gaiellaceae bacterium
ATCAGCCAGCAGGCGCTTCACGATCTCGATAGCGCTTTCAATCGCTTCTTCAAAGGGCTCAAGGGCGAAGGGCCGAAGTCGGGCTTTCCGCGCTTCAAGCGCAAAGGTGATCGTGACTCGGCACGCCTCTACCTGGTCCGCTTTGACGGCGAGAGGCACATTCGTCTGCCGATGATCGGCAGCGTGCGCTTGAAGGAGACTCGCTCGGAGCGCGGTTTCGACGGAAGGATCCTCTCTGCGACTATTCGTCGCCGCGCGGATCGTTGGTTCGTTTCGCTCTGTGTCGAACGCGAACGGGCTGCAATTGAGCCGAGGTCTATCCGTCAGCCGACTGACGTTGTCGGCGTCGATCTCGGGCTGAAAGCGACAGCAGTCATCCACGATGGTTCAGCTACACGGTTTGTCGAGCCGCGGAGGGCGCTGCGGAAGAACCTCAAGCGCCTCCGACGTTTGAACCGACAACTCGCGCGGCGGCAAAAGGGTTCCCGGAACCGTGAGAAGGCGAAGCACGAACTTGCCCGGCTCCACTACAAGGTCTTCTGCCTTCGGCGAGATCACCTCCACCAAGTCACGAGCTCACTGGCGAAAACCAAGTCGGTGATCGTGCTCGAGGACCTGCACGTCCGCGGGATGCAACGGAACAAGCATCTCGCGTTCTCGATCGGCGACGCTGCGTTAGGGGAGTTGCACCGCCAGCTCACCTACAAAAGCGAGTGGCACGGGTCGTCACTCGTCGTGGCGGACCGCTTCTACCCCTCATCGAAGACCTGCTCGGGCTGCGGATGCGTGACAGCCAAGCTCAGCCTCTCCCAGCGCGTCTTCGACTGCGATGTCTGCGGCGTCTCACTCGACAGGGATGAGAACGCTGCGATCAATCTCCGTCGGCTTGCTTGGCAGGCGATGGAGCTACCGGAGGGTCTTCGGGAAGTTACGCCTGTGGAGAGGAAGGCTCTGGCGCTCGCTTCGGCGAGCGTGAAACTAGCCTCGTTGAAGCAGGAAGCGTCAAGCGTGCCGCACCTGCGGCGCGCTACGCAGAGGCGAGAGGAAAGGCTCGCCGGTGCGGTTACAAGTGGAGCTAAACCATCCCGTGAAAGACCGCACTCCCGCACCTGCTACCGTGAGCCACGGCGGAGCGCCGATCGGCGCCCGCGAGATTCAGCTGCTCGGTCCTCCTTTCAGGCGATTCGAGTCTCTTGCGTCTCGAACCTCTGCACCAGAAGGAGCACAACCGAAATGTCTCAAACGTTCGACGCCCTCGGCGTCAGCAGCACGCTCGTGCGTGCGCTCGCCGCGCGCAACATCACAACGCCGTTCGCGATCCAGGCGAGCGCGCTTCCCGACGCCCTCGCGGGGCGCGACATCCTCGCCGAATCGCCGACCGGCTCCGGCAAGACACTTGCATTCGGGCTGCCGCTGATCGAGCGGATCGCCGGCGCGCGGCCGCGGCCGACCGCGCTCGTGCTCGCGCCGACGCGCGAGCTCGCGACGCAGATCGCCGCGGAGCTCGCGCCGCTCGCCGCAGCGAAGAACCTCCGGGTCGCAACCGTGTACGGCGGCGTCGGGCTTCCCGCACAGGCGAAGCGCGCGCGTTCCGCGCACGTGATCGTCGGCACTCCCGGCCGGCTCAACGACCTGCTCGAGCGGCGGCTGCTCTCGCTCGAGCACGTTCAGGTGCTCGTTCTCGACGAAGCGGACCGCATGCTCGACATGGGCTTCCGGCCGCAGGTCGACCGTGTGCTCGCCGGCATCTCGCGGAACCGGCAGACGATGCTCTTCTCCGCCACGCTCGACGGCGCCGTCGCCGAGCTCGCACGGAAGTACACCGTGAACCCGTCGCGTTTCCGCGCCGAGCCGCCGAAGGACACGGCGAAGCGCGATATCGCGCACACGTTCGTGGGAGTCACTGCGGACGCGAAGCTCGACCGTCTCGTCCAGGAGCTGCGGAAGGTCGACAGGCTCGCCCTCGTCTTCGTGCGCACCAAGCACGGCGCTGACAAGCTCGCGCGCAAGCTCGCCAAGCAGAACGTGACGGCCGTTGCGATGCACGGGAACATGTCGCAGAACCAGCGCGAGCGCGCGCTGCGGCAGTTCGCATCGGGGCGCGCGGGAACCCTCGTCGCGACGGATGTCGCGGCGCGCGGGCTCGACGTCGACGACATCAGCCACGTGATCAACTTCGACCCGCCGAAGCTGGAGGCGGACTACGTCCATCGCGTGGGCCGCACCGGCCGGGCAGGGCGGAGCGGAACCGGCATCACGTTCTTCCTGCCGGAGCAGCGCTCCGACGTGGGAAAGCTGGCGAAGCGGCTGGGCCACGGCGCGCAGTTCGCCGCCGCGAAGAGCTAGACGGTCGTCGCGGCGAGCAGCGCGCACGAGAAGCGT
>DASUKC010000020.1:0-7465 GCA_036278975.1 Gaiellaceae bacterium
AGATCATTCCACCGTGACGGTCTTCGCAAGGTTGCGCGGCTGGTCGACGTTCAGCCCGCGCAAGCGAGCGATGCGGTACGCGAGCAGCTGCAGCGGCAGGATCGCCAGCGCGGCCTGGATGAACGCCGGCGACTTCGGCACGTAGATCACGTCGTCGGCGTGATGCTGGATGTCCTCGTTGCCGTCCGTCGCGATTGCGATTACGTGTGCGCCGCGTGCACGCGTCTCCTGGATGTTGGAGACGATCTTCTCGTACGTGTGGATGCGCGTGGCGACGACGACGACCGGCGTCCCCTCTTCGAGTAGCGCGATCGGGCCGTGCTTCATCTCGCCCGCGGAGTACGCCTCGGTCGGGATGTAGGAGATCTCCTTCAGCTTCAGCGCTCCTTCGAGCGCAACCGGCAGCCCGATGTGCCGGCCGAGATAGAGGAAGAACGGTTCGCGGTGGAACCGCTGTGCGATCTCCTCGACGGGATGGTCGCCGTCGAGGAAGCGGCGCATCTTCGCCGGGAGGTCGTAGACCTCATCGAGGATGAACTCGATCTCTTCCTTCGGCAGCGTCTCGCGGATCTGCGCGAGCTTCAAGCCGATCAGGAACAGCAACGCGATCTGCGCGGTGAATGTCTTCGACGCCGCAACGCCGACCTCGAGCCCGGTGCGCGTGTAGATCACCGAGTCGACTTCACGCGTGATCTGCGAGCCCATCATGTTGGTGACGGCGACCGTGCGCGCACCCTTCTCGCGCGCGAGCTTCATCGCTTGGATCGTGTCGCGCGTCTCACCCGACTGCGAGATGCCGATGACGAGCGTGCCCGGGTCGACCACGGGGTTGCGGTAGATCCACTCGCTCGCGACGTCCGGCTCGACCGGAACGCGCGCCCACTCCTCGATCGCGTAGCGGCCGACGACACCCGCGTGGTACGCGGTGCCGCAGCCGACGATCACGATCCGGCGCAGCGTCTTCAACTCATCCTCGGTCATGCCGAGGCCTTCGAGCACAAGCCGTCCGTGACGCACGCGGTCGCCGATCGTCTCGGCGACGCCGTCCGGCTGCTCGTAGATCTCCTTCAGCATGAAGGTCTCGTACCCGCCGCGCTCTGCGGCGTCGTCGTCCCAGTCGACGTCCAACTCGTCGAGCGCGACATTCTCGCCGGTGTTGGCATTGACGACCGTCACTTCGCTCGGCGTGATGCGCACGATGTCCCCGTCGCCGGGGAACTGCACGCGGCGCGTCTCCGAGAGGAACGCAGCCAGGTTCGACGCGAGGAAGTTCTCACCGTCGCCGAAGCCGATGACGAGCGGCGTCTGGTGGCGCACGCCGACGAGCTCGTTCGGATGGTCGTGATGGATCACGACAAACGTGAAATGTCCTTCGAGGCGCGCGTACACCGCGCGAACCGCAGCGACGAGATCGCCCTCGTACTCGTCCTCGAGCAGGTGCGCGACCGTCTCTGCGTCGGTCTCGGTCGTGAGCGTGTGACCGTTCGCCTGCAGCTCTTCCTGCAGCTCGCGGTAGTTCTCGATGATCCCGTTGAGCACGATCGCGAGCTTCGAGTCGTCGCAGCCCGTCAGCGGATGCGCGTTCTGCTCCGTGACCGAGCCGTGCGTCGCCCAGCGCGTGTGCCCGAGACCGGTCGTCGACAGCGAGCCGTTCGGGCCGGCGGCGAGTTTCAGGTTCTGGAGGTTGCCGACGGCGCGAACGTAGTCGAGACCGTCGTCTTCAATCAGCGCGATGCCGGCGGAGTCGTAACCGCGGTACTCAAGTCGCTCGAGGCCGGCGATGAGCAGCGGCTTCGAAGCGCGGTTCCCGACGTATCCGATGATCCCGCACATACACCCTCCTCGTCATACGCCTGAAGCCAAAGAATCCTATGTGTCCCTAAAAGGCGCCTCAGAAACGCAAAAGGCCCGGCTTTGCGGCCACTCCTACGTCGGAATGGTCAGCCGAGCTCTCGTCGAACGAGCGCCGCGATGCTAGCACAGGCCTCCGCGGCAACCGCTTCGTCCTCGGCTTCCGCCAACACGCGGACAAGCGGCTCCGTGCCGGACGGGCGCACGAGCACACGGCCGTGCTCACCCCATTCCGCGTTGAGACGGTCGACCTCACCGACGACTGCCCGACTCAATTCTTTCTCCGCGACGCGCACGTTTTCCTTCACCTGCGGCCAGCGCGACATGACACTCGCAACTTCGGAGAGCTTGCGTCCACGCAACGCAGCGCACAACAGCAGGCCCGCAGCGAGACCGTCGCCGGTGACGTGATCGCGGAGATAGATGACGTGCCCCGACTGCTCGCCGCCAAGGATCGCGTTCTCACGCCACAGTGCTTCGAGCACGTAGCGATCGCCGACAGCGGTCGTATGCACGGTGATGCCGCGCTCGCGCATCAGCGCATGGAAGCCCAAGTTCGTCATCACGGTTACCGCGACCTGGTCGACACCAAGATCGAGCGCGAGGATCGCGATGATCTGGTCGCCGTCGACGATGTCACCGTTCTCGTCGACCGCGAGCATGCGATCGCCGTCGCCGTCGAACGCGATGCCGAGATCGAAGCGGCCGTCGCGCACTGTCTGCTGCAAGAGCGCGAGATCCGTCGCCCCGCAGCCGACGTTGATGTTCGTGCCGTCGGGCTCGTTGCCGATCGCGTGCACCTGCGCGCCGCAGCGCTCGAACGCGCCGGGCGCGAGGCCTGAGTACGCGCCGTTGGCGCAGTCGACGGCAATGCGAAGGCCGGAAAGGTCGGAACCGAAGCGCTCGAGGATGTGCTCGAGGTACGAGTCGGCCGAGATCTCGACGTGCTCGATACGGCCCTCGTCGATCGCGGGCGCGGCCGCGAGCAACTCTTCGATCTGCTCCTCGTGCTCGTCGGACAACTTGTGCCCGCGCGAATCGAAGAACTTCACGCCGTTGTACTCGGGCGGGTTGTGCGACGCCGAGATGACGACGCCGAGATCGAGAGCGAGCAGCGCGACGGCCGGTGTCGGCAAGACACCGCCGACGAGGCAGTCGCCGCCGGCCGAGACGACGCCGCGCGCGAACGCTTCCTCGAGCTCGCTGCCGGACGCGCGCGTGTCGCGTCCGACGAACACCTTGCTCGCGCCGGTCCACAGTGCAGCCGCGCGGCCGAGGCGCTCGACGAGCTCGGGCGTCAGGAACTCGCCCACGACGCCGCGGACACCGTCAGTGCCGAAGTACTTGCGCGCCAAGGCGCGGCGTTACCGCTTGCTGAACTGCGGCGCCTTGCGGGCCTTGTGAAGACCGGCCTTCTTGCGCTCGACCTCGCGCGCGTCGCGCGTGAGGAAGCCGGCGCGCTTGAGCGCGCTGCGCAGGTCCGGGTTCACTTCGACCAGCGCGCGAGCGATGCCGTGACGAACCGCACCGGCCTGGCCGGTCGGGCCGCCACCGTGCACGCGGACGCGCAGGTCGTACTGGCCTTCAAGCTCCACGGTCTTCAGCGGAGACAGCACGGTGACGCGATGGCTGAGCCGAGGGAAGTACGCCTCGATCGTCTTGCCGTTGATCCACGTCGTGCCGCCGCCCGGCCGCAGGATCACGCGCGCGACAGACGTCTTGCGCTTGCCCGTGCCGAGGTACTGAGCCGGAGTCGCCATCACTTCACCTCAAGCGTGGTCGGAGCCTGCGCCTCATGCGGATGCTCCGGTCCCGCATAGATCTTGAGCTTCGTCAACTGCGCGCGCCCTAGCTTGTTGCGCGGCAGCATCCCCTTCACGGCCTTCCGGAGGACCTCCGTCGGCTGGCGGTCGAGCTGCTCGCGCAACGTGCGCGAGCGGAGGCCGCCGGGGTAGCCGGAATGCCGGTGGTACATCTTCGCGTCGAGCTTGTTCCCCGTGACATGCACCTTCTCGGCGTTGACGACGACGACGAAGTCACCCGTGTCGACGTGCGGCGTGAACTGGGGCTTGCCCTTGCCGCGGAGCTGGTCGGCGATCCGCGTCGCGAGACGGCCGAGGGTCTTCCCTTCGGCGTCGACGAGGTACCAGTCGCGCTGGATTTCGCCGGGCTTGGCTGAGTAGGTCTTCATACGGAGAAAGGGCGAACAGAGCGTCCGCCGGGCGCGAACTGTAGCAGCCCTGCCTTGAAATCGGAGGCTCCGCCATGGCTTGGATGGCGGATATACGGGGCTCCGAGGGCTTGTGCGGCGACTCGCCCAACGGCGAGCACGCGGCGGTTCTCGGCGAGCTCGAGCGCGAACGGCAAGCCGGCTTCGACCTCCTGTTTCGTGGGCGGACGGTTGCTGTTCTCGGTACCGGGATGGGTTGGGACGACGTTCCAGAGGAGGACGTCGAGCTCGAGGTCTTGAAGCGCCCGGTGAACGACGGTGGCGGTCGCTTCCGCCGGACCGTGGCCGGTGAGCTGGCGCTCCGACGTGAACGGAATGCCCGAAACGCGAGCGCCGCGATAGCCCGGCGCCTCGCCGACGAGCAGGATCGGCGCGTCCGCATGCTCCTCGAGGTAGCGGCCGAGGCGCCCCCGCAGCAGCCCCGAGCGGTCGCCTTCCCGGTAGAAGTTCCATGTCGCGCCGATGTCGGCGGCGGCCAGTTTGTCGATGAGCGACCTCATTCAGATCCGAACTCTGACTGACGGCGGGCAAAAGCCGTCGGATGTCGCACAGCAGGTTGCGGAATTTCTCGACAGCGCGCAGAAGTCGCTCGACCTCGCGCAGTACGACTTCAACCTCGGCGAGGAGACGAAGCAGATCGTGTCGGCGGCCATCGAGCGCGCGCACGCGCGCGGCGTTCACATTCGTCTCGCCTACAACATCGACCATGCGGCGCCGATTCCCGTGCCGCCGCCGCCGGAGCCCGATGTTCAACTGATCGCGAGCCTGCCGGTGCAGGGCAAGGGCATCGCCGGCATTCCCGACCTGATGCACCATAAGTACGTCATCCGCGACGGCGAGGCGGTGTGGACGGGCTCGTTGAACTGGACGGATGACTCGTGGTCGCGGCAGGAGAACGTGATCGCGATCGTCGAGTCGGCCGCGATCGCGAAGGGCTTCCAAATCGACTTCGACCAGCTCTGGGCGACCGGTGACGTGATGCGCAGCGGCTTCGTCGACCCGCGCTGGGACGACAACGTGCGCGCGTGGTTCACGCCGGGGCACGGCGAGGACCTGAGCTCGCGCATCGGGAAGATGATCCGCCGCTCGAAGCAGCGCGTGCGGGTCGCGTCGCCGGTGATCACAACGGCGCCGGTGCTCGCCGCGCTCGCCGAAGTCGTTGCGGAGAAGAAGCTCGATCTCGCCGGCGTCGTCGATGCGACTCAGGTGCGCGAGGTCGTGCAGCAGTGGCACGCGAACCGCAACGTGTCGTGGAAGCTGCCGTTGCTGCGCCAGGTGATGGCGGGCCCGTTCACGGGCAAGTTGTCGACGCCGTACGGCGACGGAACGGTGCACGACTTCATGCACGCGAAGGTGGCGGTGTGCGACGACACGGTGTTCGTCGGCTCCTTCAACTTGTCGAGGAGCGGTGAGAGAAACGCGGAGAACGTGCTCGAGTTGAAGGATCAGGCAATCGCCGACGAGCTTGCTGCGTACATCGACGGCATCCGCACGAAGTACAAGGCGGTCGAGCTACCAACCTTCCCAATGGATCAAGTCGGCGGTGCTGCGCCGGCGGCTCCGAAGCCGTGAGCCGATGTCCGGGCTCTCGCCCGGACGGCCGATCAGCGCGAGCCCGATGGGCACTGCTTCTTCGGGAAGGCCAAGGATTTCTTCGAAGATGCGCTTCTGGTCGGGATGGCCGATGAACGCGCTTGCGAGGCCCTCGTCGATCGCCGCTTCGAGCACGAGCATCATCAGCGCGCCTGCGTCGACGAACCAGTAGGGCACGGGCCACGTCACCTCGACGCCGCCGGTCGCCTTCAGCTTGTCGGCTTCGTTGTAGCGCGCGTGGTAGAGCGACTCGTTCGCGGAGATCACCATGTGCACCGGCGCGTCGACGATGAAGTTGCGGCCGTTTGTCGAGTAGTGGTCGTCGCCGAAGGCTTTGGCGATTTCTTGCCGCTTCGCCTCGTCGGTGATGACGACGATGCTGCCGCCCTGGCTGAAGCCGCCTGACGGCGCGTGGCGGATCACGTTCGCGATGCGTTCGATCTGCTCGCGCGGCAGCGGGTCGGGCAGAAACGCGCGGTGCATGCGCCGGCGGCGGAGGACGTCGCGAAACTCCATGGGCGGAACCTATATCGTCGCGCGCATGAGGAGATTCGAAGGCAAGACGGCTCTTGTGACCGGCGGCGCGCGCGGGATCGGCGCGGCGACCGCGAAGCGGTTCGCTGACGAGGGCGCCCGCGTCGTCGTCGCAGACTTCAACGGCGACGCAGCTGCCGAGACGGCGAAGGCGATCGGCGGCGAGTCGGTGCAGTGCGACGTGACGAAGCTCGCAGACGTCGAGGCGGCGTTCGCCCAGGCGGGCGCGGTGGACATCCTCGTCACGTGCGCGGGAATCATCCGCGACGCAATGTTGTTCAAAATGACAGATCAAGATTGGGATTCCGTTATCGATACCCATCTCAAGGGCACGTTCTACGCGGTGCGCGCCGCGCAGGCTTCGATGGTCGAGCGCAAGAGCGGGAAGATCGTGCTCATCTCGTCGACGTCGGCGCTCGGCAATCGCGGTCAGACGAACTATTCGGCGGCGAAGGCCGGCCTGCAGGGAATGACGAAGACGTTTGCGATCGAGCTCGGGCCGTTCAACATCAACGTGAACTGCGTCGCGCCGGGGTTCATCGCGACGGCGATGACGGAGCAGACGGCGGAGCGCATGGGCGTTCCGTTCGAGCAGTTCACGGAAGCGGTCGCTGCGCAGACGCCGCTGCGGCGCGTCGGCCAGCCGGAGGATGTTGCGGGGACGATCGCATTTTTGTGCTCGGACGATGCGTCGTACGTCAGCGGCCAGGTCATTTACGTCGCCGGCGGCCCGCGCGCGTAGTGGGCACTGCCGACGTTCTCGACGCGCATCCCGACGCGCAGGTTTGCCTGGTGCAGTTCCGTTCGTTCGGGGCGCGGTCGTTCTCCGGGCCGATCGCGACGGTGCGCTGCTTCGAGGACAACGTCGTGTTGAAGGCGACGGTGTCCGAGCCCGGGAACGGACGCGTGCTCGTCGTCGACGGCGGCGGTTCACTCCGCTGCGCGCTGCTCGGCGACAACATCGCGTCGATCGCGCTCGAGAACGGCTGGGCGGGCGTCGTGCTGAACGCGTGCGTGCGCGACTCGGTTGCTTTGGATGCGCTCGGGCTCGGCGTGAAGGCGATCGGCACGAACCCGCGCCCGAGTGCGAAAGGCGGCGCCGGCGAGGTCGACGTGCCGGTGACCTTCGGCGAGGTGACGTTCACCCCGGGCACAACGCTTCACGCCGACGACGACGGCGTCGTCGTCATCTAGCCGGTACCAGCTACGTACCAGGTACGTGTCTGGTCCTGCACAAACCGTCCACAGACGAAAGCG
>DASUKC010000021.1:0-28137 GCA_036278975.1 Gaiellaceae bacterium
GACGGCGGGGCGGTACTCGAGTTCGCGACAGGCCCCGGTTTCTTCCAGGTGCTCGAGGATCGCGCGATCGCGCTCGTCGACGACGCTGTCGATGCGTCGAAGATCGACGATGCGCGTGCCCGCGAGCAGCTCGAAGCTGCGCAGAAGGAACTCGAGGCGATCGACCGCGGCGAGTCGGGTGCAGATCGCTGGCAGGCGGAACAGAGACTGAAGCACGCCGAGAACCAGCTCAGCGTCGGCGGGCGCGGCTGACTTTTCGCCCGCGGCGACGTCGGACATCACGTGACACGTCTCGGGCGGATCGTCGCCGCACTTAGTGCGGCTTGCGTCGTTGTGCTTGCGCCGATGTCGGCGCACGCGGGTGGGGGACCTTCGGGGCCGCAGTTCGGCTACGGGAAATACGTGAACGAATCCCGCGCAGTGATGGCCTGCGCGCTCGACGGAGACGTCGCGAGCAAGTATCAGACGTGTCTTGCGCAGAAGCTGCTTCACCTGATCGAGCAGACACGCGATCCGGCTGACGAGCTGCCGCGCATCGACGCCTACGCGCACTCGATCGGCGGGTGGCTCCCCGCCCACTGCCACATCCTCATGCACACGGTCGGCCGCGAATACGGGGTGGCCGAGCATGTGACGCTCGAGAACCTCTACCAATCGCTGCCGAAGTCGAACGATCCCGGCTGTTCGGCGGGTTTCTCACACGGCTTGCTGATCGCGCTCGGGCCGGCGATTCAGAAGCTCGGCCCGCAGGGCGCGAAGGCGGAGTGCGCGAAAGCGACGACGCGTTACGAGCGCTACAGCTGCGTCCATGGCCTGGGCCATGCCTACGCGCGCATCTACCTCGACTATCTGGAGCCGGCTATCGCGTCGTGTCGCCTGCTCGGCACCGGGGATGCTGTCGATTGCGCGCAGGGCGCCTTCCACGATTACTGGATCGCGGTCGACGGGCTCGACGCGGCGAAGGCCCATCCCGACATGGCCACGTCTCCGCGCGTGCTCTGCGGTGAGTTTCGCGGGAACTTTGCGCGTGCGTGCTGGTACCGCGCGCTGCTCGAGCGTCCACCGGCGCGCCCGGTCGATTCGGTGGGTGCGATCCTGGCGGTATGCAAGGGCCTGAAGGGCGTGCAGCTGAAGGGGTGTGTGACAGGAGCGTCGCTCATCCGATCGTCGGATCCGTACACGCAGATGGCGACGTGCGCGCGGATGGTCGCGTCGCTCGCCGTGGCGTGTGCGCGAGGTGTCCAAGTTCCCGGTGTCGCGCTCTCGCCGCTGCGGGATCAGGTGGCGCTGATCGACGCCTGTCCTGGGTTTGCCCGCTCGGCGCAGTTCGGCTGCAACTGGTGGCTCGGGCTTGCGCTCAACGTGGTCACGAACGGCCGCTTCGAGAAGGAGGGCTGCCCCCGGCTCGGCGCGACGGCTGCGCGCAGGGCCTGTACCGAGGGCGGCGAGTCGTACGAAGGGCCGCTCGTGACGTTCTCCTAGGTAGCTACAGTTCGTCTACCCGGAGAACTTTGACGAGCAGCTTGGCGACCGGGTCAACAAACGCCTAAAGAGCTTATGACCCGAGACGTCGCAGCCGACATCCGCCGCATCGCCGAGGAGAGGATTCTCGTCCTCGACGGCGCCTGGGGCGTGCTGCTTCAGAATCGCGGGCTCTCCGAAGAGGACTTTCGCGGCGCTCGCTTCGCCGGCCATCCGCGCGACGTCAAGAACGACCCCGACCTGCTCAACCTGACGCAGCCGGACATCGTGCGTGAAGTGCACGACGCGTACTTCGCGGCCGGCGCCGACATCGCCACGACGAATACGTTCACGGCGACGTCGATCGGGCAAGCGGATTACGGGCTCGAGGCAGCGGTCTACGACATGAACGTCGAAGGCGCGCGCATCGCGCGTGCCGCGGCAGGCCCCGACCGCTTCGTCGCGGGCTCGATTGGTCCGCTCAACGTCACGTTGTCGCTCAGTCCGCGCGTCGACGATCCCGCGTATCGCACGCACACCTTCGACCAGGTGAAGGCGTCGTACGCGGAGCAGATTCGCGGCCTCGTCGACGGCGGCGTCGACCTGCTGCTGATCGAGACGATCTTCGATCCGCTGAACGGCAAGGCGGCGATCGTCGCCGCGCGCGAGACCGCGCCGCAGCTGCCGCTCTGGATCAGCGTGACGATCGTCGACCTCTCCGGTCGCACGCTCACGGGACAGACGATGGAAGCGTTCCTCGCCTCGATCGAGCACGCCGAGCCGCTGATCGTCGGCATCAACTGTTCGCTCGGCGCGCGCGAGATGCGGCCGTATGTCACCGAGCTTGCGCAGCGCGCGCCGTGTCTCGTCTCGTGCCACCCGAACGCCGGATTGCCGAACGCGTTCGGGGGCTACGACGAGACGCCGGACGTGACGTCGGAACTGCTCGGCGAGTTCGCGCGCGACGGCCTGCTCAACGTCGCCGGTTCGTGTTGCGGCTCGACGCCCGACCACACGCGCGCCATTGCGGAGATGGTCAAGGGCCTGGCTCCCAGACATGTCCCGAAGCGGCGGGCGAGCACGCATTTCAGCGGCCTCGACCCGTTCGAGATCGGGCCGGACACCGGCTTCGTGATGATCGGCGAGCGCACGAATGTCACCGGCTCCGCACGCTTCCGCCGCCTGGTCGAAGCCGGCGACTTCGGCGCGGCGGTGGGAGTCGCACTCGACCAGGTGCGTGGCGGGGCGAACCTGCTCGACGTGAACATGGACGCCGACCTGCTCGAAGGCGAGCAGGCGATGCGCACCTTCCTGAACGTGCTCGCGACCGAGCCGGAAGCGGCGCGGCTGCCGGTGATGGTCGACAGCTCGAAGTGGACGGTGCTCGAAGCAGGCCTGCAGGTGCTGCAGGGCAAGGGCGTCGTCAACTCGATCTCGCTGAAGGAAGGCGAGGACGAGTTCTTGGAGCACGCGCGGCGCGTGCGCGACTACGGCGCCGGTGTCGTGGTGATGGCGTTCGACGAAGAGGGTCAGGCGACAACGGTGGAGCGCCGCGTCGAGATCTGCGAGCGCGCATACAGGCTGCTCGTCGACGTGGTCGGCTTCCCGCCGGAAGACATCGTCTTCGACCCGAACGTGCTCGCCGTTGCGACGGGCATCGAAGAGCACGACGACTACGCGCGCGCGTTCATCGAAAGCCTCCCGCTGATCAAGGAGCGCTGCCCGGGCGTGCGCACGTCGGGTGGCATCTCGAACCTCAGCTTCGCGTTCCGCGGCAACGACGTGATCCGCGAGGCGATGCACGCAGCGTTCCTCTACCACGCGATCCGCGCAGGGCTCGACATGGGCATCGTCAACGCCGGCCAGCTCGCGGTGTACGAGGACATCGAGCCGGAGCTGCTCGAATGCGTCGAGGACGTCATCTTCAACCGGCGTTCAGACGCCACCGAAAGACTTGTCGAGCTGGCTGAGCGCGTGCGCGGCAGCGGCACCAAGCGCGAGCTCGATCTCAGCTGGCGCGAGGCGCCGGTCGCGAAACGGCTCGAGCACGCGCTCGTGCACGGCATCGTCGACTACGTCGAGGCCGACACCGAGGAGGCGCGACAGGAGGCAGCGCGCCCGCTCGACGTGATCGAAGGCCCGCTGATGGACGGCATGCGTGTCGTGGGCGATCTCTTCGGCTCCGGCCGGATGTTCCTGCCGCAGGTCGTCAAGTCGGCGCGCGTGATGAAGCGCGCAGTCGCCTACCTCGAGCCGTACATGGAGGACGAGAAGGCCGACACCACCGCGACGAAGATCCTGCTCGCCACCGTGCGAGGCGACGTGCACGACATCGGCAAGAACATCGTCGGCGTCGTGCTCGGCTGTAACGGCTACGAAGTGATCGACCTCGGCGTGATGGTGCCGGCGGACACGATCCTCGACACGGCGGAGCGCGAGGGCGTCTCGCTCGTCGGCCTTTCGGGGTTGATCACGCCGTCGCTCGACCAGATGGTCGACGTCGCGCGCGAGATGACGCGCCGCCGGCTCGAGCTGCCGCTGCTGATCGGCGGCGCGACGACGTCGCGCCAGCACACCGCCGTGAAGATCGCGCCCGAGTACGGCAACGAGACCGTGCACGTGCTCGACGCGAGCCGTGTCGTCGACGTCGTGTCGCAATTGCTCGACCCGTCGCGGCGCGCGGCGCTCGACGTCGAAAATCGAGCCGACCAGCAGCGCCTGCGCGAGCTGCACGCAGAGCGCGTGCGCCGCCCGCTGCTGCCGCTCGCCACCGCGCGCGCACGCCGCCCGCAGCTGAATCACGACGCTCGCGTGCCTGCACCCTTCGAGGGAACGAAGCTCGTCGAGCCGACGATCGCAGAGATTGTCCCGTACATCGACTGGCAATTCTTCTTCCACGCTTGGGATTTGAAGGGCAAGTTCCCCGCGATTCTCGACAACCCCGCGGCGCGCGAGCTCTACGACGACGCGCAGAAGCTGCTCGACGGCATCGAGCTCACCGCGCGCGGCGTCTACGGCTTCTGGCCCGCGCAGGCCGACGGCGATGACGTGGTCGCCGGTGACGCGCGCTTTTGTTTCCTGCGCCAGCAGACCGACCACGAAGACGAACGTCCGAACTACTGCCTCGCCGACTTCGTTGCACCGGAAGGCGATGCGATCGGTGCGTTCGCGGTTGGCGTCCACGGCGCCGAGACACTCGCTTCGGAGTACACGGCGGAGCACGACGACTACCGCGCGATCATCGTGAAGGCGCTCGCCGACCGTCTGGCGGAAGCGTTCGCCGAGCTGCTGCACGAGCGTGCGCGCCGCGAGTGGTACGCGCCGGGTGAAGCTCTTGACCGAGATGAGCTGCGACGCGAGCAATTCCGCGGGATTCGGCCTGCGTTCGGCTATCCGGCCTGCCCCGACCACACCGAGAAGGGGAAGCTCTTTGCATTGCTCGGCACTGAGCGGATCGGACTAGATCTGACGGAGAGCTACGCGATGACGCCTGCCGCCGCGGTCAGCGGCATTTACCTTGGGCACCCGCAGGCGCGCTACTTCTCGGTGGGCCGGATCGGCCGCGACCAGCTCGAGGAATACGCCTCCCGCAAGGGAGTAGAGGTCGCGGAAGCTGAACGCTGGCTCTCGCCGAACCTGTCCTGACGGCAAGCTATTCTGATCTTGCAGGCGCCTCCGAGCGGGGCGCCGCGCGTCGTTTATGCGGACCACACTGAAGAGAGGGATTGGTCGCGGCGCCGGGGCAGCCGGCAACGGCAAGGTCGTTCTCCCGCCAGGCTCGCCAACCGCGATCACGCACTACCGCCAGCCCGGGCCGGATGGTGTCAGTGGCTTCGGGATCATGCGGCGCGTCCTCGTCGGGACGGTGGTCGTGCTCAGCTCGCTTGCGATCGCGATCGCCGGCGGCGCGTATCTCTGGTTCCACCAGACCGTGTCCGACGTCCAGGCGCACACGCCGGCCCTCGTAAAGGCGTCGACGTCGCTCGACATCCCGGTTGCGAACGCACCGGCGACTGCGCTCGTGCTCGGCTACGACCACCGCGCCGGCGAAGCGCCGGGGCCGTCGCGCTCCGACACGATGATGCTGATTCGCGCCGACCCGGCGACCAAGTCGATCTCGCTGCTCTCGTTCCCGCGCGACTTGCAGGTGCCGATCTACTGCGACGGCGACACGTCTGTCGGGATTGACCGCATCAACGCTGCCTATGCGCGCTGCGGGCCGAAAGGCGCGCTGCTCACCGTGAAGAAGCTGATCGGCGACAACCCGATCAACTACCTGATCACGGTCAGCTTCCACGGCTTCAAGTCGATCGTCGACAAGCTCGGCGGCGTGTGGGTCGACATCGACCGCCGGTACTACAACCCGCATGGCACCGGCTATGCGTACATCAATCTGCAACCCGGGTACCAACGCCTCACCGGTGGTGCAGCGCTCGACTTCGTGCGCTTCCGCCATACCGATTCGGACTTCGTGCGGCTCGCACGCCAGCAGGAGTTCGTTCGTGCGTTGAAGGACCAGGTCGCGCGCAGCTTCTCGTACACCGACGTGTTTGCGCTCGTGAACGACATCAAGAACGACGTCGAGGTCGCAGCGGGTGGGCGCAAGGTGAGCGGCAACGACGTCATCAAGTACTTGTTCTTCGCGAAGGACCTGCCGGGCGGGCACATCTTCCAGCCGAAGATCACCGACCTTTCGGGGTACGGCGCGGTCACCGCGCCGACCTCTGCCGTGCAGCAGGCGGTGTCGCAGTTCGAGCATCCGGACGTCCAGCAGTCGAAGACGGCGAACACCGTCGCGCTGGGCAAGAAGCCGAAGGAGACCGCGCCGCCCGTCTCGAGCGTCACCCTCACGGTGCTGAACGGCAACGGTGTCGCCGGCTCCGCGGCGAACGCGTCGTACGAGCTCGGCCAGCGCGGCTACAAGACCGTCCAGCCGCCGGACAACCTCGAGCCGAACACACCAGCCGGCACCCAGAACTACTTCCACACCGTCATCTATTACGACGCCTCACAGCCGCGCTCGCACGCCGCTGCCGTTGCACTGCAGAACCTGATGCAGCCCGCCGACGTGAAGAAGTTGCCGCGCACGAGCTGGCTCTTGAATCTCGACCCCGGCTCGATGCTGATGGTGATCGTCGGCTCGACGTTCCACGGCACGATCGCAGAGGCACCTGTCGTGCAGGCGCCGGTGCATGTGGCGCCCGCTGTGCGCACCGACCCGAGTCAGGCGCTGAATCTCCTGAAACCGATCGAGAGCAAGGTGCCGTTCCCGCTCGAAGTGCCGACGGTGCTCGAGCACTACTCGTATCCCGACACGCTCTCGGGCGACGTGCCGATGCGGTATTACGCGATCGACGGCAAGCACAAGGCGGTGCGTCTCGTATTCCGTACAGGTGGCGGGCAGTTCTGGGGCGTCGAGGAGACGAACTGGACTGACGCGCCGGTGCTCGGCGATCGCAGCTTCCGTCACGCGCTCGGTGGGCGCGAGTTCGAGCTCTACTACGCGGGTGACCGGTTGCACATGGTCGTGCTGCACGCGAACGGTGCAACGTACTGGGTCGTGAACACGCTGCTCGACGATCTGTCGAACGAGACGATGCTCGCGATCGCACAGGGCCTCAAACCCATAACAAGCGTGAAGTAGGGTCAGGCGCGCCATGGCGAAGGTGGGTATTTTCGGAGCGGGTTGGGTCGGCGTGGTCACGGGAGCGTGCTTCGCCGAGCTCGGCCACACCGTCGTGATCCGCGACATCGTCCCCGAGAAAGTCGAGGCGCTCGGCAAAGGGACGGTGCCGTTCCACGAGACGGATGTGGAGGCGCTGCTCGGCCGCAATGCGGAGCGGCTCACGTTCACGCTCGACGTCGCGGACATCGCCGACTGCGAGTTCCTCTTCGTATGCGTCGACACCCCGCCGACGCAGTCCGGCGACGCCGATCTTTCCCGCGTGTGGAGCGTCGTCGATCAGTTGCCGCAGCTCACAGGCCATCCGGTGCTCGTCATGAAGTCGACAGTCCCCGTCGGCACCGGCGAAAAGATCCGCCACGGCCTCGACCAGCGCGGTCTCGGGCACGTCGCGTACGCGTCGAATCCCGAGTTCCTCGCCGAAGGTAACGCCGTGCGCGACTTCATGCAGCCGGACCGCATCGTGATCGGTGCCGAGGACGACGACGCAGGCGACTCCGTCGCGTCTCTCTACGCCTCGATCGACGCGCCTGTTGTGCGCTGCGATGTCAACTCCGCCGAGATGGTGAAGCTCGCTGCCAACGCATTTTTGATGACGCGCATCTCGTTCATCAACGAGATCGCGAACGTCTGCGAAGCGACCGGCGCCGACGTCGTGAAGGTCGCTGAGGGCATCGGCCTCGACCATCGACTCGGCCCGCATTTCCTGCGCGCCGGCCTCGGCTATGGGGGTTCGTGTTTTCCGAAGGACTCGCTTGCGCTCAAGCAGCTCGCGTCGAACACCGGCTACCACTTCCAGCTGCTCGCAGCGGTGATCGAGGTGAACGAGCTGCAGAAGCGCCGCGTCGTCGGCAAGCTCAAGCAGCGCCTCGGCAACCTGCAGGGGAAGACGGTTGCGCTGCTCGGCCTGGCGTTCAAGCCGAACACCGACGACATGCGCGAGGCGCCGTCGATCGTCCTTGCGTCGCGGCTGCTCGCGGAAGGCGCGGCGGTGCGCGGCTGGGATCCGGTCGCCGACGGCACGAAGCTGCCGGACGGCGTTACGGTTTGCGGTTCGGTGCTCGAGGCAGTGACGGGCGCAGACGCCGCCGTGATCGTCACCGAGTGGGCTGAGCTGCGCGAGCTCGCGACGAGCGACGTGCGCGACGCGATGCGCAACCCGCTGATCGTCGACGGCCGCAATCTGCTCAACCCCGATGACGTCGCGCGTGCCGGTTTTGCGTACGAGGGCATCGGACGCCCGTCGGCTTCGCGCGAGCTCGAGCGGGCGTAGGCGGAAATGGAAGCGATCATCCTCGCCGGCGGCAAGGCCGAGCGGCTCGGAGACGCGGCCGGCGGCAAGCCGAAGTCTCTCGTCGAGGTCGCGGGTCGTCCGCTCGCCGCGTACCAGGTCGGTCGTCTTGCGCGCGCGGGCGTCGAGCGCGTGATCATCTCTTGCGCCGACGGGCAGGGCTCGCTCTTCGAGCGCGAGCTCTCCGGCTTCGGCGCCGAGATCGTCGTCGCCGAGGAAACGGAGCGCCTCGGTCGCGGCGGCGGCATCAAGTTCGCAGCACAGCAACGCCGCGAGGACGGCGACGTCTTCGCGTTGAACGGCGACGAGCTGGTTGCGGTCGACTTCGACGCGCTGCTCGACCGGCACCGCGCGCTCGGGGGCCTTGCGACGATCACCGTCGCGCGCCCGAAGTCGCAGTTCGGCATGGTCGACCTCGACGACTCCGATGTCGTGCGCGGCTTCGATGAGGCGGGCCGGGTCCCGTACTGGGTCAACTGCGGTATCTACGTGCTGGCAGGCGAGGCGGTCAGCCGCTTCCCCGACAAGGGCGACCACGAGTCGACCGCGTTCCCCGAGCTCGCCGGCGAAGGCCGGCTGCGCGCGTACCGGCACGAGGGCGTCTGGCTGACCGTGAACACGCCGAAGGAGCTGCGCGTCGCGGCCGAGTACGTCACGGCGCATCCGGAGTGGCTCGCGTGAGAACATCGGAGGACATGTCGATCAACCTGCGCCTGGCCGACCGTTTCGGCTTCGACGTGCGTCGCGTCGAGAAGCCGTGGGGATATGAGTTGATCTGGGCCGAGACCGACGTTTACGTCGGCAAGGTGCTCTTCGTGAAGGCCGGCCACTCGCTCTCGCTGCAGTTCCATCGCGAGAAGGACGAGTCGTGGCTCGTGCAGTCCGGCCGGGCCCGGCTCGAGCTCGGCGCAACCGGCGAGGGCACGCTCATCGAGGAAGTCGTCGGGCCGGGGGTGGCGTTCCACTATCCGCCCGGCACTGTGCACCGGGTCACGGCGCTCGACGACACGACGATCCTCGAGGTCTCGACCCCGCATCTGGAGGACGTGGTGCGCCTCGAGGACGCGTACGGCCGCGAGGGGACCTCGGCTCCCTAACAACCTTCACACAATCGTGCTAAGGTTGGCGCATGGAGCTGCTGACCGTGGGGCGGGCCGCCGAGCAGACAGGGTTTTCGGCGCGGATGCTCCGCTATTTCGAGGAGCAGGGGCTGGTCGTTCCTCGGCGCACCGATTCGGGCTACCGCCTGTATGGCTTGCCCGAGCTGAACCGGCTGCGGGCGCTCCGTGATCTGCGGCGCCGCTTCGCGGTCGACCCGACCGATCTTGTCTTTGCGCGCCGGCTCCGGTTCGAGCCCGACCTGAAGCGCGCGGTCGACGGCTGGCTCGCCGCAGGCGATGACACCGGCTCGTGGATCGACTGGGAGCAGCGCAAGCACGAGCGGCTGCTCGCCGCCTGACCGTTACTAGACTGGCCGACGACCTAGAGAGAGGACAGATGGCGCAAACGCTGAGACACGACGTGAAGGACTTGTCGCTCGCACCCGAGGGGCTGCGGCGCATCATGTGGGCCGACCGGCAGATGCCGGTGCTGACCACGATCCGCGAGCGCTTCGAGCGTGAGCGCCCGCTCGACGGCTACCGCATCGCGGCGTGCCTGCACGTCACCACCGAGACCGCGAACCTCATGCGCACGCTGAAAGCGGGCGGCGCGGATGTCGTGTTGTGCGCATCGAATCCCCTTTCCACGCAGGACGACGTCGCTGCGGCACTCGTCAGCGAGTTCGACATCGCTGTCTTCGCGATCAAGGGCGAAGACGACCAGACCTACTACTCGCACATCGAGGCTGCAGTCGACCACAAGCCGCAGTTGACGATGGACGACGGCGCCGACGTCATCGGCGTGCTGCACACCTCGCGCCGCGAGCAGCTCGGCGACATCATCGCCGGCATGGAGGAGACCACCACCGGCGTCATCCGCCTCAAGGCGATGGAAGCCGACGGTGCACTCGAGTTCCCCGTGATCGCGGTGAACGAGGCGCGCACCAAGCACTTCTTCGACAACCGCTACGGCACGGGTCAGTCGACGATCGACGGCATCATTCGCGCGACCAACGTGCTCATCGCCGGCAAGCGCTTCGTCGTCGCCGGTTACGGCTGGGTCGGCCGCGGCGTCGCGATGCGCGCGAAGGGGCTCGGCGCGCATGTCATCGTCACCGAGATCGATCCGATGCGCGCACTCGAGGCGCTGATGGACGGCTACGAAGTGATGCCGATGGAGCGTGCGGCGAAGATCGGCGACATCTTCTGCACCGCGACGGGCGACAAGCACGTCGTTGCGCGCAAGCATCTCGAAGTGATGAAGGACGGCGCGATCATCTGCAACACCGGTCACTTCAATGTCGAGATCGACATCCCGGCACTGCGCGACCTGGCGGTCGACACGCGCGAGGCCCGCAACTTCGTCGAGGAGTTCACGCTTGCCGACGGCCGGCGCCTGTATCTCCTTGCCGACGGCCGGCTCGTCAACATCTCGGCCGCCGAAGGGCATCCTGCGATCGTCATGGACATGAGCTTCGCCAACCAGGCGCTCGCCACCGAGTATGCGATCCAGAACGCGTCGTCGCTCGAGCACCGTGTGTATCCGGTGCCGCAGGAGATCGACGAGGAGATCGCCCGGCTCAAGCTCGAGACGATGGGTGTCGACATCGACAAGCTCACCGCCGAGCAGGAGAAGTACCTCGCGTCGTGGGACGAGGGCACCTGATCCGAGCGTGTGTCGCCGCGGCCGTTGTGGCCGCGGCGCTCGCGGCGGGAGCCGCCGCGGGTCTCCGGTGGCATGAAGTCGCAGGGGGCAACACGCAGCAGTCGTCGTCGCGTACTGCGAAGGCGTATCTCGCCGTGACGAAGACGCAGGAACGTGTGTGGTCGCACCGGCTCAGTGCTCATGACCGCACGACCGTCGCGCACATCAGCGTTGCGAAAACGGTGCTCGTCGCGGCGTTCCTCGACGGCGCGCCGTGCTCCACGAATGTCGCCGCCACCGGCGTCACGCGGAAGGGTCGCACGCTCACTGTGACGATCACCTACAAGCTGCCGCCGCCGGGCGTCGCGCTCTGCATCCGCTCGAGCACCCCGTACGTCATCGTGGGTCTGACGCGTGCGTCGCTCGGTCGCATCCTGCCCAACAAGGTCTCGCTCGTGCTGCATGCTCGATCCTGAGCGGATCGTTCGGCTCGAGGATGACGCCGTCGTCCTCCTCGACCAGCGGTTGCTCCCCGCGCAGGAGATCGAGGTGCGTTGCGCGTCGGCCGTCGAGGTCGCCGACGCGATTCGCACGATGGTCGTACGCGGCGCGCCCGCAATCGGTGTCGCCGCGGCGTACGGGTATGCGCTCGCCGCGGCGCAGGGCGAGGATCTTGCGGCGGCCGACGACGTGCTGCGCAGTTCCCGGCCGACCGCGATCAATCTCGCCTGGGCGCTCGATCTCATCGCGACCGATCCGACCGCCGAGCGCGCGCGTGCGCTTCACGCCGACGAAGTCGAACGCTGTCGCGCCATGTCTGCGCACGCAGCATCGCTGTTCGAGGTGCGCACGCAGGCGCTCACGCATTGCAACGCCGGCGGCCTTGCAACAGGCGGGTATGGCAGTGCGGTCGGCGCGCTCGTCGCAGCGTGGGAGCGCGGCGTGCTCGAGCACGTCTGGGTCGACGAGACGCGGCCGCTTCTGCAGGGCGCACGGCTCACCGCGTGGGAGCTCGAGCAAGCAGGCATTCCGCACGCCGTGATCGCCGACTCTGCTGCCGCGTCGATGATGGCGCGCGGCGAGGTCGACTGTATTGTCGTCGGCGCCGATCGCATCGCCGCGAACGGCGATACCGCGAACAAGATCGGCACCTACTCGCTCGCCGTGCTGGCACGCCACCATGACATCCCGCTCTACGTTGTCGCGCCCAGCTCGACGGTCGACTTGCGCACGCCCGACGGCGCCGCGATTCCGATCGAAGAGCGCTCGCCTGCGGAAATCACCGAGCGGTTCCGTGCGCACAACCCCGCCTTCGACGTCACGCCGGCCGATTTGGTGGCGGCGATCATCACGGAGTCGGGTGTCCACCGCGCCCCGTACGCAGACGCACTCGCGGCCGCGGTGCCAGCAACGGCTTGAAAGGCGACGCATGAAGGCGCTCATCCTCGCTGCGGGGTACGCGACCCGCCTGCGGCCGCTCACCGACACCTGGGCCAAGGAGCTGCTTCCGGTGGGTGGTCGCCCGATCATCGAGTGGATCGTCGACGCGGTCCGCGAGGTGGCGCAGATCGACGAGGTGCACGTCGTCACCAACGCCGTCAAGGCGCCGATGTTCGTGGAGTGGGCGGCGGCGAACGCCGTCCGGCTGCATGACGACGGCACGACCTCGAACGAGACGCGGCTCGGCGCGATCGGCGATCTGGCGTTCGTCCTGCGCGAGGCTGCGATCGACGACGACCTGCTCGTGATTGCGGGCGACAACCTCTTCGACTTCAGCCTGCGCGACTACGTCGCCTATTGGCGTGAGAAAGGTGTTGCGAGCGCCGTCGCGGTGCGGGATGTCGGCTCGCTCGAGCTTGCGACTCAGTACGGAATCGTCACGCTTGAGGCGGATTCCCGAATCACCGACTTCATCGAGAAGCCGTCCGAGCCGCCGTCGACGCTCGCCGCAACTGCGACGTACCTGTATCACCGCGAGCACCTGCCTCTCGTCGACGTCTATCTCGCCGAAGGTCACTCGCACGACCAGCCCGGCAGGCTGATCGGCTGGCTTCGCGAGCGCGCGCCGGTGTATGCGTGGCAGTTCGACGAGCCTTGGTACGACATCGGCAACCTCGAGCAGTTGCTTGTCGCGGATAACCACCTACGCGGCGCGCACGGCCTGCCGCTGCGGACCGAGTACTCGCCCTCCGCATAAGAAGTCACACATTCGACACGGTCACGTGACAGACATGTGACGTGTTGCCACGTAGCGTCGCCTGCGTGGCTGGATCTCGTCTTTCCGCGCTCGTGTGTCGCCTGCGGCGTTGCCGCGGACCTGCTCTGCGCCGACTGTCGCGCCCGTGTCCGCATCCTCGGCCCGCCGCGGTGCGAACGCTGTGGCGCACCCACGGCGTGGCCGGTCCTCCGCTGCCGCGAGTGCTCGGGGCGAACGCCGTCGTTCGTGACGGCCCGCGCGGCCGTCGCCTACGGGGGTCCCGTGCCGGCGCTCGTCCGCGCGTGGAAGGAGCGCGCGCTCCGCCGCGTCGCTGACCTCGCCGTCGAACTCGTCGCCGACACCGTCGAGTGGCCGGCGGCAGACGTCATCACCTATATCCCAGGCGATCCCGGCCGGCAGCTCACGCGCGCGGCGCATCCCGCGGCGGCGTTGGCACACGGCCTGGGTGATTGCTGGTCGCTCCCGAATGAGCGGTTGCTTCGGCGAACGCGGCGCGTGCCGCGGCAAACGGGGCTGCCCCTCGCCGAGCGGCGCCGAAACGTGCGCGGCGTGTTCGACGCGGACCACCGCGCGCTGCGAGGCGTCCCCGCGCGAGTCGTGCTCGTCGACGACGTGTACACGACCGGAACCACCGTCTCGAGCGCGGCCGACGCGCTGCTTCGCGCCGGCGCCGCCGAGGTGCGCGTCGTCACCTTCGCCCGCGCCCTGCGCTGATCGTTTACGCTCGAAGCTCCACTGCGTTATCGAGAGTCCGTGTTATCGAAGTCAGCGTCATGGAAGTTCAGTGAGACCTACGGGGAGGCGATCATGCGACTTCAGGTGAAGGGCAAGAACGTCGAGGTCACGCCATCGATCCGCGAGTACGCCGAGCGGAAGCTCAGGAAGCTCGACAAGCAACTGGCGGACCAAACGCAGGTCGAGGTGGAGCTCTCCGAGTTGAAGAACCCGTCCATCGCCGACAGCCAGGTTGCGGAGGCGACGATCTTCACCAAGGGGCCGACGCTGCATGCCCGTGAGGAGACGGCGGACATGAAGGCGTCGATCGACAAGCTCGTCGACAAGCTGCAGCGTCAAGTGACGAGGTACCGCGAGCGG
Organism: Gaiellaceae bacterium; assembly: GCA_036278975.1. GTDB lineage: Bacteria > Actinomycetota > Thermoleophilia > Gaiellales > Gaiellaceae > PALSA-600. Next base: position 14,494 of record DASUKC010000021.1, read on the forward strand.
CGGCGCGTCGAACCGCGGCGTCACGCGCCGCACGACGAAGCGTCGTAGCGCAGCGCGTGCGGCTGTTCGGCCGGGCCAAGCCGCTTCACCAGAGGCTCGCGGAGCAAGGCGGTTTGCCGTACGCCGAAACGGAGCCTGCGCGCGCCCCGGCGGCACAGCCGCCCGGGTGGAACGGTGAGCCGAGCGGCGAGCCGGGCGTGCACGGCGTACCTCGCGCGCGCAGATGGGACGCGGTCGCAACCATCGATGCGCCGGGACTCGAAGGCGACGAGCAGCAGTTCGTCGTGCTCGCCGACGGGGCAGTTGTCGCGGAGAGCGGTGAGCACGACGAGAGGCTGCAGCCGCTCGTCGAGTCGCTGCAGACGCGGCTCGCGCCGCCGTATCGCGCGGAAGCCGTGCGTCGCGGCGAGACGCGTTGGGCGGTCGCGGGCGTGCGCATCGCGACGGTCGAGGCGCGAGGCCTCCGTGGTGACACCGCCGAATTGGTGACCTCTCGCGAAGGCACGACGCTGCACGTCGACGGCCGCCCGTCCTTCGGGTCGGCGCCGGCGCTCGAACGCGTCGGCGAGGTGGTCGGCTCCGAGTACGTGGTGCGCGCGAAACGCCTGCAAGACGACGTCTGGGAGGTCGACGCGAGCCCGCTTTGAGGGGGGCCGCCGCTACCCTGTCCGCGATGTCCTCGATGGAAAACCTCTTCCGCTTCGGCGAGGGGCGCCGGGTCAAGCGCGCCCAGGAGCAGGCGGCGTACATCGCGACGCTCGAGCCTGACTTCCAGAAGCTCTCGGATGCCGAACTGCGCGCGAAGACCACCGACTTCAAGCAGCGGCTGGAGAACGGCGAGACGATCGAGGAGCTGCTCTTCGAGGCGTTCGCCGCCGTGCGCGAAGCACGCGTCCGCGAGTCGAATCAGCGCATCTTCGATGTGCAGATGATGGGCGGCATCGTCCTGCACGAGGGCGACATCGCCGAGATGAAGACCGGCGAAGGCAAAACGTTCGTCGCGAGCCTCGCGCTGTACCTGAACGCGCTGACCGGCAAGGGCGTGCACCTCGTCACCGTCAACGACTACCTCGCGCAGCGCGACGCCGCGTGGAACAGAGGCGTCTTCGAGCGGCTCGACACGACGGTCGACTTCATCGAGAACATGATGCCGTTCGACCGGCGCAAGGCTGCCTACGACGCGGATGTCACCTACGGCACGAACTCCGAGTTCGGCTTCGACTATCTCCGCGACAACATGTCGATCGCACTCGAGCAGTGCGTGCAGCGCGGCCATCACTACGCGATCGTGGACGAGGTCGACTCGATCCTCATCGACGAGGCGCGTACGCCGCTGATCATCTCCGGCGAGCCGACCATCGCAGCGAAGACGTACTACGACTTTGCGCGCATCGTGAAAGGACTGTCCGGCGTGCAGGCGACGAACGTGAAGCTGCAGGACGAGCAGCTCGCGCAGGAGCACGACTTCCTCTACGACGAGAAGCACAAGACGGTCGCGCCGACCGAGTCGGGCATCGAGCTCGTCGAGCGCGCGGCCGGCATCGACAACCTCTACCACCCGGCGAACGGGCAGCTCGTCAACCACCTCGTCCAGGCGCTGAAGGCGGAGGCGCTGTACAAGCGCGACGTCGACTACGTCGTGCAGGACGGAGAGGTGAAGATCGTCGACGAGTTCACCGGCCGCATCATGGAAGGCCGCCGCTGGAGCGAGGGCCTGCACCAGGCGGTCGAGGCGAAGGAAGGCGTCCGGATCCAGGAGGAGCACCAGACGCTCGCCACGATCACGCTGCAGAACTACTTCCGCATCTACGACAAGCTGGCCGGCATGACCGGTACCGCGAAGACGGAAGAGAAGGAGTTCGTCGAGATCTACGGCCTCGAGGTCGTGCCGATCCCGACCAACGTCCCCGTCACGCGCGACGACAAGAACGACCTGATCTTCAAGTCGAAGGAAGCGAAGTTCAACGCGGTCGTCGACGACATCAAGGAGCGCCACGCGAAGGGGCAGCCCGTGCTCGTCGGCACGATCGCGGTCGAGACCTCGGAGTACCTGAGCGAGCTGCTGAGGCGCCAGGGGATCCCGCACAACGTGCTGAACGCGAAGGAGCATGCGCGCGAGGCGGACATCATCACGGATGCGGGCCAGGTCGGCGCGGTCACGATCGCGACGAACATGGCCGGCCGCGGCGTCGACATCAAGCTCGGCGACGGCGTGCTCGACCTCGGCGGCCTGTACGTGCTCGGCACCGAGCGTCACGAGGCGCGCCGCATCGACAACCAGCTGCGCGGCCGGTCCGGCCGTCAGGGCGATGCGGGCGAGACGCGGTTCTATCTCTCAGGCCAGGACGAGCTCGTGCGCCTGTTCGCCGGCGACCGGATCCACAACATCATGGATCGCTTCAAGCTGCCGGACGACCAGCCGATGGAGGCGGGCATCCTCTCGCGCCAGATCGAAGGCGCGCAGAAGAAGGTCGAGGAGCAGAACTTCGTCGCGCGTAAGAACGTCCTCAAGTACGACGACGTGATGAACACGCAGCGCGTCGTGATCTACGAGCAGCGGCGCCGCGTGCTCGAAGGCGCCGACCTCTCCGAGGACATCCGCGACGAGTGGATCCCCGACGTGATCAACGACGTCGTCGCGTCGTACACGATGGACGAAGCTCCGAGCGAGTGGGACCTCGGCGGGCTCGTCTCCGCGATGGAGAACGTGTACGGCACCGGCGTGAGCGTCGACGAGTTGCGCGGCCTCGACCGCGAAGGTCTCGTGCGCGAGTTCCTCGACGATGCCCTCGACGCCTACTCCGAGAAGGAGAAGGCGATGGAGGAGATCCAGCCGGCGCTGATGCGCGATCTCGAGCGGTACATCGTGTTGCAGACCGTCGATGTGCGCTGGCGCGAGCACCTCGAAGCGATGGACTACCTGCGCGAAGGCATCCACCTGCGCGGGATGGCGCAGAAGGACCCGCTTGTCGAGTACCGCAACGAGGGCCACGGCATGTTCATCGAGTTGAGCGCCGCGATTCGCGAAGAGGTCGTGACGCTGCTCTATCACGCCGAGGTCACCGCCGACGAAGCCGCGAACGAGCTGCAGCCCGCCGCGAACGGCAACGGCGCGATGACGTACGAGCATGCGTCACTCGCAGGGTCCGAGGCGATGCTTGCCGCAGGCGGCGGTGCTGCCGTCGCCACCGCAGCCGCGCCGGGCGGGGGAGCCGTGTCGACGAAGCCGGTCGTGAAGAGCGACCTCGACAACATCGGCCGGAACGATCCGTGCTGGTGCGGCTCCGGCAAGAAGTACAAGAAGTGCCACGGCGCCTGACGCCGCCTGATCCGCCGCTCACCGACGGCGTCATCCGCCTCGAGCCGCTCTCAGCGCGCGATCGCGCCGCTGCGTGGGAGATGGCGCAGGACGAGGACGTGAAGCGCTTCACATACGTCCCGACGAACAGCACCGAGAGCTGGGTGCACAGCTGGCTCGACACCTATGCGGGCGCGTGGCGCGACGGCACACGGGCAGGCTTTTCGATCCGCTCCGTAGACGACGGCACGTTCATCGGTTTCGCAGCGATCGTGCGGCTCGATCTCGACCTGCGGCAGGGGGAGATCGGCTACATCGTCTCGCCTCACGCCCGCGGGCGCGGCGTGGCCGCACGCGCGGTAGAGCTGATCACCCGGTGGGGCTTCGAGGAGCTCGGTCTCGAGCGGCTCGAGCTCCGGATCGACGCGCGGAATGACGCATCGCAGCGTGTCGCCGAGCGCTCCGGCTACCGGCTCGACGGCGTTCTGCGGTCGCTTGCGTTCAAGGAGGGGCTGCGCACCGACACGGGTGTGTGGTCCCGGTTGCGCGCGGATAAGCTCTGAGCGTGAGCACGGCTGACCGCCGTCTCCTCGCCCGGGAGGCTGCATTTTCGACGGCCCTCGCCGCGTCGTTGGCGGCGCTCGTTCTATGGGCGACGCCGCCCGGTGTCGACTGGGCTGCTCACGCATATCAGCGCGCGTTCCTGCTGCAACACGGCTTCGCCCTCTGGAACAACTTCTGGTACGCCGGCCACTACTCGTTCGTCACGTACAGCCTTCTCTACTACCCGCTGGCGGCGCTTCTCGGCATCCGCGTGCTCGCGCTTGCGTCGATCGCGGCCGCGGCCGGCGCGTTCACCCTGGTCGCGATGCGCGAATGGGGAAACGCTGCGCGCCTCTCGAGCCGCACGTTCGCGCTGTTGTGGGTCGGGATCATCGGCTCGGCCGCATTCCCGTTTGCGCTTGCGATCTCGCTCGCGCTGCTCTCGATCTTTGCGCTGCAGGAAGGACGCCGCGGACGCTTCGCGCTCGGGGCGGTGCTCACGCTCGCTGCGAGCCCGCTCGCATTCGTGTTGCTCGCCATCGTGGGCGGCGGAGCGCTGCTCGCGCGCCGCAGCGTGCGCAACGTCGGCGTGCCGATTCTTGTCGTCGCGTCAGCCGGCTGCGCCGAGCTGATCCTGTATCGCATGTTCGGTGACGGGGGACGCTATCCGTTCCCGTTTCTCGAGCTCGTCCCGGCGCTGATCTTCGCGTGCCTCGGCCTCGCGGTGACGCGCGGCGTGCCCGCGGCGCGCGCGCTGTACGGCGTGTTCTGGATTTACCTGGTGGTGCTCCTGATCACCTACATCGTCCCGTCGGGGATCGGCTCGAACATCGACCGCGTGCGGTATCTCGCGCTGCCGCTCGCGCTGCTCGCCGGGACGTTGCGGCGCTGGCGCCCGCTGTGGCTGGTGGTGCCGGCGCTCGTGCTCGCGACGGCGTGGAACCTGACGCCGATTGCGACGAGCTTCGCGTCGTCGGCGTCGTCGGCCGAGAGCGAGCGCGCGTACTGGCAACCGGCGATCGCGTATCTCCACCACCAGCTGACCCCCTCGTATCGCGTCGAGGCAGTCGACACCGTCGACCACTGGCCCGCTGCGTACCTTCCCGAGGCGGGCATCCCGCTCGTGCGCGGGTGGTATCGCCAGAGCGACTACCCCGAGAACCAGCTGCTCTACTCGAAGGCGCTCAACAGGAGCACGTACCAGGCGTGGCTGCGGTCGCTCGGTGTGCGCTACGTCGTGCTCTCCGACGCGACGCCGGACTACAGCTCGCGGCTCGAGGCAGCGCTCATCCGCAACGGCCGTTCGGGGCTCGTGCCGGTGTTCCACTCGGCGCACACTGTTGTGTACGAGTTGCGAAACGCGCTCTCGATGATCACGGGACCGGGGGAGGCGGACGTCGTGTCGCTCGACTCGACGCAGATGCAGCTCGACATGACGAAGCCGGGGATCTATCGCGTCGCGGTGCGCTGGTCGCCGTACTGGCAGGCGAAGGACGCCTGCACGATGAAGGGCGAGGACGGGATGCTGCGCGTGCAGGTCCCGGATGCGGGCATCGTCAAGTTGAGGTTCAGCGTGAGCGTGCAGCGCGGGCTCGAGACGCTGGCCGGCGTTTCGACCGACGGCTCCTGCAAGGAGTAGCGGTACCATCGCGGCATGGCAGAGACCGCCGTTTCGTTGACCGAGCAGCTCGACGAGCTCGGGGCCCAGCTCGACTGGGTCCGTGAGTACCTTTGACCCGGGCTCACTCGAACAACGTCTCGCCGCGCTCGAACAAGAGCTGAGCGCGCCCGGCTTCTGGGACGACCAGGCGAAAGCAGCAAAGGTCTCGTCGGAGCACGCGCGCGTGTCGCGCACGCTTGACGGCTATCGGTCGCTGGTGCGCGACTACGACGACGCGCGCGAGCTCGCGACGCTCGACGGCGGCGAGATGGAGGGCGAGATCGCCGCGATGATCTTGCCGCTGCGCAGCGAACTCGACCGGTTGCAAGAAGCCGCGTTGTTCGACGGCGAGTACGACGCCGGCGATGCTGTGCTCACGTTGCAGTCGGGCACAGGCGGCACCGACGCACAGGACTGGACGGAGATGATGCTGCGCATGTACGAGCGCTGGGCCGCGAACCGCGGGTTCAAGGCAGAGCTGCTCGAGGCGAGCCCCGGTGAAGAAGCCGGGCTCAAGTCCGCGACGATGTCGCTGCAAGGTGACAACGCGTATGGCGTGCTGAAAGCAGAGCGGGGCAAGCACCGGCTCGTGCGCCTGAGTCCCTTCGACCAGGCGCACCGCCGCCACACGGCGTTCGCGACGGTGATCGTCGCGCCGCTGCTGCCGGACGACACGAACGTCGAGATCGACGAAAGTGATTTGAGGATCGATACGTACCGTGCGCAAGGCGCCGGCGGTCAGCACGTGAACAAGACCGACTCCGCCGTGCGCATCACGCATCTTCCTACGGGGATCGTCGTCGCGATCCAAAACGAGCGCTCGCAGTCGGCGAATCGTCAGACGGCGATGCGCGTGCTGAAAGCGCGGCTTGTGGAGCGCGCGGAGGAGGAGCGCGAGGCGTTGCTGGCGAAGGAACGGGGCGGGGCGGCCGACACCGGCTTTGGCGGCGAATCCGTCCGCTCCTATGTCCTGAACCCGTACCAGCTCGTCAAAGATGCACGCACCGGCCACGAAACAGGGAACATCCAAGCCGTCCTCGACGGCGAGCTCGACCCGTTCATTCGCGAGTACCTGCTTGCCAGGGCGGCAGGAAAGGTCGTCTAAACCGTGAGCTACACTCACCCGACGCACGGCGGTGCCGACTGTGTTTTCTTGAACCGGCGCACCAGAGGAACCAGTGCTAGAGGCTGATCAAACACTTCCAGCGGCAGTCGTAGACGAACCAACCGCAGACTCGCGCCCGAGCGCCGCGTCGATGATCGTGTTCGAGGCCGTGACGAAGGTGTACGAGCCTGACGTCACTGCGCTCAACAACGTCACGTTTCACATCGACAAGGGCGAGTTCGTGTTCGTCGTTGGCGCATCGGGTTCCGGCAAGTCGACGCTCGTTCGTTTGTTGCTGAAGGAGCTCGAGCCGACGGAAGGGAAGATCGTGGTCGGCGGGCGTGATCTGCAGCGACTCAAGCATTCGAAGGTCCCGATGCTTCGCCGCAACATCGGCTGTGTGTTCCAGGACTTCAAGCTGCTGCCGAACCGCACCGCCGCCGAGAATGTCGCGTACGCATTGAAGGTGCAGGGCGAGAGCGGCGCGTCGATCAGGCGCAAGGTTCCGGAAGTGCTGGCGATGGTCGGCCTCTCGCATCGGATGGGGCAGATGCCCGACGAGCTTTCGGGCGGCGAGCAGCAGCGCGTGTCGATCGCGCGCGCGTTCGTCAACCATCCGCCGCTGCTCGTCTGCGACGAGCCGACGGGCAACCTCGACCCCGACACGTCGGTCGGGATCATGCAGCTTCTCTATCGCATCAACCGTGCCGGCACGACGATCCTGATGGTGACGCACGACCGCGAGATGGTCGACAAGATGCGCAAGCGGGTCATCCAACTCGAAGGCGGACGGCTCGCACGCGACGAGCGCCGCGGCGGGTACGAATGATCACGACCGGGCGCTTCAGATTGCTGCTCGGCGAGGCGTGGCGCTCGCTGGGCGCGAATATCTCGACGACGATCGCGGCGACGCTCACTGTGCTGATCGGCATGTTCCTGCTCGGGCTGTTTATCGCGCTCGGCACGTGGACGCTGTCGTGGTCGGATCACGTGAAGCGCGAGCTGCTCGTCAAGGTGTACTTCAAGCAGAGCGCGACGCCGGCGCAAGAGAGTGCGGTTGCGCGCATGCTCAACCAGAACTCCCTTGTGAAGCCGGGCGGCGTCACGTACTGCTCGAAGGCGTGCGCGTGGACGTACATGCAGAAGCACTACAAGTCGCTCACCGAAGCCGTCCCGTCGAATCCGTTTCCCGATCGCCTCGATGTGACGCCGCTGCACGCGGAGGACGTCGACAAGCTCTACGAGAGCGTCACCGGCCCGAACAAGCCGGTGAGCGTCGACTACGTGCAGGACGGCAAGCAGACGTCGCATCGGATTCTCAAAGTTGCGCACGTCATCGAGGTGGTGTTCACGATCGCGACCGCGGTGCTACTCGTTGCGTCGGTGTTGCTGATCGCGAACACGATCCGGCTTTCCATCTTCTCGCGGCGCCGTGAGATCGAGGTGATGAAGCTCGTCGGCGCGACGAACTGGTTCGTGCGCGGGCCGTTCATGCTCGAAGGGCTGATCACAGGTCTTGCCGGCGCGATCCTGGCGATCCTCTTCCTGGTTCTCGGCAAGGCGATTGTGTTGCCTGCCATCGGCTCGTTCTCGAGCGATCCTGACGTGCACGCGATGGCGTTCCCGGTGCTTGCGATCGTTCTGCTCGGGATGGGTCTCGGCCTCGGCGCGCTCGGATCCGGCGTCACCATTCGCCGCTTCCTGCAAGTCTGATCGTCGTCGAGGTAAGCCGGCGCGGCAAGCTGCTCTCCGGCGAGCCGTACTTCACGCCCGGTGTGCCGATCGTGCTCGACGCGAAGGGCGCGGGTGAGCTTCGGCAAGGCGACCTCGCCGTGGTGCAGCCCGGCCGCGGGCGCGCGCACGTCGAGCGGGTGCTCGGGCCGGCCAACCGCATCGAGAACGTGCTCGAGGGGCTGTTGATCGAGCGCGGCGCGCGGCAGCCGTTCGAGCAGCACGTTCCACCGGAGCCGAGCATCGAGGGCCGCGTCGACCTGCGCGACCTCGTCACGTACACCGTGGATCCGGACACGGCGAAGGACTTCGACGACGCGCTCTCGTTCCGCCAGGAGGCCGACGGCATTCGCGCCTGGGTGCACATTGCCGACGTGTCGTACTTCGTCGGGGCCGGCACGCCGCTCGACCGCGGTGCGTCGCATCGCGCGTTCTCGACGTACGTTCCCGGCGCGGTCGCGCCGATGCTGCCGCACGAGCTCGCCGACGACCTCTGCTCGCTGCGTGCGCACCAGGATCGGCTGTGCGTCACGGTCGAGATCGCGCCGAGCGGCGAGGCGAACTTCTACCGCTCCGTGATTCGCTCGGACGCACGGCTCACGTATGGCCAAGCGGAACGCCGCGAAGCTCCGCCGGCGGTGCTCGAGGCGATCGAGCTGAACGACAAGCTGGCTTCGAAGCTTCGTGCGCGACGTTTCGCGCGCGGCGCGCTGCAGGTGCAGACGCCGGAGGAGGTGTTCCGCTTCGACGGCGAGGGCGGCGTTGCGGATGCGTGGCTCGAGGGTGAGCCGCACGCGCACATGCTCGTCGAGGAGCTGATGATCCTCGCGAACGAGAAGGTCGCCGAGCTGCTCGCGTCACGCCGGCGCGAGGCGCTGTTCCGCGTGCACGAGCGTCCCGATCCGCAGGCGATCGAGCACCTCGTCGCAAAGCTCGCCGATCTCGGCGTGCCGACCCCACCGGTGCCTGATCCGCTCACGCCGCAACTTGCCGCGGAGCTCGCGGGCGCGATCTCGCTGCGCGTCGCCGAGTACACCGCGCAGTCGGGGCGCGGGCGCGAGGCGTTCCAGGCGCTCGTGCTGCGCGCGCTCAAACAGGCGCGTTACGACCCGCGCAACCGCGGCCATTCGGGGCTGGCGAGTCCCGCGTACTGCCACTTCACGTCGCCGATTCGCCGCTACCCGGATCTGATCGTGCATCGCGCGCTGCTGCGCGAGCTCGGGCAGGCCGACGATCCGCTGCCCGGTGATCTCCATTCGCTCGCCGAGCGCACGTCGGAGCGTGAGCGCGAAGCGGCGCAGATCGAGTACCTCGCCGACGAGCTGTGCCTCGCATGGCTCCTCGAGCGCAAGCTGTTCGAGAGCGGCTGGGACGCGACGTGGGAGGGAGAGATCACCGGCATCATCGGCTCCGGTCTCTTCGTCCGGTTCGGGACCGTGTTCGACGGCTTCGTGCCGGCTCGGAGATTGCGCGGCGAGTACTTCGAGCTGAACCAACTCGGCACCGCGCTCCAGGGACGCACGACCGGCAAGAAATACCGCCTCGGCGACGCCATCGACGTCCGCGTCGAGAAGCTCGCCCGGAACGAGGGCAAGGTCGAGCTGGCGTTGCCGTAAGCGGTCATTCCCGGCGGCAGCCGACGTGGGGGTGAACGTCACACGAAAGACATGGCCCAATTGGCCCGGCTCCCTACACTGGCGCGATGGCTGAGAAGTTGATCGCCGAGAATCGGCGCACGCGATTCGACTACGAGCTCCTCGAGCGCTTCGAGGCCGGAGTCGAGCTGACCGGGACGGAAGTGAAGTCGCTCCGGCAGGGACGCGTCACGCTTGCGCAGTCGTTCGCCGACGTGCGTGACGGCGAAGCGTGGCTGCACGGCGTCGAGATCGCGATCTACGACCAGGGCAACCGCGCGAACCACGAGCCGTCGCGGCCGCGCAAGCTGCTGTTGCACCGCAGTGAGATCGACTCGATCTACGGCAAGGTGCGCGAGAAGGGCCTCACGCTTGTCCCGACGCGGATGTATTTCAAGGACAGCCGGGTGAAGGTGGAGCTCGCGCTCGCACGCGGCAAGGAGCAGCGCGACAAGCGGCGCGACATCGCCGACCGCGACGCCAAACGCCAGATGGAGCGGGCGTTCAAGGCGCGTCGCACCTAGACGGCTACAATTCCGGCAACGAACATACGGGGGCGCCATGGCTTCGACGTGGTCGGTTCTCCGGATGAGCTGCAAGCCGAGGTCCCCGGTCGGCCTCGTAAATCCACCGGGAAACAACGCAAGTGCGGAAAACAACCTCGCACTCGCTGCTTAGTTCTTAGGGACTAACAGCGTGTCGCTTCGGTAAGGCCCGCGGGCCGAGGCGACATCAACGAGCGGGCTCGGTGCCAAAGGAAAGCCACTCGCCGGCGGCGCGACATTTCAGGAGGGCTAGTCCGTCGGTTGGTTGGTCGCGTACCTGCCGCCGGATGAATCTCAATCGCGACCTACGCTTGTAGAAGCTCTCCCCGGTGCGACCGCGGACGCGGGTTCGATTCCCGCCGCCTCCATCGCAGCGATTGCAGCGCAGCTGCAACATCTGACTCAAGCGTCGCCAAATCCGGCGACGCTTATGCATAGCGAGCCTCGACGCGCTCTCTGGCTCAGGCGGTATTCACGCCTGGCGATAGCGGCTTCATCGACGCCGGCAACGATCACATCACGCTGATCGAGCGAATCATCGCCTCGGCGGCTCAGCGCCGCGCCTCAGGGGCGGAGCTTGCCGAGCTCTGATCGCAGCCCGTGTCCGCCGGTCAGGTCCCAGCCGTCGTACTCGCCGCCCAGACGATTCGCGAGGCTTTCCATGTCGGCTCGCAGCTTGGCGATGGTCTCGCTGTTGATCACGAGTCGACGATCGAGCCCGTAGACGTGCCAGCATTCGTCGCCTTCGAGTTCCTCGTCACGGCCGGCGTCCGGCCATCCGAGCACCCGCAGTTCTTGCGCCGCCTCAGACGCCGCCTCGCCGGCGAAGATGAAGGAGAAGAACACGCTGACCGGTCGCTCTGTGTCGAGCACGTCGTGTGCGCGCGCTAGGAGCAGCTTGTTGCGGTCGTCAGAAGAGAGGTATGGCCCCTCCGGCGGATTGGGATCAACCCACACTTCGCGCCAGGCGTACGGTCCGGGTCGCGACTTGCTCGTCGCGTTGAGACCTTGGACGAGCTCTTCGGCGCGCTTCTCGTCCCACACGACTCGGACGCCCATCAGGCGCCGCTCGTCGTAGACCTCGTCGATTCGATAGACCGCGTAACCAACCGGCACAAGAGAGTTCTAACCGAGAAGCGGACGCCCCTCGGTTGCCGCGGGTCCCCGCGCCCAAATCGCAGACCCCCGCCCTCGTCGCTGCGCCCCTCGGCGATTTGGGCCTCTCCGCGACAACTGAGCCACTTCGCTCCCGCGCGACCACCTCAGCACCTCAGCAGCGACTGAACAGCGGCTAGCTCGATCGGTCACGGAACCAGGTAGGTAGCCGGCCGGCGAGCGCGATCGCGGGCCTCTCGCCGTCCAGGTGTGAACTGCCGAGCTAGACGCCTGCGACCCGCAGCGGGGTGTCGTCGTCGGGCGCGTTCGCAAACGCTGCATCCCGGAACGCACCCGTGACGGGTGCGAAGCCGGCGCAGTCGCACTCGACCGTCCAGCCCGTCTGAAAATCGACCCGGACGTACTTGCACGTACGCGCACCCTTGTCGTATACGCCTGTGTGGATCCCGCGCGCATGCCCACAGCAATCACAGAGCGGTGAACCTGCGCAGCGAGGACACGCGAGCTCTCCCTCGACCAGGACCAACGTCCGCGCCTCGCGTGAGCCGCAGTAACGGCATTGCTCCCACATAGCTCGAGGGATCGGCGTCCCAGCGACGGTGCTTTAGGCATCCTCCTCGCATGGAGGAGTTCGACTACGCAGGAGCCGTCCAGGAAGCGCTCGACTCGCTGCCCGCGGAGTTGCGCGCGGCGATGTCGAACGTCGAGATCGTGGTGGAAGACGAGCCGCCGCACGGACAGCCGCTGCTCGGTCTCTACCAAGGCATCCCGTTGACGAAGCGCACGAGCGGATATTCGGGCGCGCTGCCGGACAAGATCACGATCTTTCGCGGGCCGCTCGAGCGCCTTTCCCGCGGCGACGAAGAACGGCTGCGCCGCGAGGTGCATCACGTCGTCATCCACGAGGTGGCACACCATTTCGGCATCAGCGACGAGCGTCTGATCGAACTCGATCGCTACTGATGGACTACCGCGCGTTCACGACCGACCTCGTCGCGCGGCTCGAAGCCGACGCGCGCGTGATCGGCGCAGTCGCTGCCGGCTCGATGGCGGAGCGTGACTACGCGCCGGACGACTGGTCCGACCACGACTTCCTCGTCATCACGGTCCCGGGCGTTCAGGAAGAAGTGCGTAGCGACCTTTCGTGGCTTCCGCGCGCCAAAGAGATCGCGATGTCGTTCCGCGAGACGGTGCACGGCATGAAGGTGATCTACGGAGACGGACACATGCTCGAATTCGCGGTCGTCGACCTTGAAGAGCTCGGACTCGTTGCGCTCAATCGCACGCGCGTGCTGTTCGACCGTGGCGGCGTCCAGGCGCGGCTCGACGAGACAACCAGCTCGCGCGAGCAGCCGACCGATGACTTCCTCTTCGGGATGGCGGTGACCGGAGCGCTTGTGGCCGCCGGACGCGGCCGGCGCGGCGAAACGCTGTCCGCGCAGTTCTTCGTCATGCAGGCGCTCCGGCACCTTTGCGCACTCTTCCCGCGCGTCGCGCCGGCGCCGAACACGTCAGTACTCGACGACCTCGACGGACTGCGTCGGTTCGAACGCGTCTACCCCGAGCTCGGTGCGGAGCTCGCCGAGATCGCGCGCCGTTCTCCGGTCGACGCGGCTGCGGCACTGCTCGACGTCGCGGAGCGCGAGCTTCGGCAGAAGCGTCCTAACCTCGCCTGGACAGGGTTCGACGCTGTGCGCGCCCGCATCACCTCTTAGCGCACCGCTAACTCGGACTTCACGAACCCGGGGCTAGAGTTCGCCGAGTGAGGGGTGTCGTTGCACTGCTTGCCGCCGGCGCGGTCGCCGTTGTTGCGACGGCCTGTGCGCAGGCGCACCACACGACACGGATGTGTACCGGTGCCCAGCTGAGGCCCACGTTCAAGGTCGTGCCCGGCAGCGCCGGCGCAGGGAACATCGTCTATCGCCTCGTGGTCAACAACAAGTCGTCGTCGGCCTGCAGCGTCACCGGCCTGCCGCACGTCACGCTGCTGACGAAGCTCGGCAAGGTGAACC
>DASUKC010000022.1:0-5761 GCA_036278975.1 Gaiellaceae bacterium
TCGCTCAACAACTACGACTACGCGGGTCAAGACCCGATCACTAAGTACGACTTGGATGGGACGATGCTGGCGATTTCCGGATCACAGGAACGCCAGATGCAGGAAGATCGTGATGCGCTAATCAACGACAGCACGCTTCTCTTCGGACAGTTCGGGCCGACTATTGGTGACGTCGCGGTGACCGCGCGTGCCGATCATCTGAAGAGCGCGTGCAAAGCAATGACGGACTGCGAGCTGCATCCGAGGACGTGTCTCCAAGATATGAGTCCAGTTCAGAGCAGCGCGGTACAACGCGACTCGCACAAGTACGCGGGCGCGCGTAACGGCAACGTCGCCAGAGGCGTAAAAGACGCATGCGGCCTCGCGGGTCATGCGCTTCTCGGACTCTCAGCCGTAACCAAGCTCGACCCCTGGGTGAGTGTCCCGTGTGTAGCGTTCGATTTCGCCGTTGCGATCAACGACATCTTCTGATGAAGCCGCGTCAGTCAACACCTTTGATCGTCGGGATATGGCTTCTGTTCGGCGCGACGCTCTCAGTACTCGTAGCGCTCTCGCAGCCGCACGGGTTGGCAGGGGGTCGGCTGGGTGTGCGATGCCTGCGGCAAGTCGGTATTTGAGGAAGCTTGGCGCGACGCTTTGGCGGAGCGCTACGCGGACGAGTAGCCGCCGGTCTGCTTGATCTGCATGAGGAAAGTCCCCCTCGAAGTGGGCAGACAGTCTTCGCGGGATTTCAGTGGAAGAGCGCGTTTGCGCGCTTGACCGCGAGCGCACCGACCTTTGCACCGACCGCGCGGCCCGCCGCTTCGTCGGCCGCCGTCTCGACGCCGAGTGCGAGCCCGGCGCGCTCGGCGAGCGTCGCGTACTTCGCAACGGACGGGCCGAGCACTTGCTCTGCAGCTGCCGCGAACGCGGCGCCCTCGGAGATGCCGCCCGGCGACGCCGGCGTCGTTCCCGGCGGCGTCCAGCTCCCGCCGAGCACCCACTTGCCGAGCTTGCGGACGTAGAGCTTCCCGTCCTTTTTCTCGACGAGTCCCGGCGTGATCGGAAGCAAGTTGTTGAAGGCGAGGTAGCGGATCACCGAGATCGGCCGCGGCGCCTGGTACTCGCGCTTCGCATGCCACACCGACACCGCCGCGTCGTTGAGGGCACCGGTCAGCTTCAGGTACAGGTGTACGTCGCTTGCGAGCTTCGTGCTCGGGCTGCGAGTGGCTGCAAGCTCGACCCAGTCGGTTGGCCGGTAGACATGACGGCCCGCGTCGCTCGTTGTCGACGTTGCGCGGATCACCGCAAGCGCGTCGGCGACGGTGAAGTGCGGCTTCGGAGCGCTCACGCGCGTGGCAAACGTCTTCACGTTGCCCCACTGCGAGTCCTCGAACGTCTGGATGTCGCCGGGCAGGCCCTGGACGCCCTTCGGCGCGATCTGCGTCAGCGCGAGCGGCTGCCAGAACGTGGGGTCGTGCACGGTCGAGCCGTACTGCGCGAGGATGAGCGGCGCGTTGACCGGCGTGTACGTCGGGTCGGCGTAGTGCAGCGCCTCGTTCGACCCGTCGTGGCCACCGGCTGCGATGACCCCGGCCGCGACGCGGTTGCCGATTGCGGCCGGCGAGTCGCCGGACGTGCTCGTGTAGTTGGGCGAGTAGCACTGGTCTTTCAGCGCGGCGGTGAGCCGGTCAAAGGTCAGCGCGAGGTTCGACCCGAAGGACGCGCGCCAGACCAGCACCCGATACGCCGCGTAGCTCACCGCCTCGCCACTTCTCGCCTGCTTCCACGCGTCGTACATCGCGAGCGACATGTCGTAGAGATTGCGCGCCTCTTCGGGCTGAGAGGCGTCGCCCTCGATCAGCGCGTCGACGGCGATCTGCTCCCACAACCTCGCCGCCGAGCCGAGCCCGGACGGGCGGCAGCCCGCGACGTGCGGTGATGCCGCGGTCGGGCTCTTCGTGACGAGCGGCTTCGGTACGTCGACAGCGAGCACCTGATCTGCGCGGACGTTGCTGAGGTCGGTCCTGCCGCCCCACGGGTATGCGACGACGAGCGAGTGCACGACCGTCTTCGCGCCGAGGCCAAAGTGAATGCGCGGATCCTCAGAGGAGAGGTAGCTGCTGCCGGCCTGCACTGCCCGCGAAACACCGTCCGCCGTCACGACTGCTCCGGGTACGAAGCGTGACAGCGACACGTCGAGCCAGTGACCGCTCGGGCCTGACGGACGCAGCAAGGCGAGCTTGCCACCAATCGTGTTGACGGCAACCTGCATCTGGCCGTTGTTGTCGACGTCCGCCGCCGCGAGCCCGCGCCCGTTTAGCTTGAGATCCGGCAGCACGTTCTTCGCAACGCCGTAGCCCTTGGTCGAAGGTGCGAGCACGCGCAACGGCTCCGCGTTCTTCGCGAGGTTCTTCACCGGGATCGCGCCGGCCGTCAGCACGAGATCCGGCGTGCCGGAGTTGGCGAAGTCGACCCACGACGTGCCCCAGCCGGCGAAGCCGTCGCCGAGCGCGGGATCGAACGTCGGACGTGCGTTCGCAAATCTCTTCCCATCGGCCGTGTACGCCGCGGCGGGCTCGCCGCGCGAGTTGGTGACGAACAGCGACGTGGGAGTGGAGGCGATGCCCATGCCCGCGAACGGGTCGGCGACATCTTCCGCCGACGCGCGCTCCTCGAAGCGGAAGCCGAGTCCCGCCGGGTCGGCCGCCGCTCCGCCGGGCCACGGCACGTTCACGTACAGCTGGTTCGGGTCTTCGTCGTTCGCGACGTAGAGATCCGGCCGTCCGTCGCGGTTCACGTCGACGAATTGCACGCCGAGGCCGTGCCGGAAGTGCGCAGCTTCGATCCCCGCCTGCACGCCGACTTCGCGGAACGAGTCGCCGCCGTCGTTGAGGTAGAGCAGGTCGCGCACGCCGACGAGGTTCGTCGGGAAGCCCGCGATCGAGTTCGGCACCGGGTCGTTCGGCACCGAGTAGCCCGCCACGAAGATGTCCGGCCGCCCGTCGCCGTTCACGTCCGCTACCGCCACACCCGTGTACCAGCCGGAGCCCTTCAGCGTCTGCGCGTGGAATGCCCCGTGCTCGTTCCAGAGGATCTGCACGCCTTGCGTTGTCGTGACGACGAGGTCTGTCCAGCCGTCGCCGTTCAGGTCGGCGGCGACGCAGCCATCGCCCTGCACAGCGAGATTCGCGTGCGTCTTCGCGCTCACGTTCGCGAAGACGCCGTGCACGTTCTCGAATAGCTCCGCTGTCGGAAGCTGCTTCCACCGCTGCACGTCGGAGCTCGAGTACGAGTTGACGGCGAACAAGTCCTCCCAGCCGTCGCGGTTGTAGTCGAGCCAGCAGACGCCGCCGCCCATCATCGACTCGTAGTCGTTCGAGACGCCGAAGCGGAACGACCCCTGGCGGAAGTCGAGGCCTACCGACGGTGCGACGTTCGTCAGCCGCGTGCCGGCGAGCTTGTTGCTCTCCGGTAGCGGGACATTGATCACGTGCGGTGCATTCGCGAGCGTCCAGATGCCGCTCGAACCGAGCGTCAGCTTGTACGTGCTCGCCCCCGTGTGCGCCACAGCGATCGGCGGCCCCTGGTCGGTGCCCGGCTCGAGGTGGATAGAGATCGGTCCGCTCACGGGTTGCACTGCGACGAGGTCGTGCGCGATTACTTCCGCCGTCGTCTCGTCGAGGCTCGTCTGCACACCGGGGGAGGGCAGGATCGTGATCGGAGGCAGCTTGCCGCTCACCCCCGAAGCAGAGATAACCGGCGCCGAGCTCGACGCGACGACCGCGACGGCGATGTACGCACCAATTCCGGCGGCGGCCACCAAAAAACTCCGGCGCTTGTCGATCCGCACCGGGAATGTCTCGAAGGCGGCGCGCGCGACGCACACGATCGCGAGTGACGAGAGCAGCGCAACCTTTGCGGCGAACTCGCTGCGCGTAGGAGCGATCAGCACGGCCGACAAGAGACCGAGCGTCACGCCGTAGACGAGCCGCGCGTTCAGCCCCTTCGGCGCCGTCTTCGGGTCGGTGATCATGAAGAACAGGAAGACGAGGACTTCGGGCGAGGTGACGAGCACCCACCAGAAGTAGAGGCCCGTGATCGGCCCGAGATGCCAGCGCGCGGTCATCACGTGACCGAACAGGGCGAGCCCGCCGATGCCGACGGCGAACGCCGCCCAGTACGACAGAGCGACGCGCAGCAGCTTCAGGCGCGAGAGGATTGCGAAACCGCCGCTGACGATGATGATCAGTGCGAGCGCCATCCACCACGACATCGGCCCCCACCAGAAGTCGAGCGGCTCGACGCGCGTGCGCCCGAGCGCGAGGAAGACGACGACGAGCCCGATGTTCGACGGGTTGAAGATGTGCTCGCCGCGCCACTTGATGACGTATTTCGAAAGCAGCGAGCCGCCCGCCGTGAGCACGTAGATCCACCAGCCGTTGAGGGTCCACCAGTCGCCGTGGTGCGTGCTCGGCAGCCGCAGCACGAACGCGACGCCGTTGCCGGTGAGCATCGCGCTCGCCGGCCACATGAAGATCTTTTGCTGCCGAAACGTGATCGCCATCTCGAGCACCGCGCACGTGCCGAGGCACAAGAGGATCTGCGAGATCGACAGGCGGAAGTGGAACGCCACCTGCCCAAGGACCTGCAGCGACGTGATCGTCGCCGCCAGGTGCAGGCGCGGATCGCGCAGCTTGGGCAGGACGACGGGGTAGGAGGTTCCCCGGATCGCGACAGCTGCCATGCGGCCACCAATCTAGCCCCGCTGCAGGGGAATTACTATCTCCCTATGAGACTAGAGCGAGCGCGCGCAATCGTCGACCACGTCGTCACCTCGGCGCCCGGCCCGGTGTCGGTCTTCGTCGCGGACGCGCACGGAGAGATCGTCGCCGCGGCGACGATGGACGGTGCCGCGCCGGACACGCGCTTGAACGCGCAGCGCAAGGCCTACACCGCGGCGCGGAGCGACGCGCGCACCACGCGCGAGCTCGCCGAGAAGGGCGAGGCGCAGACGAACTTCGACCCGTTCTTCACGTTCTTTCTCGGCGGTGTCGGCGTGTTCGACGGCGAGACGAAGATCGGAGCGGTCGGCGTGAGCGGTCTGCCCGGCGAAGTCGACGAGCAGCTTGCGCTCGCCGCTATCGAACGATCCGCGGATCGCTGAAGACGTCGAGCTCGTCGCGGCTGCGCGTCGAGAACTCGGTGACGATCGCACCCTCGGCTCCCGCTTGAAACGAGTGGAGAGTGTCGGGCGGGATCGTGAACTGGTCGCCCGGCCGCAGCGTCACCTCGTCGTAGCCGTCGACACGCAGGTGCACGAGGCCGGTGCGGCAGCGGAACGTCTCCTCTTTCCCAGGGTCGTCGCCGACCGGGGGATGGCGGTGCTCGGGACAGATCTGATGCGGGAGCATCACGAGCTCCTTGGCGCACACGCGATCCGTGTTCACGTAGACGAGGATCGCGAGCCCGTATGTATCGAACTCTCCGAGGCCGAAGTCGGCGATCTCGATCGATTCGCGTTCGGCCGGCGTCAGGACGACGCCGGCCGCTTCGAGCGCTTGCGCCGCCCGCTCTTTCACTTCGCTGTTGCGGAGTCATGCAGCGCTGCGAGCGTGCGGGCCTGGCCCATCGCGTCGTCACGCCCCAGCAGCAGCTCGGACTCTCCGCGAATCGCGTCGCTCAGGTTCTCAAGCTCGAGGCGATACGAGTCTTCGCGCTCGAGCTCGATGCGCTCGGCGCCGCTCTCCTTCCGAAGCTCGATCACCGGCACGTTGCAGTG